>NZ_JBFTRG010000030.1:0-33913 GCF_056399425.1 Variovorax sp. 01N429 | reverse complement strand
GAGAGATGTCCCCGCGCGCCCAGCGGGTGCTCCGGAACATGGTCGAATCGGCAACCACGCCGTCCAAGTCATACAAGGTAAGAGCTGCCAGCGGAGGCTTCGTTATCTATCGGCCCGACCTACAGACCCGTCAGGGCATCTTCTCTCCGCGCCCGCCCATACTGAAGGCGGACGTATGAATCACTTATCTCGCAAGGTGAAGTGCCTGCTCCTCCGGCGTGGCCGGTAAGCCGTTAACGCGATTCGATTTCTTGATCTTGGGCCTGGGTTCCGGCGAAGCCCACCCGTGTTCTACGCCGTCGCCAAGTGAGCCGCTGCTGGTCGCTAGTCTTCGCGTCACTTTTCTATAGAAGCCCGCGCTGGAACTTGCCGTATCTTTTAATCCACTTGCCCTTGTCTGGGTGCCTTTGGTGGTCGTTGGTATTGACCTTCGGCGCTATCGCCCGGAATAGCCAACGACTTCTATTGGAGAGGTTGGTGAACAGGCAGTCCCGGCCATGAGCAACCGGTCGCGAGTCCACCCGCTACGACTGATCCACACTGGCTGCTGTCGGTCGAATTTTTCCGGCGAACGACGGAGATCGCCGATACCTGACGTCCGCGCCTTTCTTTGCGACTGACTGGTCTAGTCTGGAACTTGACTTCGGGATGCTCGTCCGCGGATCGGCGGGCGACTGGACGGCGAAAGTGACCGGAGCGGGTGAAGCAACCTGGCCGCGTCACATCGAATGGCTGCTTGCATCAGCGCCGGAATGGTGGTTCGGGCCGAGGCTGTGTGAAAACGCTTCGTGACTGTCGTCACTCAAATTAAAATTGGCCAACTCGTCTGAGCAAGGTGGCCCATGAAGCGATTCATCGAAGGCGAAGACCGACAGCAAGTGACGTTGCTGCCAGAGTGCCTTGACGACTTTATCGGTGAAGACAACCCGGTGCGAGTCATCGATGTCTTCGTTGAAGAGTTGGATCTACATGCCTTGGGCTTCGAAGGCGCGGATCCGGCGGCGACCGGACGGCCCTCGTATCACCCTTCAGTCCTGCTGAAGCTCTACATCTACGGATACCTCAACCGCATCCAGTCCAGTCGACGCCTCGAGCGTGAAGCCCAACGCAATGTCGAACTGATGTGGCTTACCGGCAGGCTTGCACCGGACTTCAAAACCATCGCAGACTTTAGGCGTGGGAATGGTGATGGCATCCGGAACGTGTGCCGAGAGTTCATCGTACTGTGCCGGCAGCTCAAGCTCTTCTCACAAGGCGTGGTAGCGATCGACGGCAGCAAGTTCAAGGCGGTAAACAGTCGAGACCGAAACTTCTCGCCCGGGAAGATCGACGCCCGCAAGGAACAGATTGAGCAGAGCATCAAGCGCTACTTGGAGGCCCTGGAGACGGCGGACCGCACACAACCGGCAGAGATCGAAGCGAAGACCGATCGCCTGCAGGAGAAGATCCGGAAGTTGCGCGATCAGATGCGTCAATTGGACAAGACCAAAGAGGAGTTGAAGAACGAACCTGGTCAACAGCGCTCGCTGACAGATCCCGACGCGCGTTCGATGCTTCAGCAGGGCAAGAGCACCGGATTGGTAGGCTACAACGTCCAGACGGCCGTTGATCGCAAGCATCATCCGATCATTGCCCACGAGGTCACAAACATCGGCAATGACAGGGCACAGCTGAGCAAGATGGCAGTGGCTGCGCGCGAGGCGATTGGCAAGAGCAAGCTGAAGGTGTTTGCCGATCGCGGCTACTTCAACGGCACTGAGCTCAAGCTCTGCGAGGACACTGACATCACGACCTACGTGCCGAAGCCGATGACATCAAATGCCAAGTCCGAGGGGCGATTCGACAAGTCTGACTTCATCTATATCGCCAAGGACGACGAGTACCAATGCCCAGCAGGCGAGCGGGCGATATACAGATTCAGCACGTATGAAAAAAAGAGCGACCTCAATGCGGATTTGTACTGGAGTAGTGCATGCCCGCGGTGCGCAATGAAGGCCCAGTGCACGCCGGGCGACTATCGACGTATCCGCCGCTGGGAGCATGAGGAAGTGCTTGAGCGCGTGCAGCAAAGAATGGATCGAAAACTCGACGCCATGACGCTTCGGAGATCCACGATTGAACATGTCTTCGGAACGCTGAAGCACTGGATGGGCTCGACGCACTTCTTGATGAAGACCATGAAGCACGTCGGCACAGAAATGAGTCTCCACGTGTTGGCTTACAACCTCAAGCGGGTGATAACGGTGCTGGGTATTGCAAAAACGATGAAGGCGATGCGGCTGGCCGGGGCATGAGCCCCTGTGTTTCTTCTCACGCGTACACGAGGGTCGTCACGAGGCCTCGAAATGCGGATTCTGAGCACCAGAACACTGGATGAGTTCGGCAGGCCATCCGCCTTTGTGGCAATGCGGTGCGTTTCTACACAGCCTCGGCCCTAAGCGGTCACTGGGCTCGCTTCGAAGCAGTCATCTGCTGCGTGGTCATACCGGCTGTTTAATACCCCAGAAGCCGCTCGTCGATGCCGTCCGGAGGCATTCGCGTAAGGTGGGTTGATCCGGTGCAGCCGCGCAATCACCAGTGCCATCGACGACAACTCCGAGGCGCTCTCTGCGCCTACCTGCGCGAGGCCGCTGAGACTGTTTCCAACACGTCCTGCGGCGCGACAGGCTTCACCAGATGCCGGTCGAAGCCGACCTCGCGGGCGCGCGCCTTGTCCGCATCCTGCCCGTAGCCGGTGAGTGCGACAAGTTGGCAGTCGGTGCCGCAGATCGCGCGAATGCGCGCGCCCAGCTCGTAGCCATCCATGACTGGCAGTCCGATGTCGAGCAGGGCGACTTCGGGCAGCACCGCGCCGACGACCTCCAGTGCCGACACCGGGTCGTGGCACACGGTGACTTGGTACCCGTGCGCGCGCAGTAGTTGAGCGGTCGTGGAGGCGGCGTCGACGTTGTCGTCCACCAGCAAGATGCGCTGGCCGCGACCCACCGCGGCCGGCGCGTCGTCTGGGATGGTTGGTGCGCACGCCTCGGCCTCGGGAATAGCAAGCGGCAGATGCACCACGAATTCGCTGCCGCGACCGAGCCCTTCGCTTTGCACGTCAACGCTTCCGCCATGAAGACCGACCAGGCTGTGCACCAGCGCGAGGCCGATGCCCAGTCCGCCCTCGGCACGGTCGATGCCGCGCGGGCCCTGGTAGAAGAGCTCAAAGATGCGCGGCTGAATCTCGCGCGGAATGCCTCGGCCGTTGTCGCGAACGCTGATCGCGAAGCGCGCCTCGTCCACCGCCTTGCACGAGAGTTCGATGCAGCCGCCGGGTTCCGTGTAGCGAGCCGCGTTTATCAGCAGGTTGGCGACCACCTGCGCGATGCGAACGGGATCGCACACGCAACGCAGGTCGGGTTGCACGTCAACGCGCAGTTCGTGATTGCGCTGCTCCAGCAGCTCGCTCGCCTGTTCGACCGCCTTAGCGAGCAGCGCCTTTACATCGCTGGGCGTGCGCTTGAGCTCGATATTGCCGCGTGTGATACGCGAGATGTCGAGAAGGTCGTCCACGAGGCGCACCAAATGTTCGACTTGCCGCTGGATGATGCCCTGCTCACGCGCGGTGCCCGTGTCGCCGCGCATGCGCATCAGCTGCAAGGCCATCACGATCGGGGAGAGGGGATTGCGCAGCTCGTGGCCAAGCATGGCAAGGAATTCGTCCTTAGCACGGCTTGCCTCTCGCAGTTCTTCCAGCAGCTGCTCCCGCTCCGAAGCTGCGGCGAGTTGAGCCGCCTCACGCGCGATGCGCTCGGAGGCATCGCGGGTGAAGCAGCGCGTGTAGCGCAGCTCGCCGTCCTCGAAGTACCCGTTCGAGCAGATCAGGACCGTCTTTGTACTGCCGTCCCCGCAACGCATCTCGCCCGGTTCGTCGCGCAGCACCTCGCCGGCCCTGAGCCGGCGCAGAATTTGGTCGATCCGGGCAGGGTCGACATAGAACTCGGCGATGTTGTGGCCCACGTACTCCTCCCAGCGGTAGCCCAGCATCTCGAGCTCGGCCCGGTTGGCATAGAGGATTGCGCCGTCGCCGGCCACCTTGTGGATGCCTTCGCTCGCGTTGTTCAGGAAATCGGCGAGCTCGCGCTCTCGCTCGCGCAGCGTCTCCTCGGCGCGCTGACGCCTGCCTAGCTCGACGCGCAGCGCGCGCGTCTGCTGCTGCAGCTCGAGGAAGGTCATCGCCGCGGAGCCGGGCGGAGCCGCCGCTTCGTCGAGCGTATTGAGCACGCGCGAATGGGCCGCGCAGACATGTTGAAAGGCGCGAGCCTTCTCCGACGAGGAAAAGAGCTGCCAAGGATATGCGCAGAACAGCGCGAAGGCATAGCGCCGCGCCGCCTGGTTCCAGATCTGCTCTAGCTGCAGCGCGCCTTCGTAGTTGCCTTGCTCGCACAGCAGCGCCACCATTTCACCGAATGCGTGCAGCGGCTTGCCTGACCGTCCATTGCGCAACACCGGCCCCAGTGCCTCTTCGAACAACGCGGCGTCCGGCCGTCCATCGACCATGAAGCGCTCCAGGGTCTCTGCTGCATCGAGCATCACGAGCCGACCGGCAAATCCGCCGGTGATGTCGCAGGCTCCCTTGCCGAAGGCGCTCAGCCGCTGCGCAAAACAGGCGCGGTGCGCGGATGTCCCAATAGCCACGGCCATGCCCCCGGCGCGCAGAGCGGAGTCGAGGTGCTCGCAGACCTCATCGATCAACCAGTCGTCCCGGTCATAGAACCGGACTTCGTGGTCTTTGGGGAGGGACTCGGCGGTATTGGACATGTGTAAAGGCCGGGCTGGATCCGGAGTATGGACCACTCGACAGAAGACGGCAGAACCTACCGCGGCTTTACTCCGCCAGGATGCTTCGCCATAAATGACGTACCTTTTGGGGACCGAAGGGCGCGACGAACCGGGTGGCTGCTGGCGATCATTGCTATTTGTCGAGCACGTCACGTACCTTCGCGGCCAATTCGTCAAACGAAAACGGCTTCGTGATGAGCTGAACGCCCCGATCGAGGCGCCCATGGTGAACGATGGCATTGCGCGCATAACCGGTGGTGAAAAGCGCCTTGATGCCCGGCCACAAGGCTCGCGCGCGCGCCACCACCTCGGAACCGGTCATGCCTCCGGGGAGAACGACATCCGTGAACACGAGGTCAACGCTGCGCTTCTGCAGTACCCCGAGGGCCGCTGGGCCGTCCAGGGATTCGATCACCTGGTAGCCGAGCTCTCGCAATGCGTTGACTGTATACAGGCGCACGTCAGGATCGTCCTCGACCACCAGAATCGTCTCGCCCAATGCTTCGGGGGCCAACGCAGGCTCGGTCAACTCTTCCTGCGCCGTGTCGCCATGGCTGCGCGGCAAATACAGCCTGACAGTAGTGCCATGCCCCACTTCCGAATAGAGCTGCACATGACCGCCGGACTGCTTCACGAAGCCGTAGACCTGGCTCAGTCCCAAGCCCGTCCCCTTGCCTTCCGCCTTGGTCGTGAAGAAGGGCTCGAACACGCGGGTCATCGTTTGCGGGTCCATGCCGACGCCCGTGTCAGTGACGCTGATGACGACGTACTGACCGGGTATAACCTCAGCGTGCCGTGCAGCATAGGCTTCGTCGAGATGGCCATTGGACGTCTCGATCGTGAGCTTGCCCCCGGAGGGCATTGCATCCCGGGCGTTAACCGCCAGGTTCAACAGCGTGCTTTCCAGTTCGTTCGGGTCGACCTCGGTCGTCCAGAGCCCACCCGCTGCGACTGTTTCGAGTTGGACCGTTTCTCCGATCGCACGCCGCAACAGTTCCGAGATGCCCTGCACGACCAAATTCGCGTTCAAAGGCTTGGGATCGAGTGGCTGGCGTCGCGCAAATGCTAGCAGTCGCTGCGTGAGCGCTCCTGCTCGCCGGGCCCCGGACATAGCCTGGGCAGCAGCGCGGCGCAGGCGCGCCATTTCCTCGGGCAAGCTGCGCGACAGAATCTCGAGGTTGCCCACGATCACCTGAAGGAGGTTGTTGAAGTCGTGTGCGATGCCGCCGGTCAGCTGGCCTACCGCTTCCATCTTTTGGGCCTGGCGCAGGGCCTCCGTGCTCTGGACGAGATCTTCGGTACGCCGCCTGACCTGCTCCTCCAGGTCCAGGTTGAGTTCTCGCAATGCAGCTTCGATTCGACGGCGCTCGGCGATCTCTCGCTGCGTTTCCTCGAAAAGCCTAACGTTGTCGATTGCGACGGCCGCCTCGCCGGCGAGGCCGCTCAGATTGCGCTCTGAATCTTCCGTAAACACACCGCACTCGGAGTGGCCGAAGAAGAGACCGCCAATGACTGACCCGTTGCGTGAGATGACTGGCACCGCGAGGTAGCTGCACACTGGAAGGTGCCCCTTGGGCATTCCCCAGTGAGGCTCATTGTGTCCATACCGAGGATCGCGCGTGATGTCATCCGAGCGTACGATGCCGCTGCCTTCGAACGTCGGTGCGAAAACTTCGGTGTTCCGTGGCATGGGAAACTTTGAAAACGCCTCCTTTGGAACGCCGGAGATGCCGTAAAGCATGTAGCTCTCGCCGGCCGCATCCACCACGTTATAGAAGAACGCGCCGAACTGGGCGCCGGTCAGTGCCACGCCCGCGTCGGTGACGGTCTGAACGAGGGCGTCAAGGTCCGTTTCACGGGCGAGGGTCGCGCCAGCCTGGTTGAGGATTTCGAGCGCCCGCGTGCGCTCCCGCAGGGCCGATTCGACTTGACGGTGCGCTGTCCGATCTCTCAGGACCTTGACGAAGCCGCCACTGGGGTCCGTTCGATTCAAGGGCTTGGTCTCCCCTATCCCCCAGAAGCGCTCGCCGTTTTTGCGCAGACGCCAGCCCTCGGCGCCACCGGCGCCTTGTTCCACAGCAAGAGCGATCTCCGAGCGAAGCAATTGCTCACCGCCTTCCTCGATAGGGAATATTCGAGCGAGCGGCTGGCCCAGCATTTCCGCCTCGGTCCAACCGAGGATCTGGTGCGCGCCTTCGCTCCAGCCGGTGACGATGCCGTCGGCATCGATGGAGATGATGGCCGTCTCCGTCGCCCCATTGAGCACCCGGCGATAGCGGTCAATGACCGTTTGGCTCCATCGTGCATCGTCAGACCTTTCAGACACGCTGTGAGTCGAGAGCGGAATCTGAACGCGGGGTTCGGGTGCCATGGCTGAATTTGGTGCTGAGGGTCTGGGCGTGGCTGTTTCGGAAGTAGTGCTAAATGTTACCGGACCCCTGGGGCAAGCGCCCAGTGGCCACATCCAGTCGGGCAAGGACGAGGCCCGCAGTTGGTGGCGTCCTACGACTGCGCTTGACGCTACGCCGAAAACTGCAAAAAGGAAATAAGGGAACAAGAAGGAACCCCGTGACCCGCCGTAGCGAGCTCGTTGATCTGATACAGGCCCTTTCGCGCGAGGAGAGCACCCGGCAACCCACGGCAGCTTCTTGGCTTGCGCAGCAGGACGCGAAGGATCGTGGTGGAAACAGCGAGCAGACTTCACACGACCAGGCTGCACCCGAAGGCAAGGTCAACGGCAACGAGTGGCGTACGACGAAAGATCCGTCGGATGCGCCCAAGTCCTAGCGAGCCCATAGAGGCTGGCGTTCGGCACCCGAAGAGGCTTTGCTTTGCCCCCGGCAACGACTGCTTCCAAGCAAATTCCGCCGGCAGGTTTAACTTCCGCTACTGGCCGCAACGCGCCTCTGCTCAGCCGAAGGCTAGTAGCCCGGCAGCCAAGGCTCCTTCTCAATAGCTGCGATGTTCCCCTCCGCCAAGCAACGCCACAGCTCCAGAATTTTGCTGGCCGGCACGTTGTCCATGTGCCGTTCGCCGCCGGTCTCCAGGTTCTCGCACACGACGTAGCCACCTCGGGAGACGGACACGCTCCATTCGGTCTCATGAGTAACGGCTACCGAGCCATGCTCGGTGTCTTCCGGGCGGTCGTCGAGCTCTCGCAGTAACGCCGCGAAATCAGATGACTGCTCCCCGGAGCTCATGCTGCCGTAGCGGTGGGTCAGGTGAAACGCCATAGTCGACGGTGGTTAGGGACCTTTGGAGGCGGCCGGGAAGGTAGATGACCTGCCGGATTCTGCCGGGATGCTGAAGGTCTGCAACTGGCCGGGACTGACTGTTCGCCAACCTCCCTGATAGCGGCCCTTGGGCTATCCGGGCGATAGCCCCGAGGGGCAGTAACAGGGACCGCAGCGGACTGGTACTCGCGGCCAGGAGCGGTAGTTCCCAAGGCCGCGCTGAATGTCGCCTTTCAGAACGGCAAGCAGTCAAACGCCGGGCTCATTGCTGGGGGCCGAACACGCTGCAGTTCGGTCCTACGAATTCGCTGACTCGCACCTGACCTTTCCGAGTGAACGCTATTCTGGGCTTCAGTAGCATTCAACTCACCTACGGCGCCTCACCGAAGCTCAAGTAAGCGCACCTGCTTCAGCCACGCCTGGGCCTCATTGTCGAGTTGCCTGAGGTCATCGTTGAAATGTGGGACGCGAATATGGACTAGGCAGAAGTCAGACTTCGTAGCGATGATCAGGATGTTGTCGTAGATGTAGTAAGTCGAGCTTTTTGATGGATCGTCCATTGCTAAAGACACTGCACGTCGGACTCTGGCGAATGACCCTGTATAACCCAGAGTGAGTTGTTCAATGTCGATTCTGCCCTCTTTGGAGGCTCCAAAAACATAAAAAAGAAGGCGTCCTATCAGCAGTCCGGTCTCGGGAGTAACATTCGTCAAGCTACCCATTCCGTTCCCGATCAGATGAGCTGGGAGATTTTGATATGAATCGAATAGTTGCTCAAAGTCCTTTTGAATGGAATCGAGGCTCGCTCCAATTTCCTCATTGTTCTTGCCAAGCGATTTGAAAAGCTGCGCGCGTTCCCGCGGGGTGAATAGCCATTCCATCCAACTGCCGACGAATTCATTCAGTCCCATTCTTTTTACTTTGTCCGTAATTAGTTTCACCTCTTCCTTTGAAAATCGTTTGTGAAGAAGATCATATGCGTCGGTCTGATATCGCTCAAGCATGGAAGATGCATCCTTGTTGATCGCCTTCATGAGCTTCTGTGCATCCTCTCTGGAGATCACTGACATTTGGATGTAGGGCAGCCATTCAGGATGGTGCTTGAGCTCTTGATCCTTTTCGATGGTCCAAATGAGTGGAGGATGGGCGCTATTGAATTCGAGAGTGGATGGCAACGTCTTGGCGGCAGAAGCGAGATCTGTCTTCGTGATTTCTGAGAGCAGAACTAGATCATTTCCCGCCTTTTTTCCTCCGGTGTCCGAAATGGTCAGGGGCATCCACCGCCCAGGCATTTTCCCCGTAAAGAGTTTTCCGTCGTGAGAGGTGACATAGCCGTTGTCGGCGACCTTCTGCGAAACAATGAAATCCTCAATCACAAACGGTCTCGTCTTGCCGTCAGATATGGCTACCTTTGCGAGGGTGTCGGTTAGGCGCGAATTCGCTTTTTTAAGCTCGAGAGCGCTGGGTGAAAGTTCGCCGCCAAGATAAAAAATACTCGACGCAACTCCGGCAGCGGCCGCCAAAGCAGCAGTTGCTTGTCCCAGAGTGAGCTTGGAAATAACCTTCCCCAAGGAAAAATCGAGGGGATTACTCTCACCTTTTTCATTCAAATTGGCTGGCCTAGTCATAAAGACCTTTCTCACAATGCACGCGCCAGAAGGAAGAAGGGCTCGCAAGACAGGACGAGCTAGCTTGCTAAGACTGAGGACCCAATGTATGCGAACTACATAGAAGACACCATCCCCAAGCTTCGGTAGCCGACGTTGGTCTGAAAAGCTCCCGTCGGCTCGCACGTGTTGTCAGGTCAGCGACCCCGTCGGTTCATATGCAACGCGGGAGGTAAGCCTGCCTTTTCGCGGGCATCGAATGGCAGACCCTTATGGCGATCCATCCATGTCAATCAATGTGCGGTTTCCGACCGGTTAGTCCACCGGATGCTGCGGTGGGAGCGGGGTTGCCCCGAGCGGCGTCAAAAATGCGGCAGCGCCCGGCTGAAAGCGCCCCGACCCCGCGCATCCCGTCGCGGACATTTGCTCGCTCGCGCACGGTCCTGGGCGAATGTCCGTTTTCCCGAGGCCGCTACTCCGCAATGGCACACAGTGGCCGAAGTGCCTTACTTCCGGCGAACCGCTTCGGTCATAGAAACCAGCCGTTCGGAGCGGCCCGCGTCTACGACCGGAATGGGCCCGAAGCTCCGATTCGCGCCTTGTGGAAGCTGTCGTCCGCGCACGATGCCGCCCTGCTCATCCGCTGCCACCCATGCTGAAGTTATCGCGACGTCGGCGAGGTCAAGTTCCAAAGTAGACCGGCCGTTCGTCAAGAAAAGGGCCAAGGTCGGGTTTCGGCGACCGCTGTCATTCGGCAGAGAAATTCGAACGACAGCAACAGTCTTTCTGAGACGTTCACCGCAAAAATCAGGCGTGACGCGCGCCGGAAAGGCCTCCCCCAGCTGCCGCGCCCGCTTGATCTCATCGGTATGAAGGTAGACGTCCCCGCTCCGTTGATGTCCAAGGGCTGCGCGAGGACTAACAACTCGCTCGCCAACTGCACATCACAGATCGCTGCCGAGCGGCTTGGCAGTCGTGAGGTTGATGAGGAGTTCGAAACTCGATCAGAGACTCGCTCTTAACCTTGGCGATCTCCTTCGGTTGCAGGCAGAACAGAATCTTGCGGCTGGCTCAAGCCTCTCCACTGCAAATGAGAAAGAGACTCCAAGCAGAGCGACTCCGAATCGCGTTCGGCACGCGCCTGCCCGCAGTGGCAGCGCGCCACTTCCATTGCAGGCCGTCCCAATAGGCGAACCGTGCAGGGCGAGGATCACCCTCAATCCTGTCGAGCCACCGGTGCCGATGCGCGAGATTCCGCTTATCACGCTTGACGCGTTGCCTGCATTGATGCTGCCGGTGGTGTTGCTGTTCGGCATCTACCGCGGCGTCATGACGCCGACCGAAGGCGCTGCCGCCGCAGCCGCCTATGCGCTGCTGGCGTCCGCAGTCATCTATCGCTCGATGACTTGGCGGCAGCTCTACAACGTGTTGCTGGGAAGCGCGCGGTCCACCACCTCGGTGGGCATGCTGATCGCCGGGGCCCTGGTCTTCAACTACGTGGTCACGATCGAGCAAGTCCCGCTGTCGGTGCAGCAGTTCATCAGCGGCTTACACCTGACGCCGCTCGTCTATTTTGCTGCTCGTGAAGGCCACGGCACTGCCCGCGCCTGCGATGTTGAACAGGTTCGGGAAGCCGGCCACCTCCAAGCCGGGTAATTCAATCGCCCGTCGCGCCACTTGTCCTGGATGCCGAGGCCGCCCTGGCGCGCAGGTCCAGCCGCATCAGTGTGCCAGTGACGGCGTCAAAACCGGTGGCCAGCACCAGCGTGCCGGATTGATTGGACACGCGCCAGACGCCCCATCACACTACTCTGGTGACCAAAGCGACGTCAAATAGTGTTGACAAGTCTGTGTCCCGCCCCACTGGGGTGGTGTCGCGGCGCGCGGTCTTCGCAGCCGGATGCGCCTTCGCCGCCTCATTCGTCGCGTCGGGTGCGCAGGGACAGACGCCATATCCTTCTCGGCCAGTGCGCTTGGTCGTACCCTTTCCCGCCGGCTTCTCGCCGGACGTGGTCGCGCGACTATGGGGCGAACGTTTCGCCAAGTCGACGGGCCAAACCGTCGTCGTTGAAAACCGCCCGGGCGCGGGCACGATCATCGGGGCGCAGGCCGTGGCCGCTGCCCCAGCTGATGGATACGCGCTGCTTTGGACGGTCAACAACACGTTCTCCATCAACCCCTTCATCTACCGCAGCCTGCCGTACCGCGCCGAGGATTTTGTCCCCATCACGCGCATTCTGTCGGTGCCATTCGTGCTCATCGTCTCCGCCGAGTCGTCGATACATCGCCTCGGCGATCTGGTCCAGGCAGGCAGGGACCACCCGGGGGCGCTGAACTACGCCAGTTCCGGCATCGGCACCTCGACGCATGTGATCATGGCGCGGTTGCTGAATACGGCCGGCATCACGATGACGCACGTGCCTTACAAGGAGTCCTACCTCCCCGACGTGATCGAACAGCGCATCGCAGTTGCATTCGAGCCCAGCACCACGGCGATGGGAGACCTGAGGGGTGGCAAGGTTCGGGCACTCGGTGTGTCGAGCAGGTCGCGGCTCGAGGTCTTGAAGGACGTGTCCGCAATCGCCGAGACCTTTCCCGGCTTCGTCGGCGAATCATGGCAGGGGATCTTCGCCCCCAAGGGCACATCTGGCAATGTCGTGGCCACAATAGTCGAGCAGTCACAGCGCATCGTCGAGGATCGCGAGTTTCGCGCGACGCTGACCGACTATGGCCTTGTGCCAATCGGCGGCACATCGGCCGAGTTCCAACAGTTCCTTGTGGAAGACGCACGCGCCTGGGCTCAGGTGGTGAAAGCAAACAACATCACCGTCAATTGATGCCGATGTAATCGACACCGGGAAGCTAGCTCTCCAGGAATGACCTCACCTGCTCGAGAAACTGCCGGGACGCTGGCTCGGTCTCGAAGAACAGGTGATTGCGCCCATCCAGGGCGACGAAGCGCGCTCCGCAGATGCCTGCTGCCATGCGCCGGCCGGCTTCGAATGGAACGCGAGCGTCACCTCGTGCGTGCATGACCAGTGTCGGCACGCAGACACGTGCCAGCAGAGCACTGACGTCGATTTCGCCCGCGGTTTCGAACATTCGTGCAGCCATGTCCGCCGACACGGTGATCCGTTGCAACTCATTGAACCAGTCGGCCTGTTCCTTGGTCGCGTCGGGGACGAACTGGGAGGTGAAAAGCTGACGAAAGGCCGGGTTGTCCTTTCCCCACCCCACCCGCATCAGCGTCAGCAGCGCGGCATCCTCTTCGATTTGCCCCGCTGTGCGAACGCGCTTCTTCGCGCCCTTCGCGAAGCCTCCGTAGAGAATCAGATGCGAGACCCGTTCAGGATGTCGGACCGCGTAGGCGATCGCGACCGCACACCCTTGGGAGATACCCAACAGAGCGAAGCGATCGATTCCGAGCGCCTCGACCACCGCCTCCAAGTCACTGACGTAAGCGTCGAACGAGATGTCCGCTTCACGGTCCGACAGCCCGTTGCCGCGCGCATCGTATCGGGCAAGCAAGTGTCCTTTCGCCAGATCGCGGAAGAGATGGCCCCAAATCGGGCTTTGGAGGTCGTACTCCAGGTGAGTCATCCAGTTGCCTGTCTTCAACAGCGCCGGGCCTTGCCCGATCTTCGAATAGGCAAGCTGAATTCCGTCGAAAGCGCTGCAGAAGTGGATCTCCTGGTCGAGGACGGCGGCATCGGGAGACCTCAGAGAGGATGCGTCGCCGTGCTGAGCGGGTGAGATGGCAAAGACATCCACCCGCTGCACAATGTTCTTCAAGGCACGCGGCCCCCATGACTCGAAGTTCGCCTTCAGGGTGTGGTTCACCTGCTCGTATACCTGGCGCGAGATGCAGATGCCGCCAGGCTCTGCGATGCCCTCGAGCCGTGCCGCCACGTTGACTCCGTCTCCGTATATGCGCGACTCGTCGTGAATCACGTCGCCGAGATTGATGCCGATTCGAAAAAGCATGCGACGACGCGTCGAGACACTCTCGTTGCGCGTCGCCATCACGCTCTGGATTTCGAGCGCGCACTCGGTTGCATTGATCACGCTTGGAAAATCAGCCAGGATGCCGTCACCGGCCGTATCTATGACGTGGCCACCATAGCGACTCACCAGGGGCAGCACGACGGCCTGATGGCTCTTGAGCGCGGCAACGGTCGCGCCTTCGTCTTCCCCCATCAATCGGCTATAGCCGGCGATGTCCGCCGCAAGAATTGCGGCGAGCCGACGATTGATCGTAGGCCCGCCCGCATTCGCATCCCCGGGCACGGCAGGGTCCCTGGTCATGGCACTTGCCTTGATAATGAGAGCCCATGGTATGCCCGATCCGGCGCTGCAGGCAATATCAGCGCTGAAGGAGGAAGAAGATGCAATCCGAACCGGTCCACTTCAGCGACGGCGTCGCCTACGAAGAATTCATGGGCCGGTGGAGCCAGCTGGTCGGCGACTCGTTCCTGCGCTGGCTCGAACCTTCGCCCGGCTGGCGCTGGCTGGACGTCGGCTGCGGCAACGGCGCTTTCACGCAAATGCTGGTCGAGCGCTGTGCGCCGGCTGCGGTTCAGGGCATCGACCCGTCGAGGGAGCAGATTGCCTACGCCCGCGAGCGAGCGGGCCGCGGCTCAGCGCGGTTTGATATCGGCGACGCGATGGCTCTGCCCTACGCCGACGCGAGCTTCGACGCCGCCGTCATGGCGCTGGTTATCTTCTTCGTTCCCGATCCGGCGAAGTCGGTCGCGGAGATGGTGCGCGTCGTGCGACCCGGCGGCAGCGTCTCGGCGTACTCCTGGGACATCCTCGGCGGGGCCTTTCCGTATGCGGCGTTGCAGGAGGAAATGGCCAAGCTCACGACGGCTCCACCGTGGCCGCCGAGCGTGGAGGCGGCCCGCATGGAGACGAAGAGGTCGCTCTGGACGAGCGCGGGCCTGACGCAGATCGAGACGCGACAGATCGAAGTCGAGCGAACGTACGCCGATTTCGATTCGTTCTGGCTGATCGCGCAGACCGGGCCGCGCCTAGCGACCAGCCTGGCAGCGATGCCGGAAGACGATCGTCAGCTCCTGAAGGAACGCCTGCGCGCCCGGCTGAGCGCCGACGCCGCCGGCCGGATCACGTACGGCGCGCGCGCCAACGCGATCAGGGGGCTGGTTGCGGCATAGCGCCGCGTCGGCTTTCCCTTCGCGATGTCGCCCCCATCGCCGTTGCCACCTGCCGAATTCATGGCCGACGTCGGCAAGGTCAGGTTCCGAAGTGCGGATGCAACCGGTCGATGCAACACACTGAAAACTGCCGTAGGCAGAAGGAGTGTTGCAGATGGCTTACCGGACGATTGCGTCGGAACTTGTCCTGTGCCCCTGCACAAGTGCGCTACTTCCTCGTCAATAGCACTTGTCCCATTTTCTCAAGTCTTTCCTTGAGGCTGCTGGCGATGACGCGGAGGGCACCGGGCAGTTCAAGCTCCATGATTGCTGTGGCATCGAGGACTTGGATCACGCCGGAGACGGTCTGACCCAAAGCCGCAACGCTGAAGATGAGCCGGTCGCCGCCCCAGCGCTCGCTGGGGGCCCCGCTGCTGCCGGGCAACAAGTTGATGATCTTCGCAAAATCGCCCTCGATGCGACGTCGCGCTCCGGCGCGGCCGAGCTGATGTGGAATGGTGATGATGATGGGCGATGCCACAGGCATAGGGTGCAGCGAATCGACGCGCTGGGCAAGGGCCTGCAGGGGACGGGGCAACTCCGCAGCGAAAGCGGCCCTTCAGGAAGGCAAGTACGGAAGACCGCTAGCCAGCGCTCTGCAGATTTCCTTTGCTGGGTACGCGAAGGCCACGTCCATCGGTTCAGGCTCGGCCGCGGACCATGTCGAGCAGGCGACCCACGATGCGCTCGCCATCGGCCCGCAGCCCGTTGTGTACGTACTCGTTGGTAACCCAGGCCCGCAGCCCACGAACGCCACGGGCCGTCTCCTCGGCAAATGATCGCTCCACGTAGACATCGTCGACGTACACGGTCGCTGCCATTGGGACCTCATTGCGGGCGAGGCGGTCAGCGTCGTACAGGCGCGGCCATGGATGCTGGGCCAGAAGCTGCGCCACCTCGCGGTGCGCGCGTAAGCCAGCGTAGTCGTCCCACATCCAAGGGAAGACGTGCTCTGCGCCAAGGAGGTCGCCGGTCATCGCCTCCTCGGGCGCGAGCCGGTGTGCCGACCAGCGAGTGGCACCCCCGTCCGCGTACGAGGACTCATGGAGCGTCGCGTAGATCGGATTGCGCTCCCAGGGTGACGCCATCTGCGCGTCGACCATGAATGCGGCCGAGCCGAAGGGCAGCTCGAGCAGGTGGTGAAGCCGTTCAAACCCAGCGCTGTCGCCGAGCCACATTCCGGTCTGCCGAAACCGACGCGATGTGAGCCGGTCGCCGTTGGGCAAGCGGACATCTTCCTCGTCGAGCCGGCGCAGGATCTTCCGCAAACGATCGAGGTCTCCTGGGTATCGGGCGTGATAGCGCTGGTTCGCTTCGCGCACACGCGCCCATGTCGCCGCGTAGACCTCGTCGACCGGCCGATTCGTGATCGGCGCGAGGCCGCCGGTAATCAATACCTCCCGCAGGCCCGCGGGCGCCAGCGACAGATAGGTGAGCGAGGTGAATCCCCCGAAACTCTGACCGAGCAGACTCCAGCAGTCGACGCCGAGTTCAGCGCGGATCAGTTCGAGGTCGCGCACGATCGAGTCGGCGCGAAAATGCGTGAGGTACTCGGCCTGATCGGCAGGCGCTGCTCCAGGAATGACTGGCCCGACGGGCGTAGAGCGCCCTGTGCCCCGCTGGTCAAGCAGCAGGACCCGGAAGTCCGCAAGGGCACGCGCCATCCACCCTGAGGGCGGGCTCGTCGGGCGGGCGGCCTCGAAGCCTGGGCCGCCCTGCAGGAACACGAGGTAGGGGCGATCAAGACCGCCGTCTGGCGCAGCAAGCTCGCGCGTGAACACACTGATCGTGCCACGCAGCGGGTCGCCGTGAACCAAGGGAACCGAGTGCTCGCGCTCGGTCAAAACTGCCCCGGGCATGCGGTAGGTCGTATCCATGGCTCGCATTAGAACCCGAACGCCCCCGGAGCGAGCGTCTCTGCGGCCCGGCGGCGAAAGCCGCCGTTCCTCTGGGTGAGCCCCGCCGTGATGGACGCGCTCCAGCCGGACAGGATCGGCGGGGGGCCCAACCGCGTCTGCGCACCACGAGGCGCGCACCCATGGTCGGCTAGCATCTCGGTATGAACCCAATGCCGTTCGAACTCGATCGCCTATACGGACTGGGTGCGAGCGCCTCGCACGGCGCTGCCCCAGCGGCGGCCCAGGGCGTTCGAGCGTTGGTGTTCGAGTTGAGGCCACCCGCGGGGTGGGCCCAGCTTTCTTCGGTGTGGATCGGCGTCCAATCGGACCTCGGCCTTCCTCCCCCTGCCATCGCGGTCTCAGGCGTCGACGCAGTGCAGCTCTGGTTCTCCCTTGCATCGCCGACGTTGCCGAGTGCCGGCGAGCTGCAGGGCCTGCGTGCACGGTATCTGCCCGACTTAGGATCGACCCACTTACGTCTGATCGCCGACGCGGCGCAACTCCCGTCCGCGCCGCCCTTGGAGACCAGCCCAGATCGCTGGTCTGCGTTCGTCGCCCCCGACTTGGCTTCGGTCTTTGCCGATATGCCGTGGCTGGACCTGGCCCCAAATGGCGAAGGGCAGGCAGCGCTTCTGCGCGCGCTCGAGCCCATCCGGCAAGTTGCCTTCGAAGCCGCGCTAAGACAGCTTGGCGTCTTGGAGGAAGTGCCAGCTGAGTTGAAGCTGTCCGGCTTGCCCGAAGTGCCCACCCACGATCAAGGGCGCGAAGACGCGGAGCGCTTCCTGAGACGCGTCATGAACGACGAATCGGTGCCTATGGCTTTGCGGATAGAAGCCGCAAAGGGCTTGCTTGGCCATGCCAAGCGTTCGTAGGCAGATCGCCGGACCATCAGGCAGATCCTTGGACAAGACTGCAATCTCGACTTTGGCTCGGTCAGCTGGATGTTTCTGGGCGGAAAGCATCGTTGACTATCGATGCTGAACTATTGGTCGCCGCAATCCGCACGGTCCGTCGTTCCGTGGGGCCTCCCACGGCAGCAGTGCATGCTTACAAAGAGGCAAGCCGTTCTGCTCGACGTAAGTGTTCTAGCTCTGAAGCGACGTCGCGTTTTCGGCCAGCCAAAGCTCCTCGCGACGAGCCGCTACGGCCGCGGCAACACCGGAGGTCATACGTCCAGCCGTTCTGGATGTCGCGACGCAGCGATAGGCCAAACCGGAACGACGGCAGTCTGCCGTCTACCCGACGGTCGGGATAGTCTTGAGAGTGTCGGAATCAAGATGGCCTTCCTCGGCTTCGCGAACAAATGCGAAGTGTCAACGACACAGTCGAATGTCTGATAAATCCCTTCCCAGTCCCCGGCCGCGACTGCGCGCGCCTTGACGCCGATCCTGCGGACGCAGTTCACAAAGAGCTCGTGGCCGCAATCAGTTCGCAGAGGTGTCCTTGACCACGGCCGATCAGCAGCCACCCGCAGCGAGTCGCGCTGCCAACTGCCTCGCCGTTCGTGCGCTAGCACCCTTGCCGGCAATCGCCACCGCCGGAGGGTTGGCCAGCATTCGCTCGAAGACAGCCTGCACCTCTGCTGCACAGATGTCGTCGATCACCGCAATCGCTCCGGCTATTGGCGTCACGGTTGCGCTGGCAAAGAGCTCCTCGACGGCCTGCTCCATCGCCGGGTAGGTCCGTTCTCCGGCACGCACACGCGACACGATCAGTTGGTTCTTCGCCCGCTCCAGGTGCACCGGATCGATATTCGTGGCCTGCTCACGCAACAAGCCGGCCGTCGACGACACCAGCGCGTCGACCTTGTCCGGGGTCGTGACCGCATGAATGACGAAGTTGGCCCAGACGTCCCCGGTGTCCATCGTGGAGTGCGCTGTGTAGGCCAAGCCGAGCTGCTCCCGGATTCTGTCGACCAGGGGCGCCGACATCCCGCCTCCAAACAGGTTGGCGGCCACCGACGCCGCAAGGCGCCAGCGCTGCTGCGAGATTTCATCGTCCCGCACAGGCGATAGTGGGTAGGCGATGTTGAGGAAGACTTGAGACACCTGCGGAAATCGCCGGGCCACGGCCAGCCCCACGTACTTCGCGGGCTTTGGCGGCAGCGGCCCGGGCAGCGGGGCCGAGGGCATCGCGTAGAAGAGTTCCCCGGCGAGCGCCAGCCAGGCTTCCACATCGAAGTTCCCGGCCGCCGCGACGACGGTGTTTTCCGCGACGTGGTGGGACTGGACATGCCGCACCAGTTCCTGCCGGGTAAAGCCTTCAATGTTCCCGACAGTGCCGATCACCGGCATGCCCATAGGGTCGTCGCCCCAGACGGCGCGGTCAAGCAGTTCGCTGGAAGCGTCCTCCGGGTCCTCCTCGTATTCGATGGCTTCCTGGCGGATCACCTCCAGCTCCCGCTGAAGTTCGTCTTCGGGAAACGTGCTGTTCAGGACGATGTCGGCCGTTATACGCAGCAGATGCTCCGCATGCCGGCCCAAGCCGGTCATGAAGTAGCCGGTGGTGTCCTTGCCTGTGAACGCATTGACCTCCGCGCCCAGCCGCTCCGCGTCCAGGTTGATGGCCTGCACGGAACGGGTGACGGTCCCCTTGAACGCCATGTGCTCAAGGACATGGCCGATGCCGTTCGTGAGCGGGGTTTCGTCACGGGAGCCAACGCGCAGGAACACACCCACACTGACGCTCTGCACGTGGGGCATGGGAAGCGCGAGCAGCCGCACCCCGTTCGCAAGCGTGCGAAGGACTACGGGGGTGGGCTCTGTCGAGAGCAAACCCATAGCTCAACGGTCCTCTGGCTGCTGCAGTCTCACGCCGATGCCGTAGAGCGCGAGCAAACCCAGCACGTGCCCGACAGCAACGCCGGGCTCCCCCGCTTCGATGCGCCCTATGGTTTGGATATGCACGCCCAGGCGCACGGCCGCTGCGGCCTGTCCCTCCCCGGCCGTCGTCCGGGCCAGCCTGGCCGCTGCACCCAATTCCCGAATCGAATGCAGGGCGTCACCACCGATGTCTGCCGAGATGCGCTTGCCTTTGGTCATGAGGGCATTGTCGCTGCCCGCACCTTGCCCCCAACTGTGACCCAGCGGCGGGGTGCCTTCGACCCCATGAGAGATTCTCAGCAGGCGACCCCGCGCCCGACGGGGCTTCCAATGGACGGTTTGCGCGGACGCTCGTTGAGCAGCGGCTCCGGTCCTTCCAGGTTGGATGGCGAAAGTACGCCGTCGCCCCGTTTCCAGTCGTCCAAGTCCGAGGACACCTCCGTATGGACGGCCGGTCCCAAGGCATTGCAGTCATCGCCCCTGCTTGCCCTCTAGAAACCTTGCCTTCGAAGAGTCAACGTCCGCTGTGTCCGGCGTCGAAATGGGAGTTCGGGCCCTGTGCTGCCGGTCGCGATCGACCGTCCTACGTCCAGTTTGCGGGCGAAAACAGACATCGATGTCGCTACCCCTAGATCCGCTCCCTGGGGATGCCGGTCACGGTCACAGGCGAGGGATCGCGCGTCGCCCGCTTGAAGATCGACGGCGAGACGCCGGTGTGCTCCTTGAAGAAGCGCGAAAAGTTGCCCGGCGCGGAAAAGCCCAGATCCATCGCGACATCCGTCAGTACACCACCTTCGGCGACTCGGCGCATGGCTTCCTCGACCCGCACGCCGCTCCAGAACACCTGTGGTGTCGTGTTGAGCTGATCGCGAAACAGGGCAAAGAAGTGCGCGCGCGACAGGCCGACTTTTGCCGCGATCTCATCAATGGTCGTGAGCTCCGACACGTGCTCGCGCATGTGTGCGATGGCGCTGCGAAGCCGGTGGTCGAGCATCACGCCCACACCTGCCACAGGCGCCTCCGCGCCGTCCGTGGTCGATGCCGCAATGGCGGCCTCCAGCAGTCGCTCTACCTCGTCATCGATGGCCGGGCGCGACTTGTCCGCGGAGATGATCAGGTCGAGCACGCGCCAGCACGAGCGGCGCATCGCCGAGCTGATGGGAACGCGCGGTGAAGGGAAGCGGAAGTTGCGCCCGGTTGAATTTCCCAGCGCGTCCAGCCATTGCTTTGAGATCATGAAGACGAGAAAGAGGCAGGAGCCGTTGCCTTCCATCACCATGTCGTGCGCCTCGAACGCGTTTACGCCCAGCGCGAGGTTTTCGCCGTAGGGCACGACCTCGGCGCCCACTTTCGCGACGGCGCGCGTGCCACCGAGCCACAGGGCCAGCTGCGATTCAGAATGGGCGTGCGACACCAGGTTGGCGCGCGATTCGAGAACGATCGCCGTCCCAAAAGCTCCCTCGTGCAGCGCGTAGGCCTCGGCCATGAATCCAGTCCTTCAAGGTGGTCGACGGGTGCAATTGTTCGCCTTCGCGAGGCCTGAAGCGGCCTGAACCCCGGGTAAGTCCCTAGCACTCCACCAGACTCCCTGATACGTCGCCGGATTCGTCGATAAGCGCCCAAAGCGCTGCGTTCTTAAAGTTGCTCCATGCCCGCGGCACCTTCACCGGAACCGCAAATCCGCAGAGAGAAATCACAGGAGCCAACAGAAATGCGCATCGCCACCTACATCGCCGACGGCATCCGCCGCGTGGGACTTGTATCCGACGACGGCCTCACCCTCCAACCCCTCGAACTCACGCCGCAGCAAGCAGCCGCGGGTGCCTTGAGCATCATCGAATCCATGGCCGAGGGTGGCGCTGCACCGGTCGCGACCGGCGCTGCCATCAAGGTCGCGGATGTCGCGCTCGACGCGCCGCTGCCCAAGCCCCGTCGCAACCTCTGGTGCGTGGGCCGCAACTACCACGCGCACGCCAAGGAACTCTCGGCATCGGTATTCAAAGACAGCGGCGCGAAGACCGACGAGTGGCCCATCGTGTTCACCAAGGTGCCCGAATGCGTGGTCGGCCCGCACGACGACGTGCTGGTGCCCAGCGCGATCTCGACGCAGATCGACTACGAGGCAGAACTCGCCGTGGTCATCGGCAAGGGTGGCAAGAACATCACGCGCGCTGCCGCCATGGAGCATGTCTTCGGCTACACGGTCGTGAACGACGTGACGGCGCGCGACGTGCAGATTCGCCACGGCCAGTGGGACATGGGCAAGTCCTTCGACACCTTCTGCCCGATGGGCCCGTGGATCGTGACGGCCGACGAGTTCGACGGCACCAAGACTCGCGTGCGCTGCTGGGTCAACGGCGAGTTGCGCCAGGACGGCCCGACCGAGAACATGATCTTCGACATCCCGACGCTGATCGAAACCATCTCGCGCGGTATCACGCTGTATCCGGGTGATGTCATCGCCACGGGCACGCCGGCCGGCGTCGGCATGGGCATGTCGCCGCCGCGCTACCTGAAGGCGGGCGACGTGGTGCGCGTCGAGATCGACCGCCTTGGCTCGATCGAGAACAAGTTCGTCTGAAGCGCAGCGCAATGACGACTCGATTCATCAACGAACTGGCCGTCGAGATCGACGGCAACGGCGAAGCGCTGCTGTGCATCCACGGACTCGGCGGCTCGTCGAACACATGGACGCCTTTGCTGGCCGCCCTGTCGGGCTTCAAGGTGATCCGGCCGGATTTGCCCGGAAGCGCACGCTCGGCGCTGTTGGCGGAGCCGCTCTCGATTGAAGGCTATGCCGCAGCGCTCGAAGCTTTGCTCGCTGAGCTGGGCGCCGAATCGGTGCACGTGATGGCGCACTCGCTTGGCACCGTCGTTGCGCAGCATCTCGCCGTGCGCAACCCTGGCAAGATCAAGTCGCTGGCCTTGTTCGGGCCGCTGGTTGCGCCACCCGAAGCGGCTCGGCCGAACATGGTGGCGCGTGCGGCGGCAGCGCGCGGCGGCGCGGCGGCCATACAAGAGATTGCCGACGCCATCGTCAAGGGCGCCACCAGCCAAGAGACGAAGGCTGAGCAGCCCGCAGTGCTGGCACTGGTGCGCGAAAGCGTGATGCGCCAATCACCCGAGGGCTACGCCCAAAGCTGCGAAGCGCTCGCCGCCGCGCAGTCGGCCGAGATCGACCGCATTGAAGTGCCAACGCTGCTCGTGACCGGCGACCAGGATGGCGTTGCGCCACCGGCCAACGTCGCCGCGATGGCGGCGCGCATCAACGGTTCGCGACAGGTGGTCCTTGAAGGCTGCGGCCACTGGACGACCTTTGAGAAGCCGCAACGCTGCATGCAGGAACTCGAACAGTTCCACGCATCGTTGCGCTGAATTTTTTCCACCGCCACACGTTCATCAACCCATTTCCGGCACCTCGGGCCGGAGGAGACAAGCATGACCCGCATCGCATTCACCAACGTCCGCATCTTCGACGGCACGGGCGAAGACACCTACACCGGCGACGTGCTCGTCGAAGGCAAGCGCATCGTCGAAGTCACCCGCGCACCGAAGCGCGTGAGCGTCGACGACGCCCGCGTCATCGACGGCAAGGGCCGCTTCCTGATGCCCGGCATGACCGAGGCGCACACGCATTTCTCGTGGAACGACCAGCCGAGCCTCGCCGCCATCCAGTTCATGCCGCCCGAGGAGCACATGCTGTGGTGCGTGCGCGTGGCCAAGCGCTATCTCGACATGGGTTGGACCTCGGCTATCGGTGCCGCTGCCGCGAAGCCTCGACTCGACGTGGTGCTGCGCAACGCCATCGATGCGGGCGAGTTCCCCGGACCGCGCTACCTCGCGGGCAGCCAGGAAATCACCACCATCGGCGCGCTCGGCGACAACACGCTGCCGCACATGAAGTTCGAGGAACTGAGCTTCGGCAGCGTGTGCAGCGGCCCGGAAGAAATCCGCAAGTCGGCGCGCACCTTCATCAAGTACGGCGTAGATCATCTCAAGATCAACTTGTCCGGCGAACCCATTGCCGGCCTGCCGGCCGAGATGTCACCGTTTGCGGAGGATGAGGTCGCGATGCTCGCGCAGGAAGCCAAGCGCTATGGCAAGCGCATGGCCGCGCACGCCCGATCAAGCGAGTCGGTCAAGCAGTGTGTGCGACATGGCATCGAGATGGTCTACCACGCCAGTTTTGCGGACGAAGAGGCGCTCGACATGCTCGAGGCCGCCAAGGACAAGCACTTCGTCGCCCCCGGCATCGGCTGGCTCATTCGCACGACCTTCAACGCCGCCGAGTACGGCATCACCGAGGCCGTCGCGACGCAAATGGGCTACAAGCGCGAGTTGGAGATCGCCTCTGCATCGCTGCGCAAGATGCATCAGCGCGGCATCCGCATCCTGCCGGGTGGCGACTACGGCTTTGCTTGGATGCCTCACGGCACCAACGCCAACGACCTGCAGTATTTCGTCGACTACATCGGCATGACGCCCAAGGAAGCGCTGCTCGCAGCGACCAAGCTGGGCGGCCAGATCATGCTGCGTCCGGACGAACTGGGGCAGTTGAAGGCGGGCTACCTGGCGGACATCGTGCTGGTGGATGGTGATCCGCTGAAGGACCTGTCGATCCTTACCGATCCGGCGAAGATCCAGCTCGTGATGAAGGATGGCGTGATCTACAAGGATTGCGCGACCCCCGTGCCTGCGGAGGCTGCGCTGCATCTGGAAGGGGCTGACTTTCCGCTGCGTGAGGAAGGCGTCAAGGAAGCGCTTGCTGAAATGCATTGAGCCAAACTAACCCAACGGGGGCGGTGGCAACGCCCCCGCTCTTTTCTTTCGACCGCAATGCAAGCGCAAGCTGACGCTGAAAATCACGCCACGCACGACGGCTTGTGGCCGACTGAAGCCTCTCGGCTATCCGGCGCTTCGGGCCCGTGGCTGCCGGTCAATTCGGCGCGCCAGAAGTCGGCTTTGAGTGCGAAAGCGGGCATCGGCCTCTTCGCATGAACCCGAGGTGTTGAGCGCGTACGTGCCGCGAATCTTTGAACAACAGTTATGGCGCAGTTGCACGGACGACACTGCCGCCACAAATGAAGTTGCCGCCTCCTAGATGATGGATCGTCTGCAGCGCAGCGTTGCTATCGTCGAACAACCAATGACCGTTCCTGAAGATCCGTGCATCGGCTGCTGCGCCGACGACTTCGGCGAAGCAGGTGTCGTAGGCATCTTCGCTGTGCGGCTCAGGAATCAAGCGGCACTCGAGCCAGGCTGAGCAACCGGAAGATAAGACCGGCAGTTTCAGTACTGGGCTGGTCTCCGTTCCGATGGCGAAGTGTTCAAACTTGTCCATGGTTCGACCGCTCGTGCTGCCCACCGCGTGAGTGAGGTCAACGAGCGCATTGCCGGGTAAGCAGATGGCAAATGTTCGGCTGGCTGCAATCAACTCGCGGGTGAATGTGTGCTTGTCGATGACCACGGCGATGCGCGGGGGCGTGAACTCCACCGGCATCGACCACGCCGCGGCCATGACGTTGCGGCGGGTGCCGTCAGAACTGGTGACCAACACCGTCGGTCCGTGGTTGATCAGGCGACTGGCGTGCTCAAGAGCCACTGGCTGAAAGTTGTTTGTGTTCGACATGCCGGCGATTGGACAGCAAGACAGAAAAGCTCGCCAGTCGAGGCGAATCGACAAAAAAAGCATTGGGAAAATTGATGCTCAGAACCGTTTTATATCGTTTTCGGTTATGCGAATCGCTCCTTACAGTCTCCTTTCCCTGAACTACATCACCACGAGGACACCATGAGCGAAACCCATCAACGTATTCCGTTCCATCTTGCTTTTCCTGTGCGCGACATCGCAGAAGCACGCGCCTTCTACGGGGAGCTGCTGGGTTGCCCCGAAGGACGGAGCGCGCCCGAGTGGGTTGACTTCGACTTTTACGGTCATCAGATTGTTGCGCATCTGGCACCCGACGAGTGCGGCCACAAGCAGAGCAGTGCCGTCGACGGCCACGATGTGCCGGTCAAGCATTTCGGCGCCATCCTGCCGACGGACAAGTGGCAAGCCATGGCGGACAAGTTGGTCGCGAACAAGACCGCGTTCGTCATTGAGCCGTACATCCGTTTCAAAGGCGAACCTGGCGAGCAAGCCACGATGTTTTTCCTGGATCCATCGGGCAACGCCATCGAAATGAAATCGTTCGCCAATCTCGACTCTCTGTTCGCGAAGTAAGGAGACCCCAATGAGGCTTCAATCATTGGTCGCCACCAGCGTTGCCGCTGCCTTCCTGACGTTCTTGGGTTCGGCGGCTGCGCAGACAGACACGCTGAAAAAGATCAAGGAGTCGGGCGTTGTCACCGTGGGCGTGCGCGATGCCTCGGGCGCCATGTCGTTCACCACCGGACCCGGGAAATACACCGGCTTCCATGTCGAGATTTGCGAGCAGATCATTGCAGACATCAAGAAGGCGACGCAGCTCGAGAAGCTGGAAGTGAGATACCAACTGGTCACGCCCCAGAACCGCATCCCGCTCGTGCAGAACGGCACGGTGGACATCGAATGCGGCACGACGACCAACAATGCGGCACGTCAGAAAGACGTCGCCTTCGCCCCTACCCTTTACGTGGAAGGCGTGCGCATCGCTGTCAAGTCAGCGTCCAGCATCAAGTCGACCGCGGATTTAGCGGGCAAGACGGTGGTAGCGACCACCGGAAGCACTTCCGTGCAACTGCTGAGAAAGCTAAAGAGCGATGCGACGGAGCTGACGGCCAAAGACAACAGCGAAGGCTTTCTGCTTCTGGAGACCGGCCGCGCCGACGCTTTCGTGGCAGATGGGCAGATCTTGGCGACGCTCATTTCAAAGAGCAGGGAACCCGCGCAATACAAGCTGCTGGACCAAGTGCTGAGTACAGAGCCCATTGCCATCATGTTGCCGAAAGGCGATGCGGCGTTCAAGAAGCTTGTCGACCAGAGCGTCGTGTCGCTGGCCAAGGGCGGGGATGCAGCGCGCATCTACGACAAATGGTTTCTGAAGCCGATCCCGCCGCGAAACGTGATCGTGGGCCTGCCCGCGACCGAGATGACCAAGGCCGCCTGGGCAAATCCCACCGACAAACCCATGGAAGAGTACGAGGCGCGCTAAGGCCTCGAAGGAAACACAACGGCGGAAGTGTCGATGGCGTGGCCAGTGCCTTTCATCCGGGGCCTTGATGTACGGCTTCACGAATGGGCAGTTGCTGGGCGGCCCAATCCAGAATCCTTTCGATTCGTGCAGAAGAACGGCAAGGTGCGGGAGATCGTGACGCATCTGGATGTGCTAGCCGTCACGCCGACCACCGCACTGGTTCGGGTTGACATGGAAAAGGACGCCATCGGTGCTGACTACAACGACTTCCTGACGCTGATCAAGACCAATGGCGACTGGAAAGTCATCGCGAAGGTTTACCACCAATTCGAGGATTGAGGCGGCGCTTGCTCGATGCACTGCGTCGAGTGCCTGTCGTCTCCACGATGGCCTCAGAGGCCTCCACAAGGCAGCGCGAAAATTGGGCAACGATCGGCGAGCTTGTCCTGGTCCGGCGCTGGAGCAGCCCGATCTCCCGATAAAAGGTGTGTTCGCCCAATGACACCACCCGGACGCTGTCCGGCAGCGGCAGGTGGGCTTCGACCATCGGAACGAGCGCCACACCAACGCTGTTCGCCGCAAGCTGGATGAGTCCGGCGATCTCGTCCAACTCGATGGCCTCCTTCACGGTGACGCCTTGTCGCCGCAGGAAGCCTTCGACCATCCGGCCGCCAAAAGACACGCGGTCGTAACGCAGAAACGGCCGCTCTTCCAGCAGCGCACGCCAGTCCCTGCCCCTCGACCCATCCCTAGGAACAACGAGAACGAACGGTTCATGGACGAGCGCCTGCCACGTCATGTCGTGTGGCATGCCGAAGGGCGGTCGAATCATCACAGCCGCATCAATCTTTCCGGCGTCGAGATCGTCCATCAGCCGCAGAGACACGCCAGGCGCAACATGGACGCGGACCAAGGGAAGCGCTTGACGGAGGTTCTCGAGCGCACGCGCGACAAGCGTGGACTGCGCGGAGGCGATGGCGCCAATGCGCAAGACACCTTGGGTCGATTGTTCATCGGGCGGATCGCCCAGCTTCGCGTAGAGCGCGCAGAGCACCTCTGCACGCGCAAGGACGATTTGCCCGGCACTGTTCAGCGTCGCGGAGCGCCCCGTCCTGTCAAACAGGGAGAAGCCCAGGCTCTCCTCGATTCGCCGGATCTGGCTGCTCACCGCCGATTGCGTCAGGCCGATGTGCTCGCCAGCGGAAGCGAAGGTTCCATACTTGCAAACGGCTATGAGGGTCTTGAGCTCTGCGATCATGGGCCGAGCATGTCCAGGATCGATCGAAAAATCAACAACTGAGCAGGCGGCGGAATGCGATTATTCGATCGCTCACTACATCCGTACGGCCATCCTGGCGCGTCACCCGAAACGCTGAGTCTGCGCCTATCTGAACGCGGCGCTCTGGCCGTGCCCACAGCGCGTGCGGATGCCTGCTAACGCTCCAAAGCCGACCTCTGCTGCTCGTGGTCCACATCCACCGAGGTCTCAGACAACTCTGATTTCGACCAATCGCGCTACGCGAGCCACTGCCCCGTTCTATGCAAGCGACTCGGCGCCGACCAGCCGCACATGGGCCATATGCGCAGCTTTAGAGGTCCTGAAGGCGTTGAGGCCGCCAGCGTCGTAGCGAGCAGCGGCTTGGTTTCCATCCAGATCCTCGAGGAGTCGTAGCCCGGTTTCGAGCAGCAAATCGTTGATGGTTCGGGGGTCGAACCCAGATAGAAACGCTTCTCCGGCAGCAGCGACGTTGCTCTTGAGTCTGAGAAACTCTTCATCGACTGCATGGTGCGGGCCAAGGATGGCCTCGTCAACATACGTGAAGACCATCTCGCTTCCCGCACGCGCGCAGGTGGCAATTGATCGAAGGGCTTTGAGGTTTGCCTCCCGGGTCAGGTAAGTCGTGACGCCCAACCAGGAAAAAAAGGTGAGACGGTCGCCCTGAAACGAAGATCTCGTCAGCGCCGTTCCCAATGCCTCCATCGACAGGTCGGCTTCGACGAATTCCACGGAGCCGGGGACGCTCACGTCACAGGCAGCCAGGCGTTCACGCTTCAGCCGCTGCGTCGCCGGATGATCCACCTCGATGATCGTCACGCCCTCTGCCCATGCTGGGCGCCGGCAGATGAAGCTATCGAACCCGGCGCCGATGATGACGTATTGAACGATGCCGCTCGCTACGGCCTGCTTGAGCGCGTCCTCCGTGTATCGGGACCGAAGGATCACGCCCCCGTAGGCGGGATTGGACCGAAGAGCGAGGTCGAGACCCTGAACGCCATCCAGTGTCAAACCCGGCTTGGTGGCCTCTATGCGTGCCATCGCACGCTGAAGCAAGGTGGACTGCGCCGATTCCGAGACAAGGCGATCTCCCCACGTATCGCTCAGGAGTGGCAGGGGGTCGTTGCGCGAATGAACTGCTCGCATGAGCGAAGTTGCAAGTGCGGTGCGGCTGGGTGTCGACGGGTTCAACAGATTCTCCAAGATTGCTGCCTAGACGAGCGAACGGCAGCTTACAACCGAACCGTGAGGCTGCAATGGGCCCGGACCACCATTCCGGCGCTGATGCAAACAGTCATTCGGTGGCACGCAGTCAGCGCGGCCATGCTGCTTCAACCATCCGATCACTGTCGCCCGCTCCGTCCGCCGATGATGCCGGTGAAGGTCAAGTTCCGAAGTAGATCAGCCGGTCGCAAAGGAATGCGCCGATGTCATCAGGTATCGGCGATCTCCCTCGTTCGACGGACAGATTCGACCGGCTGCAACCAAGTCTGTGGCTGAACTACCTGCCAAGCTTTGCACTCCCTCCTGGCACTCCCAATGCCACTCGTACGCTAGTCGCTAGTCGCTAGTCGCTAGTCGAGCAGCTGGAAACTTTTAGCCGAAAATATCCACAATCCAATTTGTTAGCAAATTCGCCCCCCTGCCCTCGCAGAAAATATCCACAACCTTAGCAAATCGACGTTGGACGTAAGTTTGCTAAGGTCAGGGACATTTTCGACTAAGGCATCCCGAGTTGCGGATATTTTCGGAACTTCAGCACCGCTGATGTCGCTCCAGACTCACGCTGGCGAGCGCGTAAAAGTCCTTCTCTGAAGTGCGGCCCCCACACAGCTAGGACGTAGCCGAGCCGAAGAGATCGGCCTGTCCTCTCTACTTTCCCGATATCGACTCCGCAGGGCGGTGGACTCACCGCCTGCGAACGCCTGCTTTCGAGGGCGGCCGCTGGAGTTGCTGAAGGACCGGATTGGGCCTGTGGCGGAGGTCGCTTTTGGGCCGAGGGCGTGTGAAAACGCTTCATTGATCGTCTCACTCAAAATAAAATTCGCCAACCCGTTGCAGCGAGGTGGCCCATGAAGCGATTCATCGAAGGCGAAGATCGACAGCAGGTGACACTGCTGCCCGAATGCCTTGACGACTACATCGGTGAGGACAATCCGGTGCGAGTCGTCGACGTCTTCGTCGAGGAATTGGACCTGCAGGCGATGGGCTTCAAAGGCGTTGAGCCCGCAACGACGGGTCGCCCTTCCTACCACCCCTCTGTCCTGCTCAAGCTCTATATCTACGGCTATCTCATTCGCATCCAGTCGAGTCGTCGCCTGGAGCGCGAGGCGCAGCGCAACGTGGAGCTGATGTGGCTCACCGGCCGTCTGGCGCCTGACTTCAAGACCATCGCCGATTTCCGCTACGACAACGGCCCGGGCATCCGAAACGTCTGCAAGCGCTTCGTTGGCCTCTGTCGAGAGCTCAAGCTGTTCACTCACGCGATCGTGGCCATCGATGGCAGCAAGTTCAAGGCGGTCAACAGCCGCGACCGCAACTTCACTGCCGGCAAGATCGACGGTCGTCAGAAGCAGATCGAGCAAAGCATCCAGCGATACCTCGATGCCATGGAGACGGCGGATCGCACCCAGCCGGTCGAGTTCGAGGCAAAGACCGAACGGCTGCGCGACAAGATCAAAAAGCTGCGCGAGCAGATGAAGCAGCTTGATGAGACGAGGGAACAGCTGAAGAAGGAACCCGACGGGCAGCGTTCGCTCACCGACCCTGATGCGCGCTCGATGCTTCAGTCAGGCAAGAGCACGGGCATCGTTGGCTACAACGTCCAGACCGCCGTCGATGCAAGGCATCACCTGATCGTGGCACACGAGGTGACCAACGAACCACGACCGGGCGCACCTCAACAAGATGTCACTGGCCGCGCGCGAGGCGATGGGCAAGACCAAGCTGCAGGCCCTCGCCGATCGCGGGTACTTCAGTGGCAAGGAGCTCAAGGACTGCGAAGACGCGGGCATCACGACCTACGTTCCCAAGCCGATGACCTCCAACGCGAAGGCCGAGGGGCGCTTCGACAAGAGCGACTTCATCTATATCGCCAAGGACGATGAGTACCAATGCCCCGCGGGGCAGCGGGCCATCTACAGGCTCAATACATTGGAGACGAACGGCAACGAGATGCGTGTCTACTGGACCAGTGCTTGCCCCCAGTGCCCGATCAAAGATCAATGCACGACGAGCACGTATCGGCGCATCCGTCGATGGGTGCACGAGGAGGTGCTCGAACGTGTTCAGCAACGCCTGGACCGCAAGCCCATTGCCATGACGCTGCGAAGATGTACGGTGGAGCACGTGTTCGGAACACTCAAACACTGGATGGGCTCGACGCACTTCCTGACGAAGAAGTTGGAGCACGTGAACACCGAGATGAGTCTGCACGTGCTGGCTTACAACCTGAAGAGGGTCATCGCGATCATGGGTATGAGCCAAACGATGAAGGCGATGAGGCTGCTGGGGGCCTGAACCTCTTTAATGGCCGGTGCAACGCTCTCGGCCATTCAGGCGCGTGCCAAGTCACCCGTTTCTGCGACGAGGCCACTGGATGACTCCGTGACGTCGATGACGGCTTCGCGATCGCGAATTCTTGCTCGCGCCGAAGCCGTTTCCACACGCCCTCGGCCTTAAGCGGACATCGGGCCTTCCCGGAAGCGACCATGAAAACAGAAGCTTAAGTCGCCACAGACGCTTGGCGCAGTTTGCCGAGTTCAGCGGGCAGTTCATGCACTGTTAGCCGTCTCAGCGGTCTTGCACACTGCGGCGTCCCCTGCTAGCAGCCATTCGCGAAACTGCGTCATGGCCGGTGATAGAGCCTTCGACTGCAATCGAGTGAGCCAGTAGCTGCCCACCCGGACCTCTACGGCGAAGGGCTGAACAAGACGACGCATCTCCAGGTCGTGCTGCAACATGCTCGCCGGAAGCAAGGCAACGCCGGCCCCCTGTGCGGCCGCTGCCGCTAATGCCAGGGAGGAATCGAGCACAGGCCCTCGCATAGGCTTAGGCGATGCGCCTGCTCCTGCAGCGGCAAACCATCGGCTCCACTCATCGCTGCGATAGGAGCGCAACAGTGTTTCTCCCAAAAGGTCCGCCGGGCTGGCGAGCCGCTGTGCGATCGAGAGGGTACAAAGGGGAGTCAGGGGAGCGTCGAGCAGCAGTTCGGCATGCGTTCCGTGCCAAGCGCCCTCGCCAAATCGGATGGCGAAATCGAGGCCCTCTCCGGCCAAGTCGACCTTGTTGTTGTGAGTCATTAGGCGCAGGTCGACAAAGGGATGGTTCTTCTGGAACGACTCGAGTCGGGGCATCAACCAGCCCACTGCAAAGGTGGAGACTGCTGCAACAGTAAGGGGAGCGTGGTGAGCACCGCCACGGAATTGCTCGACGATGGTGCCAAGGCGTCCAAATGAATCAGACAGCATGGGCAACAGGGCCTGGCCCTCGTCGGTAAGTGTGAGTCCGCGCGGCAGCCGACGAAATAGGCGCACTCCAAGGCGCGTCTCCAGGTTCTTGACTTGAGCGCTCACTGCTGCCTGGGTGACGTTCAGCTCCAAGCCGGCGCGCGTGAAGCTCAAGTGCCGTGCAGATGCTTCGAACGCACGCAATGCGTTGAGGGGGAGGGACATGGCCAAGATTATCTTGGGTATTCCCCCTGAAATCATCGTTTGTCGCCGTATGTGCGCGTGGATATCGTTGCGGCTCTTTAAAGGAGCCCAACAAATCATGAACCGACGCGACTTCAACGCTCACTTCGCCGCCATTGCGACCATTGCCCTTCCGGCATGTGCGCAGCCCACCCACTCCCCGGTGCAGGAAAGCCCCTGGGGCTATAGCGAATCGCTCAGCGGCGGGAGGCTGGGGGTGGCCGTACTTCAAGCCGATGGCCGGATCGAAGGTCACCGCCTGGACGAGCGCTTCCCAATGTGCAGCACTTTCAAATGGCTGGCTGCCGCGCACGTTTTGCAGAGGGTGGATCGCGGAATGGAAAAACTTGGTCGACGCATCAGCTATGGGCGTGATGTGTTGCTCCCCCACTCGCCTATCACCGAGAAACATGTGGACGGGGGAATGACTTTGGCCGAGCTGTGCCATGCCACGATCACCACCAGCGACAACGCCGCCGGCAACCTTCTTCTAGCCTCTTTTGGGGGCCCGCCAGGCTTGACTTCTTTCGCCCGACGCCTCGGTGACGATGTCACCCGGCAAGATCGATGGGAGCCTGAACTCAACGAAGCTACGCCCGGTGACCCCCGCGACACGACCTCACCTCGCGCAATGGCACATCTGCTGCACGCCACCTTGCTTGGCAACGCTTTGTCACCCAGCAGCCGTGAACAGCTCGCGCGGTGGCTCGAGGGATGTGAAACGAACGGGAAGCGCCTGCGCGCCAACTTGCCTGCGGATTGGCGTATGGGGAGTAAGACGGGGACAGGGGGCCGCGGCTCGGCCAACGACGTCGGCATCTTCTGGCCGCCAAAGCGGCCACCAATCCTGGTGTGCGCCTTTGTCACGAATACACAGGCCACCGAAGCTGATCGAAACGCCGCAATCGCTGCCGTAGCGCGCCGGGTCACAGCATAGGCACCACCACGTTACGCCACGCATCCGACGAACCATAGTGAGAACCACAAATGAAAACCTCCTTGCAACCTGCTGCCATCATGCTCACCGCCTCCGCCTTCATGGGCTCGCTCGCTGCAAACGCAGAAACGTATCAGGGCGTACAAACTGTGTATGCGTCCGGCGAACCCGTCTTGACGAGCGGTGGCGCAATCAGGCCGCAGGCTGCCAGCGATGCGGCAACAGATCTTGGATGCGACTGGCAGGTTGAGTGGGCAGCCGTTCGAGCACGTCCTTCAGGTAGGCGTACGGGTCGTGCGC
>NZ_JBFTRG010000029.1:0-39163 GCF_056399425.1 Variovorax sp. 01N429 | reverse complement strand
TCCCTGCAGTGCTCGACTCAGGCGGGGTCCGCGTGAAACTCGCTGCGCTCAGACACACGCGGCCCTGATCCGCCTGAGTCTGCGCGCTTCGGCGGCGCAGAAGKGTTGCACAGCCCGCACCGCATACCGGGCTCAGTGGTTGCGCTGGGGGCGCGCGCGCTTCGAGCGTCTGCAGCCTGCGAGTCCATCGCAGTGCGGGAAGCGGACAAATCACCCCCACCCTCTCAGCGGAGGCGGGCGGTGTGCCTTGGGCCGGCCGTTGAGGCACCGCCGAGCAGCGCAGCGGTACGCGGATCAGGGCTCGCGACTGTTTGAGCCGCAGGCGAGTTTGAGCGAGACCCCGCGTACCGTGAGCAGCGCAGGGCAGCCCGAAGGGCCGGTGACGTCGGCCGGCCCAAGGCACACCGTCCGCCTCCGCCACCCCACCCCATCGAAGGCATGAAATGCAAGTAGCCGCCGCGCCGTTCCCCTACGATTTCGACCTCCGGAAAACCGCCCTGGTCCTCATCGACATGCAGCGCGACTTCATAGAGCCGGGTGGCTTCGGCGAGAGCTTGGGCAACGACGTCTCGTTGCTTGAAGCCATCGTCCCGGCGACCAAGAAAACCCTCGAGGCCTGGCGAGATGCTGGCGGCCTTGTCGTTCACACCCGCGAGGCACACCGCCCGGATCTTTCCGATTGCCCACCGGCCAAGCGCAATCGCGGCAACCCGAGCTTGCGCATCGGCGATCAAGGACCCATGGGCCGAATCCTGGTGATGGGTGAGCCGGGCAGCCAGATCATCGACGCGCTCGCTCCCATCGAGGGAGAAATCGTTGTGGACAAACCCGGCAAGGGCGCGTTCTACGCGACCGGGCTGCACGAGATGCTTCGACGGCGCGGCATCACGCATCTGCTCTTCGGTGGCGTGACGACTGAAGTGTGCGTGCAGACCAGCATGCGTGAGGCCAATGATCGCGGCTACGACTGCCTTCTGCTTGAAGATTGCACCGAAAGCTACTTTCCCGCCTTCAAGGCGGCTGCGCTCGAAATGATTCGTGCGCAGGGTGCCATCGTCGGATGGACGGCTCCGAGTTCCTCGTTGCTTGCTGCGCTCGGCAAGCACTAACATCTGCCACGTGCCGACCGTTCGATCCCCCATCGCTCCATCGCAAGCCGCTTTGCATGAACCGGCGTTCCGTACGCGCGCGGATGAGGTCTATGCGCAACTCAAGCGTGACGTGGCCGAATTCAGCCTCGTGCCTGGCGATCGTTTTACCGAGAACGAAATCAGTGAGCGACTCGGCGTGTCGCGCACGCCGGTGCGGCAGGCGCTTTTCAGGCTTCAGCAGGAAGGCTTTGTCGAAGTTCTGTTTCGCAGCGGCTGGCGGGTGCTGCCATTCGACTTCGATCAGTTCGAGCAGTTGTATGACTTGCGGATGGTGCTGGAGACCACTGCGGTGCATCGCCTGTGCGAAAGCGATCATCGGGTCGATCGCAGCCTGCTCGACAGCCTCGCGGGCATCTGGCTCGTGYCCACTGCGCAGCGCAGCGCAGACACGGTGCAGGTCGCGCAGTGGGACGAGGCCTTTCACTGCTCGCTGGTCGAAGCAGCAGGCAACGCCGAAATGGCGCGCGTACACCGCGACGTGACCGACCGCATCCGCATCATTCGTCGGCTCGACTTCACGAAGCAGCCGCGTATCGACGCCACCTATGACGAGCACGCGAAGATCTTGAAGGCCATTCGCGCCAACCGTGGCGATCAGGCCGCCATGCTGCTGCGCGCGCACATCGAGACGAGTCAGTCGGAGGTGCGCAAGATCACGCTGCATGAAATGCACATGGCGAGGCACGCGGGCCGCGCCCGCCGGCCTGAGCGATGACCATCGACGCTGACTGCCGTCAGTCTGCCGTGATGCCGCCGCGCTGAACCACCTCGGCCCAGCGCTTCTCATCCTTCTTGATCAGCGCGCCGAATTCCTCAGGCGTCGATGACGCGGGCACCATGCCCTGTGCTTCGAAGGCTTTCGCGACTTCCGGTTGCTTGAGCACAGCGCCGATTTCCTTGTTGAGTCGTGCGACCACAGCGGGCGGCGTGCCCTTGGGTGCAAGCACCCCGTACCACATGTCGACGTTGCCGCCCTTGATGCCGGCTTCAGCGAGCGTCGGTACGTCCGGCAACTGGGGCAGGCGCTTTTCGCTGCCCGTGGCGATGGCCTTGAGTTTGCCGGCCTGGATGTGCTGCAGCGCGACATGCACGGGCAGGAACATGTAGTCGATGCGTCCGCCGAGCAGATCGGTCACGGCCCCGGCGGTGCCTTTGTAGGGCACGTGCAGCATTTCCGCGCCGGAGCTTTGCAGGAGCATCGCCATCGAGAGATGGTGCGGTGTGCCGACGCCCGGTGTGGCGTAGTTCAGCTTGCCCGGATTGGCCTTCGCAGCGGCCACCATCTGCGAAACGGAAGTGGTTTTTTGCACACTGGGGTTGGTCACCAGCAGCAACGTGCCCCATGACGTGAGAGACACCGGCGTGAAGTCGCTGACGGGGTCGTATGAGAGCGACTTGTACAGGCTCTTGTTCATCACCAGCGTGTTGACTTGCACCATGAGCGTGTAGCCGTCAGGCTTGGCGCGCGCCACTTTCTCGCTGCCGATGTTGCCGCTGGCGCCGGCGATGTTCTCGACAACGACCGGTTGGCCCAGCAACGCGGGAAGCCGAGCCGACAACTGCCGGGCGACGAGGTCGATGCCTGTGCCGGGCGTGTACGGCACGACGAGCGTGATCGGCTGATCGGGCCATGCATGGGCAGCGACAGCGCTGGCAGCCATGGCAAAGGCGCCAAGGAATCGGGTCAGTTTGCGCATGGTTGTCTCCTTCTGGTTCTCGAAAATCAAAGGTATGAAGGACGATTCTTCAGCGCGACCGGGTCGAAGCCGGCGACGCGCTTGTAGTTGTCCGAAATGGTTTGCAACTCTTGCTGCGTCACGAATTCGTCCAGTTGCTCGAAGCGCCGACCGCCGGTCCGTTCGAAGACTTCGCGAAGGATCGTGTCCGGTGGATTGCTGCGGTTGGTGAGCACGACGTTTGTGGTGGCTTTCACGCGCACGCGGTCGTAGTCCTCGAGGGCCGAGTTGCCCACGCCCCGCTTGTGCAGTGCGCCCGCGAGATAGCGTGCGTCGATGATGGCTTGGCCGGCGCCGTTGGATCCGCGCGGCACCATCGGATGCGCCGCATCGCCCAAAAGTGTGAGGCGCCCGTGCGTCCACTTCGGCAGAGGGTCCTGGTCGACCATTGGGTATTCGAGGATCGAGTCTGAAGAGCGGATAAGCGCCGGGATGTCGAGCCAATCGAAATGCCAGTTCTCGAACGCCGGCAGAAAGTCTTCGAGGCGGCCGGGGCGGCTCCAGTCCTGCAGCGCGGGCTTTGGCGCGTGGATTTCGGCGACCCAGTTGACCAGTTGGTTTCCCTGGCCGTCCACGTTGTTGCGGATCGGATAGATCACCATCTTTCCTTGATCGAGCCAGCCTGCGCGCACCATGCTCGCGCCCGACAGAAAGGGCTTGTGCACGGCCGTGCCGCGCCACATGTTGACGCCCGAATACCGCGGCGCGCCTTCATCGGGATAGAACTGATTGCGCAGCACCGAGTGAATGCCGTCGCAGCCCACCGCCACGGAGGCTCTCGCGCTGGCCAGTGGCGCCCCGTTCGGCGCAGTGAAACGCGCCGTGACGCCGGTGTCGTCCTGGTCCACGCCGGCGCAACGGTGGCCGCAGACCACGGAATCGGCGCCGAGGCGCTCCAGCGTGGCAGCGAGAAGGATGCTGTGAAGGTCGCCGCGATGGATCGAGTATTGCGGCCAGTCGTAGCCCGCCGCGCTGCCTGCCGCTTCGCGAAATGCCAGTTGCCCGTGCGAATTGAAAAAGATCGATTCCTGCGTGCGGACGCCCACGGCCTGGAGTGCGTCGGCCAGACCAAGCTCGGTCAGCTCGCGAACCGCGTGTGGCAAAAGGTTGATGCCGACACCCAGCGGCTTCAGTTCGGGCACCGCCTCGTACACGCGGCACGCGATGCCTGCCTGGTGCAGGCTCAGCGCCAAGGTCAAGCCGCCGATACCAGCCCCCAGCACGACTACTTCGGGTTGCTTGGTCATGCTCTTGCTTTTGCTCACGCTCATCCTTTTCTCCCTTGTCCCCTCCGGTGCCAACACCGACACCGGACTTCAAAAGGCGAATTAGACCGAGGCGATGATCATTTGGGAAATTTAGATGTCGTATGGATCTATCATGAAACCATATGAATCTGTCGGTCCGTCAGATGCGCGCCTTTCTTCATGTGGCCCGCATCGGAAACTTCACCCGAGCCGCCGAGCAAGCGCACATGACCCAGGCAGGGCTGAGCACTCTCGTGCGCGAGATGGAGCGCCAGCTCGGCTGTCGCCTGTTCGACCGCACCACGCGAATGGTGAGTCTGACGTCGGCCGGCCGCCGCTTGCTGCCGGTGGTCGAGCGCGTGGTCACCGATCTCGACGATGTCACCTCGCGGCTCGGCATCGAGGGCGATGCCGCTCGGCAGACTTTGCGCATCGCGGCAACGCCGCTGGTGTCGTCCAACCTGTTGCCGCAGGTGTTCCGTCAGTTTCGCGAGGACCACCCGTCGGTCAACCTGCGCCTCTTCGACGCCGACTTGCGCAACGTCGAAGAGCTGGTTGTCAGCGGCGAAGCGGACATGGGCCTGGGGTTTTTCTTCAAGGCGGCGCCAGAACTCGACCGGACGCCCGTGGGCCGCTTTCAGCTAATGCGCGTCGCGCCGGCCGAGTCGGAGGATGCTTCGTCGACCACGGGCACGGTGTCATGGTCGGCGCTGCGTTCCGCGGAGCTGCTGGCACTGCCGCAGAACAATCCAATCCAGAGAGTCATCGACGTTCATCTCGGCGCCATCGGCCGTGCCGATGCGCAGCAGCGGCAGTCGTTCAACTTCTTCGGCACGATGATCTCGATGGTCGAGGCGGGTTTCGGAACTGCCGTGATGCCCACCTTCGCGCTCGCGGCATGCCGCCGTCAACGGGTGCGTACGGATGTGCTGGTCAAGCCGAAGGTCGGCATGGATTTCTTTCGCATCACCAAGCGCGGCGCGTACGAAAGCGAAGCGATGCGGTCCTTCGGCGAAACGCTCGTCAAGGCGCTGCCGGCGCTCTCCCGATAGGCCTTGCTACAGCGCGAAGTCGTACTCGATCGTGATCGGCGCGTGATCGCTGAACTTCAGCGTCTTGAAGATCGATTCGTTGCGCGCGAACTTGGCAATCTGCGGTGTCGCGAGGTGGTAATCCAGCCGCCAGCCCACGTTCTTGGCATAGGCCTGCCCGCGGTTGCTCCACCATGTGTAGGCCTCTTCGGTCGTCTCGGGCTTGAGCATCCGGTAGACGTCCACCAGCCCGGCGCCTTCAGCGCCTGCGTCCAGCAGGTTGGTCATCCATGCGCGCTCTTCGGGCAGGAAGCCGCTGTTCTTCTGGTTGCCACGCCAGTTCTTCAGGTCGATTTCCTTGTGCGCGATATTGATGTCGCCGCAGAGCACGAATTCGCGCTCCCGCTTGAGCGCCACGAGATGCGGAAAGAAGCCCTTGAGGAATCGAAACTTCGCGGCTTGGCGCTCTTCGCCTGACGAGCCGCTCGGAAAGTAGCAGCTGATGATCGACAGCTTGCGTTGGGGCGTGTCGAAGCGCAATTCGAGATAGCGGCCTTCGGCGTCGAACTCGCGATCGCCCCAGCCCACGATGACGTCGCTCGGGGCATGCTTCGTATAGACCGCAGTGCCGGCGTAGCCCTTTTTTTCCGCGAAATGGAAGTAGCCCTTCAAGCCCGCCATTTCCTCGAACCTGCCTTCGATGTCGCTCGCTTGCACGCGGATTTCTTGCATGCAAATACAATCCGGCGCCAGTTCGGCCACCCAGTCGGCGACGCCTTTGGTGGCAGCCGATCGCAGGCCGTTGAGGTTGAGGCTGGTCAGTTTGAACACGAAGGACATTCCCTATGGCTGGAGAGATTGAAGAGGGCGGCGCACTGGCACAGGAGTTTGTGCAGTTCGCTCTGGAGTCGGGGGTGCTGCGCTTCGGTCAGTTCAAGACCAAGGCTGGCCGCATGAGCCCCTATTTCTTCAACGCGGGCTTGTTCGACGATGGCGCCAAGCTCGCGCGGCTCGCCGGATTCTATGCAGACCGCCTGATCGCCAGCGGGCTCGAATTCGACATGATCTTCGGCCCTGCGTACAAAGGCATTCCTCTTGGCGCCACATTGGCCGCTGAACTCGCGCGCCGCGGACGCAACGTGCCGTTTGCCTATAACCGCAAGGAAGCGAAGGACCACGGCGAGGGCGGCTCGCTCGTCGGTGCGCCGCTCAAGGGACGCGTGCTGATCGTCGACGACGTCATGTCTGCAGGCACTGCGGTGCGGGAGTCGATTGCTGCGATCCGGGCCGCCGGCGCGACCGCCCACGCGGTGGCGATCGCGCTCGATCGTCAAGAGAAGGCCACCGAGAACGGTCAGGACGTGGACCACAGCGCTGTGCAATATGTACGTAATCAGCTCGGACTGCACGTGATTGCGATCGCAACGCTGGACGACTTGTTACAGTACCTCTCAGGCCGCGCCGATGGCGAACTGGGCGCCCATCACCAGGCGGTGCTGGCATACAGGACTCGTTACGGCGCGCGGTGATTCAACCCGCCTGAAGGACTCACGTTGGCGAGAACCTATGCACTGATTGGATTCCTGGCGCTCACGCTGGTCATTGCCGGCGAAGTCCAGGCGCAACAAGCCGGCGCAGCGCGCTCGCCGGCCGGCGGCACTGGCGGCGCCGGCAGCAATGCCGGAATCTACAGTTGCGTCGATTCGCGAGGCCACACCATCACGGCGGACCGGCCTATTCCCGACTGCATCGACCGGGAGCAGCGCGAACTGAACCCGAGTGGCACGATACGGCGCAAGGTCGAACCGACCTACACACCCCGCGAGCAGGCAGAGCGCGAAGAGCGCGAGCGCCAGGCGCAGCTCCTGGCGTCACGCCAGATCGAAGAACGGCGGCGCGAACGTGCATTGCTGATCCGTTATCCCAATGCGGCTGCGCACAACCGGGAGCGCGCCGAGGCGCTGGTGCAGATCGACGCCGTGATCCTGGCCGCCAAAAAGCGCCTCAGCGAACTGGCCGACGAGCGCAAGAGAGTCGATGAGGAACTCGAGTTCTACAAGGCCGATCCGTCCAAGGCACCGGGCTCGATTCGCCGCAAGGCCGAAGACAACGCAAGGAGCGTCGAGGTGCAGAACCGGTTCATTGCGGAACAGGAAGAAGAGAAGAAGCGCGTCAATGCGCGCTTCGATGAAGAGTTGGCTCGGCTTAAGCCCCTCTGGAAAACGTAACTCGCCCCCAGGCTCGCGCACTTCGTGTCGCTCTCCACCCCCTGACCGGGGGCAACCCCGGTGGCCCGGCGAAGCCGGTTCCACGGGGTTCCTGTTGCTCGCCCCCAGGCTATGCGCACTTCGTGTCGCTTCGCCTACCCCCTACCGGGGGCAACACCAGCGGCCCGGCGGAGCCGGTTCCGCGGTGTTTCGCGAAGAAGGGCTCACGTTTTATGCGCGCCGCGGCTGACTCACTAGCCTAGCTTGGCTTTCAGGAGGGCGTTGACTTGGGCGGGGTTGGCTTTGCCCTGGCTGGCTTTCATGACTTGGCCCACGAGGGCGTTGAAGGCCTTGTCCTTGCCGGCGCGGTATTCGTCGATGTTCTTCTGGTTGGAGGCGAGGACGGTTTCGATGATTTTTTCGAGGGCGCTGGTGTCGCTCATCTGCTTCAGGCCCTTGGCTTCGATCACCGCGTCGACGTCCTGCCCCTCGCCGGTCCAGAGGGTGTCGAATACCTGGCGTGCAGCGTTGTTCGATACGGTGCCGTCGCTGATTCGCTGGATGAGTTTTGCCAGTTGCGCCGCGCTCACGGGGGCTTCGGTGATGGCGATGTCCTGCTGGTTCAGGCGGCGGGCGATTTCGCCGGTGATCCAGTTGCTGGCCAGTTTGGGTGAGGCGCCGGCGCTCGCGGCGTCGTCGAAGTAACGTGCGAGCGCCGGGCTTTGGGTGAGCTGGGTGGCGTCGTACTCGGACAGGCCGTGCGCCTGCACGTAGCGTTCGGCCATCGCGCGAGGCAATTCGGGCATCTCCGCGCGAACGCGCTCGATCCATTCGGCGGCGATCGCAAGCGGTGGAAGGTCGGGATCGGGGAAGTAGCGGTAGTCGGCCGCGTCTTCCTTGGTTCGCATGGCGCGTGTTTCGCCCGTATCGGGGTCGAAGAGCACTGTCGCCTGCTGGATCTCGCGGCCGTCTTCGATCTCTTCGATCTGCCAGCGGATCTCGTAGTCGATCGCCTGTTGCATGAACTTGAAGCTGTTCAGGTTCTTGATCTCGCGGCGCGTGCCCAGCGGGTCGCCGGGCCTGCGGACGGAGACATTCGCGTCGCAGCGGAAGCTGCCTTCCTGCATGTTGCCGTCGCAGATACCGATCCAGGTCACGATCTTGTGCAATTCGCGTGCGTAGGCGACGGCTTCGGCGGTCGAGCGCATGTCGGGTTCAGTCACGATTTCCAGCAGCGGCGTGCCGGCGCGATTCAGGTCGATACCCGACTGACCGATGAAATCTTCGTGCAGCGACTTGCCCGCATCTTCCTCGAGATGGGCGCGTACCAGTCGCACCGTCTTCTTTTCATCGCCGAGGAAGAAGCTCACCGAGCCGCCCTGCACGACGGGGATCTCGAACTGGCTGATCTGATAGCCCTTGGGCAGATCGGGATAGAAGTAGTTCTTGCGCGCGAACACGCTGCGAGGCGCAATGTGCGAGCCCAGCGCCAGGCCGAGCTTGATGGCGCGTTCGACCGCGCCTTTGTTCATCACCGGAAGCGTGCCGGGCAGCGCGAGGTCGACCGCGCACGCTTGCGTGTTCGGCTCCGCGCCGAAGGCCGTCGATGCGCGGCTGAAGATCTTGGATGCGGTGGACAGTTGCGCGTGGGTCTCGAAGCCGATGATGACTTCATAGCCGCGCACCAGCGGCCCTGTCGGACGTCCGCTCTGCGCGGCTTCGAAAGTGTTGATTTCGCTCATGTCAATTCTTCGCCATCAATAGCCGGCCGGTGCGCGCTGGTGCCAGTCGGTGGCCTGCTGGAAGCGGTGTGCCGCGTTGAGCAACCGGGCCTCGTCGCAATAGTTGCCGATCAGTTGCAGGCCGACCGGCATGCCACCGTCGAAGCCGGCCGGAACGCTCATGCCGGGCAGGCCCGCCAACGATGCGGGCAGCGTGAAGATGTCTGCGAGATAGTCCGCCACGGGGTCGCCGCCATGCTCGCCGAGCTTCCAGGCGACCGTAGGTGCCGCGGGACCGACAATGACGTCGCATTGCCTGAACGCCTGCTGGAAGTCGTCCGCGATCATGCGGCGCACCTTCTGGGCTTGCAGGTAATAGGCGTCGTAATAGCCGTGCGACAGCACGTAGGTGCCGATCATGATGCGCCGCTTGACTTCGTCGCCGAACCCTTCTTCGCGCGTCTTGCCGTACATGTCGGCGAGGTCCCGGTAGTCCTTGGCGCGATGGCCGAACTTGACGCCATCGAATCGGCTCAGGTTACTCGATGCCTCGGCGGCCGCAATGATGTAGTAGACGGGGATGGAAAGCTCTGTGCGCGGCAGCGTGATCTCCATGCGGCGAGCGCCCAGCTTTTCGTACTCGGCGAGCGCCGATTCGATGGCTGCGCGCACACCAGGAGCGACGCCGTCGCCAAGGAATTCCTTGGGTACGCCGATGCGAAGGCCTTCAAGCGATTCGTCCAGGCGAAGCGAAAAATCTTCGGCGGGGCGATCGAGTGATGTGGAGTCGCGGTCCGGGTCGGGTCCGCACATCGCGGAGAGCAGCAGTGCGCAGTCGGCCGCCGACCTTGCCATCGGACCAGCCTGGTCGAGGCTCGAGGCAAACGCCACCATTCCATAGCGCGAAGCGCGGCCGTAGGTCGGCTTGATGCCGGTGATGCCGCAGAACGAGGCGGGCTGGCGGATCGAACCGCCGGTGTCAGTGCCCGTAGCAGCCGGCGCCAGCCGTGCCGCCACCACGGCGGCGCTGCCACCCGACGAGCCACCGGGAATGCGGGTGGGATCCCATGGATTGCGCACCGGCACCGCATGATCAAAGCCGACAGCGGGTACGGCCACGTTCTCGTTGGCCGAACCCATTGCGAATTCGTCGCAGCTCAGCTTGCCGAGCGTGACTGCGCCGGCCTCGGCGAGGCGCCGCACCACGGTGGCGTCAAAAGGCGATCGATAGCCCGAGAGGATGCGCGAGCCTGCACTCGTGGGCAGGTCGGCGGTGACGAAGATGTCCTTGTGGGCGATCGGCACGCCCGTTAGCGCGCCAGCTTGGCCGGCCGCGATCTTTGCGTCGGCGGCGCGCGCCTGGACCATGGTCACTTCTTCGTCGATGGCGACAAAGGCACCCAGTTCCTTGTGTTGCGCGATGCGTGCCAGATGCTCGGTGGCGGCTTCGACGGCGGACACCTTGCGATCGCGCAGCGCCTTGGCGAGCTCGGTCACGCTCAATTGATGCAACGGGGCGGCGCTCATTCGATCACCTTGGGGACCAGGAACAGGCCGTTCTCCACGGCCGGCGCGCTGCGCTGGTTGGCTTCGCGATTGTTGGGCTCGGTCACGGCGTCTTCGGCCAGCCGGAGGGTCACGTCCTCGATGGTCGCAACGGGGTGGGCGAGTGGCTCGACGCCGGTGGTGTCGACGGCACGCATTTGTTCGACGAGGTCGAAGAAGCCATTGATCTGGCCGCGCATGCGTTCGCTTTCATCGGGAGCCAGTTGGAGCCGCGCGAGGGACGCGATGCGCGCGATATCGGAAGTGGTGAGGGACATCGGAGAAAGAAGCCTTGGCGAACGTGAAAACGAGGCCCATGGCACCCTGTAAAAGGTGCGCCAAAACGCTAGGAGCGTCAAGGGATTCGGTTATTATCCCGCCTTTGCCGCAACCCCCCGCGACCGCGGCGGCATTTGCCGCAAAAACGTTTCAAGCCACCCCGTCAAAAACGACCCAGCAAGAGGGCGACGGCTGCCGACGCGCATGCCGTGCTCCAGAGGATTCCACAATGTTTGGAGCTTTCCGTCGGTACTTCTCTACCGACCTCGCGATCGACCTTGGCACCGCGAACACCCTGATCTTCGCTCGCAACAAGGGCATCGTCCTTGACGAGCCTTCGGTCGTCGCCATCCGCCATGAAGGCGGTCCGCACGGCAAGAAGGTGATCCAGGCGGTCGGCCGCGAAGCCAAGGCCATGCTGGGCAAGGTGCCCGGCAACATCGAAGCCATTCGCCCGATGAAGGACGGCGTGATCGCCGATTTCGTGATCACCGAGCAGATGATCAAGCAGTTCATCAAGATGGTGCACCCGCGATCGCTGCTCACGCCCAGCCCGCGCATCATCATCTGCGTGCCCTGCGGTTCGACCCAGGTCGAGCGCCGCGCCATCAAGGACGCGGCCGAAGCCGCTGGCGCCACGTCGGTCTATCTCATCGAAGAACCCATGGCCGCCGCGATCGGTGCCGGCCTGCCGGTTTCCGAAGCCAGCGGCTCGATGGTCGTCGACATTGGCGGCGGTACGACCGAAGTCGGCGTCATCTCGCTAGGCGGCATGGTCTACAAGGGCAGTGTCCGAGTCGGCGGAGACCGCTTCGACGAGGCCATCATCAATTACATCCGCCGCAATTACGGCATGCTGATCGGCGAGCCGACGGCTGAAGTCATCAAGAAGAGCATCGGCTCGGCTTTCCCTGGCTCCGAAGTCAAGGAAATGGAAGTCAAGGGCCGCAACCTCAGCGAAGGCGTGCCGCGCAGCTTCACGATCAGCAGCAACGAAGTGCTCGAAGCGCTGACCGATCCGCTCAACAACATCGTTTCCGCCGTCAAGAACGCACTGGAGCAAACGCCTCCGGAATTGGGCGCCGACATTGCCGAGCGCGGAATGATGCTCACCGGCGGCGGCGCACTCTTGCGCGACCTCGACCGGCTGCTGGCCGAAGAGACCGGCCTGCCCGTCCTCGTGGCCGAAGATCCGCTGACTTGCGTGGTGCGAGGCTGCGGCATCGCTTTGGAACGCATGGACCGGCTCGGAAGCATCTTTACCAGCGAATAATGCGGCTGTTGCGCAAATGGCCGGCCCGCGTCTGCGCAGGGCCGGCTTTTTCAATTTAAGGCACTCTTCTCGTCATGCCGCTCGGGACGCTAGATCGCACCGCGCCGCCCTTGTTCAACCAGGGGCCTTCGGCGCTCAGCAAGCTGATCTTCTTCAGCGCGCTTGCGCTGTTCCTGATGGTGGCCGACGCGCGCTTCAACATCGTGCAGCCGGTGCGAACCGGCATCGGCGCCGTGCTTTATCCGATCCAATGGCTTGCGCTGAAGCCGGTGCAACTCGTCGCCGGTGGGGGACGCTACCTCGAAGACCTGCAGACCGCGCAAAACAACGAGGCAGAGGCGCGCAAGGCGCTCGCGCTGCAGTCGGAGCGGGCAAGCCAGGCGGACACGCTCGCCAAGGAGAATGCGCGACTGCGCGCGATGCTCGAACTGCGCCAGACCACGCAGACTCCGGGCCGGGTGGCAGAGGTGCTTTATGACACTGCCGACCCCTACACCCGCAAGTTGATCATCGACCAGGGGCTGAGCAGCGGCATCGCTGCGGGCTCACCTGTGATCGACGAGAACGGCGTGCTCGGCCAGGTCACGCAGGTGCAACCGTTCACGAGCGAGGTCACGCTGGTGATCGACCGCGACCTTTCCATTCCCGTGCAGAACACGCGCACCGGCGCCCGAAGCGTTGCCTTCGGCGATGCCAGCGCGCACGGGGGCGGACTTGAACTGCGTTTCATCGCGGCGAATGCGGATGTGCAGGAAGGCGACGTCCTCACGACCAGCGGGGTCGATGGCGTTTACCCGCCCGGGCTGCCCGTCGCCAAGATCGACCGCATCGAGCGCCGTGCCGAATCCGCCTTTGCGCGCATTCACAGTGCGCCCGTCGGACACGTGAGCTCTGCGCGCTATGTGCTCGTGCTGGCACCCGCGGGCGTGCTGGCCTTGCCGCGGCCGGCCCCCGTCGCGCCCGCAGCAGCCGCCGCCGCCAAGAAGAAGGCGGACAAGGCCGATGCCAAGGCGGACGCCAAGGCAGACAAAGGCGACAAGAAAGAGAGGCGCACGCGATGATCATGCGCCCAGGTCAGCAGCAGCTGCTGCTGCCCGTCAGCCCATTGTTCATGTGGGCGAGCCTCGTCGTCGCGCTCCTGATCAACATGGTGCCGATCGGCCGGGCTGCATGGACGCCCGACCTGCTGGCACTGGTGATCGTGTTCTGGAGCGTGCATCAGCCTGCTCGCATCGGCATCGGGGCTGCTTTCGTGTTCGGCCTTCTGATGGACGTGCACCAGTCGGCCATGCTCGGGCAGCACGCGCTGTCATACACGACGCTCGGTTTCTTCGCGATCATGATCCACCGCCGGCTCCTGTGGTTTCCCGTGGTATCGCAAGCGCTGCAGGTGCTGCCGCTCTTCGCGGTGTCCCACCTCATCGAGCTCGCGATCCGGATGATCGGCGGCGGCGTGTTCCCCGGCTGGACGCTGCTGATCGCGCCGGTCATCGAGGCAGTGCTCTGGCCTTTCGTGAGCCTCCTCCTGCTGGCGCCGCAGCGCCGCGCGCCTGAACCCGACGCAAACCGGCCGCTCTAGATGAAGTTGCCTGCGCCAGTGAACTTCGAGGTGAGCAATTGCTTTCGTTCTTGCTCCCGTCTAAGCTGATCCAGTCATGACCGAAATCAGAAACGTCGCCGCCGACCTCTCGCGCTTCAAGCGCCGGGTAGTCGTGATCGGCCTCGTGGTGCTGACGTGTTTCGGCCTTCTTTGCATGCGGCTGGTCTATCTGCAGGTGGTGCGCCATGAAGATTTGGCGGAGCAGGCTGAGAGCAATCGGACCGCCATCGTTCCCGTGGTGCCCAATCGCGGCCTGATTCTGGATCGCAACGGCATCGTGCTGGCTTCGAACTATTCAGCCTATACGCTCGAAATCACGCCTTCGAAGGTCGGCAACCTCGAAGAAACCATCGACAGCCTTGGTGAGGTTCTGGAGATTTCGCCGCGCGACCGGCGCCGGTTCAAGCGCCTGCGCGAAGACTCGCGCAGTTTTGATTCGGTGCCGATTCGCACGCGCCTGAGCGACGAGGAAGTCGCCCGCTTTGCCGCGCAGCGCTATCGCTTCCCGGGCGTTGAAATCAAGGCGCGCTTGTTCCGAAACTACCCGAACGGCGAACTGGCAAGCCATGTGCTGGGCTATATCGGCCGCATCAACCAGGCCGAAAAGACGGCCATGGAAGATTGGGAGGACGAGGACCTGGCCAACTACAAGGGCACCGAGTACATCGGAAAACTCGGCATCGAACAGAGCTACGAAAAAACGCTGCACGGCCAGACCGGTGTCGAGCAGATGGAAACGTCGGCGGGCGGCCGCGCGGTGCGGCGGCTTGCGGCGCATCCCGCAACGCCGGGCAACACCGTCATGCTCTCGATCGACATCAAGCTGCAGAAGCTGGTGGAGGACATGTTCGGTGACCGGCGTGGAGCGCTGGTCGCTATCGACCCCAGGACCGGGGAAATCCTGGCTTTCGTGAGCAAGCCGACCTTCGATCCGAATCTTTTCGTGGAAGGGATCGACACCGAAAGCTGGAAGGAGCTCAGTGAGTCGATCGACAAGCCATTGCTCAATCGCGCGCTGCGGGGCACCTATCCGCCGGGCTCGACCTACAAGCCCTTCATGGCGCTGGCTGCGCTGCAGACCGGCAAACGCGGTCCGAGCGTGGTGGTCAATGACCCGGGTTATTTCAATTTCGGGGGCCACCGCTTCGGCAGTCCCGAAGGCAACATCGGCGGTGTCGACATGCGGCGCGCGATCCAACTGTCGAGCAATATCTATTTCTACTCGCTGGCCAATGAAATGGGCGTGGACCTGATCCACGATTCGATGAAGCCGCTGGGATTCGGACAGATCACCGGCATCGACATCGGCGGCGAGGTGCGCGGCGTGCTGCCGAGCACCGAATGGAAGCGCAATGCCTACAAGCGCCCCGAGCAGAAGAAGTGGTATGCGGGTGAAACGATTTCGCTGGGCATCGGACAAGGCTACAACGCGTTCACGATGCTGCAGCTGGCGCAGGCGACCTCCATCGTCGCGAACGGCGGCTTGAAGCACAAGCCGCATCTGGCGCTCGCTGTGCGCGACACGGTGACCGGACAGGTCAAGCCGGTCGAACAGCCGCCGGCTGAGAACATTGGCCTCACGAGCGCGAACATCGGCGTGGTGCGCGACGGCCTGGTTGCCGTTGTGACCGCCGGTACGGCACGGGGTGTGTTTGCTGGCGCTGGCTACCAGGCCGCCGGCAAGACGGGTACGGCGCAGGCCGTGACCCAGGCGCAGAACACGAAGTACAACGCCAAGGCACTTGAAGAGCACCAGCGCGATCACGCGCTCTTCATGGCCTTTGCGCCGGTGAATGATCCGAAGATCGCGGTGGCGGTCGTTGTCGAGAATGCCGGCTGGGGCGCAGGCGCGGCGGCGCCTCTTGCGCGCCGGGTATTCGATTACTGGTTGATGAATCAGTATCCGAGCGAGGCCGATCTCGCCGCCATCCAGGTCGGCAAGGCCACCGCTCCGATCGGCAAGCCGCGCGTCGCCAGCGAGGTCGCATGGCCTGCCGACGGCTCTCCCGCTCCGGCGTCAGCGGCTCCCTGAGATCGCAAGCCGACCCGCAGGCTTCAACGCGGGAGCTCAGCGCAGAAAAGCGTCGTATGCGGTTTTCAGGATGAGCACGCTCACCACCCCGATAAAAACCTTTCGGACGAAACCCGCGCCATGCTTGATCGCGACGCGAGCGCCGATCACGCTTCCAGCGACGTTCGCGACCGCCATCACCAGGCCGTAGCGCCATATCACGTGTCCCTTGAGGCCGAGCAGCAGCAGGGCGCCCAGGTTGGTCATCGTGTTCAGCAGCTTGGCCGACGCAGCCGCATTCAGAAAGTCGTAACCGAGCCAGCGCACGAAGACGAAGACGAAAAAGCTCCCGGTGCCGGGGCCGAAGAATCCGTCGTAGACCCCGAGGGTGAAGCCGATCAGCGCTGTTGCAGCCAACTCTGCTCGGCCACTGAAGTTCGGCGCATGGTGATGGCCCATGTCCTTGCGCGCGAGGGTATAGAGAAGCAGCACCACCAGAATGATGGGGAGCAGCTTGCGCAGGAAATCGCCTGGCACCACCGTCACGCCCCATGCGCCGACCAGTGCGCCGGAAAAGGCGAGGGCGGCAGCGGGAATCAAGGTGCGCCAGCGCAGCCCGACCCGATGATGAAACTGCGCAGTGGCCGCGGCTGTGCCCCAGACCGAGGCGCTCTTGTTGGTGCCGAGCAAGGTGGCCGGCGCAGCGCCAGGAAGCACGCTGAACAGTGCCGGCACCAGGATCAATCCGCCTCCGCCAACGATCGAATCGACAAAGCCCGCGAACAGCGAGGCCAGGGTGAGCACCAGAATTTCCATGAGAGGGACCAAAAGAAAAGGCGCCGACCAGCGGCGCCTTGTTCAAAAAAACGGCATCTCGTCCGGATGCCTTTTGTCGATTGTTCTGATTCTACGAAAGATGTCTCCTCGGTCCCCCGCGCACCGGGCAGGCCCGTTTGCGAGTGCCGTGACTTTATTCGGCGCACCGGTGCAGTGCATCGGGGATTACCCGTCAAACTGCAACAACTGGAAACGCTGTGAATCAGGCGTCGTTTTGACGCACCCATGCAGCCGCCTTCTCGGCCATCATCAACGTGGGGCTGTTCGTGTTGCCGCTGGTGATGGTGGGCATGGCGCCTGCGTCGACCACCCGAAGTCCTGCGACGCCGCGCACACGCAAGCGTCCGTCCAGCACCGCCATCGGGTCGCCGTCGGCGCCCATCCGGGTGGTGCCGACCGGATGGAAGATGGTGGTCGCGATATCGCCGGCGAGCCGGGCGAGCTCTTCGTCGGTTTGGTATTGCGGCCCGGGCTTCCACTCCTCGGGGCAATATTTCGCCAGGGCGGGCTGCGACGCGATGTTCCGCGTGACGCGCAGCGAATCGGCCGCGACTTTGCGGTCCTCGTCAGTGCTCAGGTAGTTGGGGGTGATGGCTGGCGCATCCTCGAAGCGCGGGCTCCTGATGTGCACGCTGCCGCGGCTGGTCGGGTTGAGGTTGCAAACACTCGCGGTGAAGGCCGGAAAGCTGTGGAGCGGCTCCCCAAAGGCGTCGAGCGAGAGCGGCTGCACGTGGAATTCGAGGTTGGGCCATTCATAGGCCGGGGAACTGCGCGTGAAGGCACCGAGCTGCGAAGGCGCCATGCTCATGGGGCCGCTTCGCTTGAAGAGATATTCCATGCCGATCTTTGCCTTGCCGTACACCGAAGAGGCCAGCACGTTGAGCGTCTCTGCGTTCTGGATCTTGTAGACCGCGCGGATCTGGAGATGGTCCTGCAGGTTGGCGCCGACGCCGGGCGCATCGAGCATCACGTCGATGCCATGCCGACGCAGAAGCTCGGCGGGTCCTATGCCGGAGAGTTGCAGGATCTGCGGTGTGCCGATGCTGCCGGCGCAAAGGAGCACTTCGCGCGTGGCATGGGCAACCACCATTTCGTGCCCATCCCACACTTGCACGCCGGTGCAGCGCGGGCTGCCGTCGCGCTGCGGCTCGAACAGGAGCCGCGACACATGCGCCCCGGTCCAGAGCTCGAAGTTCGGCCGGCCATAGCAGGTCGGGCGAAGAAACGCCTTTGCCGTGTTCCAGCGCCATCCGTTCTTCTGGTTGACCTGGAAGTAACCGACGCCCTCATTGCTGCCGCGATTGAAGTCAGTGCTGTGAGGCACGCCAGCTTGTACTGCGGCTTCGGCGAAAGCATCGAGGATGTCCCAGCGCAGGCGTTGCTTCTCCACCCGCCATTCGCCGCCGGCGCCGTGCATGTCGTCGGCTCCAAGGTAGTAATCCTCGTGCTTCTTGAAGGCGGGCAGGACATTGCTCCAGCGCCATTCGTCGTCACCCGTGATGCGCGCCCATTGGTCATAGTCGCGCGACTGGCCTCGCATGTAGATCATCCCGTTGATGCTCGACGAGCCGCCCAGCGTCTTGCCGCGCGGATAGCGCAGCGTACGGCCGTTGAGCCCCACGTCAGGCTCCGTGCTGTAGAGCCAATCCGTTCGAGGATTGCCGATGCAATACAGATAGCCCACCGGAATGTGAATCCAGTGATAGTCATCCCTCCTGCCCGCCTCGATGAGCAGCACGCGGCGTCGCTTGTCCGCGCTCAGGCGATTGGCCATGAGCGACCCGGCCGTGCCGCCGCCGATGATGATGTAGTCGAATGTGGTGTCGCTCATTGCGGCGTGCTTGTCTCAATGTAGTTGTGGTCTATACGCGGGCGCCAGTATGCGGCCGCCGCCGGGCCGCCCCAAGGCGAGCCGTGCCTCCCCCTCGGGGGGTGGAGTTACACGAAGCGAAGCGCAGTGAAAAGCCGGGGGGCCAATCATCTAGCCGTCGGCATCACGAATTCGGCCCCCTTGCCGATGCTCTCCGGCCAGCGCTGCATGATCGATTTCTGCTTCGTATAGAAGCGCACGCCTTCTTCCCCGTAGGCATGCATGTCGCCGAACAGGCTCTTCTTCCAGCCGCCGAAGCCATGCCATGCCATCGGCACCGGGATCGGCACGTTGATGCCCACCATCCCGACCTGGATGCGCCGCGAGAACTCGCGCGCCACGTTGCCGTCGCGCGTGAAGCACGAGACGCCGTTGCCGAACTCATGGGCGTTGATCAGGTCGACGGCTTCCTTCAGGTCGTGCACGCGCAGGCACGAAAGCACCGGGCCGAAGATCTCTTCCTTGTAGATGCGCATGTCGGGCGTGACGTTGTCGAACAGCGTGCCGCCCATCCAGAAGCCATCGTCGCAGCCTTCGCCCGCCGCCTTGCCGCTGAAGCCGCGCCCGTCCACCACCAGCTTCGCGCCTTCCTTCTCACCTTGGGCGATGTAGCCCGTGATGCGCTCGTGGGCAGCGCGGGTGACGATCGGCCCCATCTCCGCATCCAGCTCGGTGCCGTTCTTGATCTTCAACGTCCGGGCGCGTTCGGCAAGGAGCGGCATGATCTTTTCGGCCACACCGCCGACCAGCACTGCCACGCTGATCGCCATGCAGCGCTCGCCAGCCGACCCGTAGCCCGAACCAATCAGCGCGTCCACCGTCTGCTCGATGTCCGCATCGGGCATCACCACCATGTGGTTCTTCGCGCCGCCCAAGGCCTGCACGCGCTTGCCGTGCCGTGCGCCGGTCTCGTAGATGTAGTTGGCAATGGGCGTCGAACCGACAAAGCTGATGGCTTTGACGTCCGCATGTTCGAGCAGCGCGTCGACCGCTTCCTTGTCGCCCTGGACCACGTTGAACACGCCGTCGGGCAGTCCGGCTTCCTTGAGCAATTCGGCCATTCGCAGTGAAGGGCTCGGATCCGTCGGGCTGGGCTTGAGCACGAAGGTATTGCCCGCGGCGATGGCGACCGGGAACATCCACATCGGAACCATCACGGGAAAGTTGAAGGGCGTGATGCCGGCGACCACGCCCAGCGGCTGGCGCATCGTCCAGTTGTCGATGCCCGTGGAGACCTGATCGGTGTAGTCCCCCTTGAGAAGCTGCGGGATGCCGCACGCGAATTCGACGACGTCGATGCCTCTCGTGACTTCGCCTTGCGCGTCGGTGAAGACCTTGCCGTGCTCGGCGGTGATCAGATGGGCGAGTTCGTCCTTGTGCTTGTTGAGAAGTTCGAGGAACTTGAACATCACGCGGGCCCGGCGAATCGGCGGTGTGTCGGCCCATGCCGGGAACGCCGCCTGTGCGGCGGCTACAGCCGCGTCGACGTCGCTGCGGCCGGCCAGCGCCACAGTGCCCGTTGCCACGCCGGTCGCCGGATTGAAGACGTCCTGGCTGCGCGTAGACTTCGGCGCAGCGACGCGGCCGCCGATGTAATGATGGATGGGGGTCTTGCTCATCTGCATGACGTTCTCCTACCGGCGCCGGGCCGGCTGATTGCGTGAATGGGAAATCGACCGGAAATCGATTCAACCATTGATTGTGGCAAACGTTGGCCCCGAGTCCTGCTGCCGACTCGCGCGGTTACGATGTTGCACGCTACTGTCTTTCCCAACCACCACAGCATGCCCTCCGAGTCCCTGTCGCCCGCCGTAGCGCAAGATGCCGAAAGCATCAGGCCGCGCGTGGAGGAGCGCCGGCAGGACGACGGAAACTGGGCCGTGGCCAGCGGCCGCTGGACGGCGCTCGCGATGTCTTCGCGCCGAACCTGGGACGCGCTGTCGAGCAATCTCGCCGGCGTTCCGGCCAACGACGATCGGCTCTGGGATTTGCGGCCGATCGAGCAGCTCGACCACATCGGCGCGCAATTGCTCTGGAACCATTGGCACCAGGCGTGGCCGGCGAAGGTCGAGATGGACTCGCAGCACAAGGCCGTGCTGGACCAGGTCGCCCTGTACACCTGCAGCGCACCTGCCGAACCCGGTTTGACGCTGGCCGATCGTTTCAAGGCCTTTGCGCACAACGGCCCGCGCATGATGTTCGTGGCGCGCGATTTTCTACGACTCATCGGGCAACTCACACTGGACATCGGCAGGCTTGTGCGGGCGCCGCATCGCGGCCCCTGGCGGGACTTTTCGGGGCAGATTTATCAGTTCGGCACCACGGCATTGCCGATCACCGCGCTGGTGGGCCTCCTGATCGGGGTGGTATTGGCTTACCTTACGTCCCAGCAATTGCGGCAGTACGGGGCTGAAACCTTCATCGTGAACATCCTTGGCTTGTCACTGATCCGCGAACTCGGCCCCGTGCTGGCCGCGGTGTTGATCGCCGGGCGTTCCGGCTCGGCCATCACCGCGCAGATCGGCGTCATGCGAGTGACCGAGGAACTCGACGCCATGCGCGTGATGGGCATTCCGCACGGCTTCAGGCTCGTGATGCCCCGGGTGCTGGCGCTGGCGATCGCAATGCCGCTCATCAGCATGTGGACCTCGATGGCGGCGCTGTCCGGCGGAATGATCGCTGCCGATCTCTCGCTCGACATCTCTCCTGCATATTTCATGTCGGCGCTGCCGCGCGCGGTGCCGATGTCCAACCTCTGGCTGGCAATGGCGAAGTCGGCCGTCTTCGGCATTCTCATTGCGCTGATCGGCTGCTACTTCGGCATGAAAGTCAAACCGAACACCGAGAGCCTCGGCCGGGGCACGACATCGTCGGTGGTGGCGTCCATCACGGTAGTGATCCTCGTGGATGCACTGTTCGCGGTGCTCTTCAAAGGCGTGGGGTTTCGCTGATGGCCGAAGCAACAAGCGGCAATGCGTCCTCGCCTGTGGTTGATATCCGCAAGCTCTGGACCGTCTTCAAGTCGCCGGATGGCGAACAGGTGGTGCATCGCGATCTCGACCTCACGATCCAGCGCGGAGAAGTCCTGTCGCTCGTGGGCGGATCGGGCACCGGCAAGACCGTGCTGTTGCGCCAGATTCTGGGGCTCGAGCATCCGACCAAGGGCGAGGTCACAGTGCTGGGACATCTACCGGGGCAACTCGGCGCCAAGGAAGCCGCCAATGTCGGCATGCTCTTTCAGCACGGAGCGCTGTTCTCCGCATTCAGCGTTCTCGACAACATCGCGTTTCCGCTGAGGGAGCTCAAGCTGCTGCCCAACGATCTGATCCGGGACGCCGCGCTGGTCAAGTTGCAAATGGTCGGCCTGGATCCGAAGCACGCGTCCAAGAGCCCTGCCGATTTGTCCGGCGGGATGATCAAGCGGGTGGCACTGGCGCGGGCTTTGATCATGGACCCGCCATTGCTGTTGCTCGACGAACCCACAGCCGGCCTCGATCCCGAAGGGGCCGACGGCTTCTGCGATTTGCTGCTCGGATTGCATCGCGAACTCGGACTCACGGTGGTGATGGTCACGCATGACCTGGACACGCTCTTCGAGCTGAGCACGCGCATTGCAGTGCTGGCGGACCAGAAGGTCATCGTCGCCGGAACGGCACGCGACGTGATCGCCTATCCCCATCCGTTCATCCACGAATACTTTCTCGGCGGCCGTGGCCAGCGCGCCATGGAGGCGCTGCATGACCACTCCGCGCCAGCGCCGCTTGCTGCTCGCACGGGCAGCGGTGCGGCCCCCTCGTTCGAAAGGTAGCTGCCATGGAAAACAAGGCCCACGCCCTCGCCGCCGGAGCCTTTGTGCTCGGCCTCATCGCGGTGCTTGTCGCCCTGGTGGTCTGGCTCACGCGCGACGACACCGTGCGCAACATCTATGAGCTGTCCACCCGCGACGCGGTCAGTGGACTGCAGCCGCAGGCGATGGTCCGTTATCGCGGCATCGCGGTCGGCAAGGTGGCATCGATCGACTTCGACCCCAAGGTCAAGGGCAATGTCCGCGTGCGCATCACCGTTGACGAACGCGTGCCGCTCACGACGTCGACCTTTGCCACCCTGAGCTATCAAGGCGTGACCGGGCTGGCTTTCATTGCGCTCGACGACAAGGGAGAGTCGCAGGTGGCATTGGTGCCCGACAACAGCAATCCGCCGCGCATTCCGCTCAAGCCATCGCTGCTTGCTCAACTGCAGGACCGGGGCGAGGCGATCATCGGCAAGGTCGAGGAAGCGACGGGCCGCATCAATACGCTCTTCAGCAGCGAGAACCAGAAGCGCATTGCGGACGCGCTCGAGAACATCTCGCAGGCGGCGGCCAGTGCCAATGAACTCACGCGCTCGCTGGACAACACAGTGAAGACGGGCCTGAACCCGGCGCTCAAGGCGCTCCCGCCGCTGGTGGATCGCACCAAGGACACGATGATCACCGTCAAGGCTGCGGCCGGTGATGTTTCGCGCGTTGCCAAGAATCTCAATACCACCGTCGGCCGCCTCAATGCCGCGGACGGGCCGATCGATCGACTGGGCGAAGGTACGAAGGCTCTGTCGCAGGCGGTGGATTCATTCAACACGGCCACCTTGCCACGCGTGAACCGAGTTGCGGACGACACTTCGAGGGCCGTGCGCCGCCTCGGGCGCGCGGCGGAGGGCATCAACGAGAACCCACAATCGCTGCTGTTCGGTACGGGCGGCGTGGACGCGGGACCGGGTGAGCCAGGCTTCACGTCGCCGTCTGGTTCGACCGCCCGCCATTGAAGACACCATCATGAAAATACGTGACGCACTGAAGATCGCCGCGGCCGAATCTGGTGCAGGTCGCTTGTTGGCGATCGGCAGCTTCGCGGCCCTCATCGCCTTGGGGGGGTGCGGCGCTTTGCCCGACAAGCCCGCTCGTGCGACGCTTTACGATTTCGGCCCCGGACCTCTGGCGACAACGCCCGCAGCAGCACCAGCGGCCACGCCGGCGCTGCCGACGCTAGCACTGGCCGATTTCGACGCCTCGTCACGCCTGGACGGCACTCAGATGCTCTACCGCCTTGGCTATGCCGATGCGAACGAAGTTCACCCCTACGGTCAATCGCGCTGGAGCCAGCCGCCCGCCCAATTGCTGCGTCAGCGCGTGCGCGACGCCTTGGCCGCGGACCGGACCGTGCTCGGCCCGGAGGAGAGCGCGATGATCGCCCGCACCCAAGGCCGGGTGCCCGACACGCTGCGTGTATCGCTTGAGGAGTTCAGCCATTTCTTCGAATCGCCGGACAAGAGCGCAGGATGGGTTCGCGTGAATGCCACGCTCATACGCAGCAACGCGGGCGGCGATCGCGTCCTCGCGCAACGAAGTTTCGCGGCGCGGAGGCCCGCGCCGAGCAACGACGCGCCCGGAGGAGTGAAAGCGCTCGCCGCGGCCACCGATGCCGTCGTTGCGGATTTGGTCGCCTGGGTGGCGCAGGCTCGCTGAATCGACCGGAGCCGCGGCATGCAGCGCATCGGACTCATTTCTGACACCCATGGCCTGCTGAGGCCCGAAGCGCTGGCCTTCCTGCGCGGCTGTCAGCACATCATTCATGGCGGCGACATCGGCGAGCAACGGATCCTCGACGAACTGGCCGCCATTGCCCCGGTGACCGCAGTGCGCGGCAACAACGACATGGCGCCGTGGGCGAAGGACGTGCCGGACACGGCGGTGATCGAAATCGATGGCGTGCGCGTGTATGCGATTCACGACCTGGGGCAACTGGACATCGATCCCGCCGCTGCAGGCGTGCGTGTGGTGATGTCAGGGCACTCGCATCGGCCGCTTGCACGGGAAAGAGACGGCGTCCTGTACATCAATCCCGGCAGCGCAGGACCCAGGCGGTTCAAGCTGCCGATCTCGGCGGCCGAACTTCTGTTGGATGGCGGCGCCGTCACGTCTCGGATCGTCGAACTGGTAGCGCGATAACCGCAGCTTCAAAGGGTCCGACGAAGCACCGGGAAGAGCGTACTGAGTCCGACGGACATCACTTCGACCGCCAAGGCGGCGAGGATAAGCCCCATCAAACGCGTCATCACGTTGATGCCCGTCTTGCCAAGCACTCTCGCGATCGGCTCCGCCAGCGAAAACGTGACGCCGGTCGCGACACCGATCACGACGCCGTAGCCGACCAGGACCGCGAGTTCCCAGACGTGCTGCGCTCTTTCGGCAAAGATGACCACCGTCGACATGGTCGCCGGTCCGGTCAGCAACGGAATGGTGAGCGGCACCACCGCAATGGAGGCGCCGAGTGAAGCCTTCACTTCGGCTGCGCGGATTTCGTCGCTAGTGGATTTCGATTCGGCCGGCTGAGCGTTGAGCATGCTCAGGGAACTCATCAGCAGCAACATGCCCCCACCGACCTGAAAGCTCGCGATCGAGATGCCGAAGAACGAAAGCAGCTGCAGCCCCAATAGCGCGCTGACCGCTATCACGACGAACGCACTGAAAGCGGACACCCAGGCTGTGCGCCTGCGCTGCTGTTCGGTGCAACCGTGCGTATAGTGGATGAAGAACGGCACGATCGCCAGGGGGTTCACGATGGCCAGCAGCGTGATCAGCGGCTTGATCAGGTCCATCGTCTGGTTGGCCATCTAGCGCCCGCCTGTCACATCGAGAATTGTTGCCGTGACGTAGCTCGCCTCTGCCGAAAGCAGCCAGACAATTCCGTTGGCGACTTCTTCGGCGCTGCCTGTGCGCTTCATGGGGACAGTCGGTGCGAGCTGCGCAGCCCGATCGGGAAGTCCGCCGGACGCATGGATCTCGGTGTCGATCAGCCCAGGCCGCACGGCATTGACGCGAATGCCTTCATCGGCAACCTCCTTGGCCAAGCCGATGGTGAAGCTGTCGATGGCGCCCTTGCTCGCCGCGTAGTCGACGTACTGGCCCGGCGATCCGAGCCGCGCCGCGGCGCTGGAGAGGTTCACGATGGCGCCGCCGCTCCCGCCGTGCCGCGTGCTCATGCGCCGGACGGCCTCGCGGGCGCACACGAAGCTGCCGATCACGTTGATGCGCATCATGCGTTCCAGACGCTCCACCGTCATCTCGTCCACTCGCGCCTGCATGTCGACCACACCGGCGTTGTTGACCAGCCCGGTCAGCGGGCCGAGCTTGGCGTCCACCTTCTCGAACATGGCCCGCACCTGCGCTTCATCGCCCACGTCGGCTTGCACTGTGATTGCGGTTCCGCCGCCTGCGCGGATGGTTCGGACGACCTCGTCGGCAGCCAGCGAATTGCGCGTGTAGTTGATCGCGACCGCGTACCCTCGCTGCGCAGCCAGCAGGGCGGTAGCGGCGCCGATTCCACGGCTGCCGCCGGTGATCAGAAGCACCTGGTTCAAATCCCATCTCCTGCACGGAAGCCGTGCCTCAGTTAAAAACGACCGCATGGATTACACACCGAGGAGACGCCCGTGAGCCGCAGCATCGACTACTACTTCACGCCGCAAAGCCCATGGACCTATCTCGGGCATGCGAGATTCACCGACATTGCAAAGTCCTGCAATGCCGATGTGCGGATAAGGCCGATCGACGTCGGCGCGGTTTTTCCGGTTTCCGGCGGCCTCCCTCTGGGCAAGCGCGCGCCGCAGCGGCAGGCCTACAGGCTGGTCGAACTCGCTCGCTTTTCGCGTCACCTGGACATTCCGCTGAACCTGAAGCCCAAGTTCTTTCCTGTTGCCAGCGACGACGCGGCACGGCTCATCATCGCGGTAGACCTCCACGACGGCACCGAAGTCGCGTTGAAGCTCTGCGGCGCCATCTTTGCCGCTGTGTGGGTGCAAGAGCGCAACATTGCCGATCCGAAGGTGCTCGAGGCGCTCGTCACCGAGCACGGGCTTTCGCCGCGCCGGGTCGAGCAGTCGCTCAGCCAGGCCGTGCAGGAGCGCTACGAGGACTACACACAGCAGGCGATCGACGCCAAGGTCTTTGGCGCACCCAGCTATGTCGTCGATGGCGAAATCTTCTGGGGCCAGGATCGCCTGGAGTTCGTCGAACGAGCCCTCAAACAACAACCATCAACCGCAGGAGCATGACCATGGGTCAATTTATCGAACTCACCGCCAAAGACGGCTTCAAGTTTCCCGCGTATGTCGCGGAGCCGTCCGGCAAGCCCAAGGGCGCCGTGGTGGTCGTTCAGGAGATTTTTGGCGTGAATTCGCACATCCGCTCCGTGGCGGACGGCTATGCCGCCGATGGCTACCTGGCGGTCGCGCCGGCGACTTTCCACCGCGTGAAGCAGGGCGTCGAGCTGGGCTACTCGGAAGACGACATGAAGGCCGGCTTCGCGCTGAAGACGGCCGTCGAAGCCCTTCCGGCTCCGGGCGTGCTGCAGGACTTGCAGGCGGCAGTCGACTATGCAGCGAAGGCCGGCAAGGTCGGCATCGTGGGTTATTGCTGGGGCGGCCTGCTGACGTGGCGCGCCGCGGCAAAGGTGTCCGGCCTCGCGGCCGCGGCGCCTTACTACGGCGGCGGAATGACCACGCCGGAGGAAAGCGCGCTCAAACCGAATGTGCCGGTGCTCGCGCACTTCGGCAGCAATGACCACTGGATCCCACTCGACACAGTTGAAGCTTTCAAGAAGGCGCATCCTGACGTCGAGGTGCATGTCTACGAATGCGGACACGGTTTCAACTGCGATCAGCGCGGCTCCTATGACGCCGAAGCCGCCAAGCTTGCACGGCAACGGACCGTCGCCTTCTTCGCCAAGCATCTCGCTGCTTGAGCGCAGGGAGCCTCAGCTCGGCGCCTTTGCCGGGCTGCGGCGCCGGGGCGCAATGCGCCGCGTCGATTTGATCGGTCGCTCTGACTTTCGGATGCGCAACTCCAGGAAGTCGAGCAGCGCGCGCAGTGCGGCACTGTTGTGGCGGCGCTGGGTATATGCCGCATACAGCCATAGATCGGTCGGCATGTAGTCCTTCAACACCGGCACGAGCGCACCGCGCTCGATGTGGGGCTGAGCCATCGCCATCGGAACGCACACCGCGCCGAGTCCGGTGAGCGCAATGGCCGTCAGCAAGGCGGTGTCGTTGGCGTCCATGCGGCTGGACACCGGAACGCTGTAGGGCTCTCCGTCGACCTCGAACGGCAGGCTCGGCGTGGTGCCCAGCAATGAGTACGTCAGGACGTCATGCTGGCGCATGTCGTCCGGCTTTTCGGGCAGGCCGCGCTTGGCCCAATAGCTGGGTGTGGCGCAAAGCGCCAGATCCATCACCTGCAATCGCCGGACGATCAGGTTTTCGTCTCGGATGCGTCCGAGGCGCAGAGCGATGTCGACGCCTTCCTCGACCAGGTCGATGACACGGTTGCTCATGTGCAGGCTCAAGTGCACATCCGGGTACATGGACATGAACTCGCCAACCAAGTCAGGGAATGTGCTCTGGGCGAGCCCGTGCGGCGCCGTGATCCGCAGCCGTCCACGCGGATGGCCGGCGTGATCCTGCAGTTCACTTTGCGTGAGTTCGATCATTTCCATCAGCGGCTTGCTACGCTCGAGCAGCAAGTGGCCGGCGTCGGTCAAGCTGACGGAGCGCGTCGAGCGGTTGAGCAGCCGTACGCCGAACCGCTCTTCGAGATGGGCCACGTACTTGCTGACGTTAGCCTTGGACATGCCGAGCGCGGTTGCCGCGCGCGAAAAGCTGCCTCGGGCGGCAACTTCGCGAAAGGTTTTGAGTAGATCAAGACCGTCCATTCAATTCCTATTGTTTCTGTTTGACGAACACGGCGGTTCATTTTCATAGGGGTTTATACCTACTCTTCAGTCGTAAGCTTCCACCTCACAGAACAGCGAAGGCTGATCTGGATGAACGACATCCCTCCCAAGTCAATGAAGGAACACTGAAATGAACGCCTTGAAGATCATCGCTGCAGCCGCTCTCTCGATTCTCGCCGCCGCTGGTGCGCAAGCCGAAACCTATGACGGCGTTCACGCACCGGTGTCTGCAAACAGCCGCGCCGACGTGAATGCGCAAGCCGTCGTTGCAGCCCGCACCGACAACCCGTATGCCGAAGCAACGTCGTCGCGCGTGGCACCTGCACTGACCGCTTCTGCTGATCGCTCGGCCATCCGCGCCCAAGCAGTCGCGACGGCTCACGAAGCGAACCAGAACCTGGATCGCAAAGCTTTTGTGAACAGCGTCATTCCGTCGCAATACAACATCGTGCGTCCGGTGACGCAACAAGCTGGTCTCTGATCCTCGGATCGCGACGGAGCCGGATCTCGCAAGCGCGCGGGTCCAGCTTCAGGCTGGCTGCAATAGGGCACAACATTGTTTCCGCCGAGGAAACGCCGTGTCTCTTTTCTCAGTGTTTTCCCCATGGTGATTCACCGGAAACTTCAACGCACAGGCCAGCGACAGCGAGCCTGGCTCAAAAACTCCGACGAATCAAAGGAACTGAAAAATGAAGACCTCGAAAATCCTCGCCGCTGCCGCTCTCTCGATCCTCGCTGCCGCAGGCGCTCAGGCCGAAACGTACCAAGGCGTGCAAACGAGCGTCTCGGCAAAGAGCCGCGACGAAGTCGGTGCCGAAGCCATTCGTGCCGCTTCCGCCGCTGACCAGAACATCCCCCGCGGTTCCCGTGGTGCGGAGCCGTTCAAGCCAGTCGCTGATTCGGCCACGGTTCGCGCTCAAGCCATCGCCACCGCGAGCGCTCCGGACCAGAACGTATCGGCTGGTTCGCGCGTGAACAGCCGTGTGATCTCGACCATGAACAATCAGGCTCAGCCGCGCGTTCAAGCCCAAAAGGAAGGCGCAGCCACGGCCAAGTAATTCTGGCTGTCTGCTGAGCAAATAAAAAAAGAGCCGGACGGCGCGCGAGCGCCGACCGGCTCTTTTTTTATGTGCCTGCTGCAGCCTCGTTTGCCTCTCAACCCTGCTTCAGCAGCCGCGCTGCCTCGAGCGCGAAATAGGTGAGCACACCATCAGCCCCGGCCCGCTTGAATGCCAGGAGGCTCTCGAGCATCACTCCGTCGTGGTCGAGCCAACCGTTCTGTGCCGCCGCCTTGAGCATCGCGTATTCACCGCTTACCTGGTAGGCGAATGTCGGCACATGGAACTCGTCCTTCACTCGCCGAACAATGTCGAGGTACGGCATCCCGGGCTTGACCATCACCATGTCCGCGCCCTCGGCGATGTCAATCGCGACTTCGCGCAAGGCTTCGTCGCTGTTGCCGGGGTCCATCTGGTAGACCTTCTTGTTGCTCTTGCCAAGGTTTGTGGCCGAACCGACCGCATCGCGAAATGGCCCATAGAAGGCGCTGGCGTACTTCGCGCTGTAGGCCATGATCCGCGTGTGAATGTCGCCACGCGCTTCCAGCGCATGGCGGATCGCGCCGATCCGGCCGTCCATCATGTCGCTTGGTGCCACGATGTCCACGCCTGCCTGCGATTGCGTGAGTGCCTGCTTGACCAGTACTTCTACTGTGGGATCGTTGAGGATGTACCCGGTCTCGTCGAGGAGGCCGTCCTGGCCATGGCTGGTGTAAGGGTCCAGCGCGACGTCGGTCATCACTCCGAGTTCCGGGAACCTTGCCTTCAACGCCGCAACCACCCGCGGAACCAGGCCGTTCGGATTGCAAGCTTCATCGCCTCCCGGCGTCTTGAGACTTGGGTCGATCACGGGAAACAAGGCGATCACCGGAACGCCCAGTTCAACGCATTCCTCGGCCACGAGCAAAAGGGTGTCCAGGCTCAGCCGCTCCACCCCCGGCATCGAGGGGACCGCGTCGCGTCGCTTTTCCCCTTCTTGCACGAAAACGGGATAGATCAGGTCGTGCGCCGAGAGCCTGTGCTCGCGTACCAGGTTGCGCGTGAAGGCGTCCCGGCGAAGGCGGCGCGGCCGACCTGCGGGGAAGGGGGCATGAAGGGTCATGTCGAAAATTGTGCCCCAAGACATCCGAGAACTCTTTGGCCTCTTTGAGTCAGCTCCAAACAAAATCGCGCGAAAACGAACTCTTCTTGTTGCGTTTCCAAGCCGAATGTTCGAAAAAAGTCACCGTTAGCTTGATAGGTTGTTTTGCCTTTGTTAAATTCTGTCTTGGGCGGCTTGCCGCTCCCCGCTTTTCCTCCCTGAGCGGGTGCCTTGATGTGTGACAGCAAAAGGGCTTCCCAGCCCGGCGTTTTTGGCGCCGGGCTTTTTTTTGCCTTCAGGCACACCCACTACACTGCAGCACCATGCTTTGGGTCAAATCGCTGCACATCGTCTTCATCACCAGCTGGTTTGCGGGCCTGTTCTATTTGCCGCGAATCTTCGTCAATCTGGCGATGGTCGCGCCCGAGTCAGTTTCGGAACGTGCGCGGCTTTTGCTCATGGCGCGAAAGCTTTTTCGCTTCACTACATTCCTCGCGGTCCCGGCAATCGGCTTCGGCGCCTGGCTATGGCTCGGCTATGGCATTGGCCGCGGTCCCGGCAACGACTGGATGCACGCGAAGCTGGCGCTGGTGCTTCTCGTGATCGGTTACCACCACGCATGCGGCGTGCTCTTGCGCCACTTCCTGGCTGGCGATGTCCGGCGCAGTCACCGCTGGTACCGATGGTTCAACGAACTGCCGGTGTTTCTTTTGCTCGGAATCGTAGTGCTGGTTGTCGTCAAGCCTTTCTGAGCCCCGTGGCAGCGCCGCACAAATCCGTCGCCCTTCCGCTGACACTGGCGTACGCGGCGCTCATCGTCTACGCAAGCCTTTATCCTTTCTCCGAATGGCGCGACCAGGGGATTGCTCCGTGGGCATACCTGGCTGCCCCATGGCCCAGATACTGGACAGCGTTTGATTTTGGAATCAACGTCGTGGGCTACTTGCCATTGGGTTTCCTGGCGGCCGTCTCCATCGTCCGCGCTCGGCCCGGAACGGGCGCAGCCCCAACCATTTTTCGCGCGACAGCTGTGGGTGCGGCAGTCTCCTTCGCAATGGAGACTCTGCAAAGCTATCTGCCCGCGCGCATTCCCTCGAACGTCGACCTGGGGCTGAACACCGCCGGAGCCCTTCTTGGAGCGGTGCTCGCAGTGGCATTCGAGCACTTTGGCGCTGTTGCGCACTGGCATCGGACCCGCTCCACGTGGTTCGTCGAAGAGTCTCGCGGGGGCCTTGTCCTGCTTGCACTCTGGCCACCCGCATTGTTGTTTCCCGCTGCGGTAACGTTCGGCCTCGGGCAAGTGTTCGAGCGTGTCGAAAACGGAATCTCCGAATGGCTTGTGGACACGCCATTTATCGACTGGCTGCCTGTCCGCCAGTTCGAGCTCGAGCCGCTGGTCCCAGGCGTGGAAATGCTCTGCGTCATGCTGGGCGCATTGGTGCCTTGCCTGCTCGGTTTTTTGATCACGCGCTCTATCGTGCGCCGCGCAATACTGCTGCCGCTGACGCTGCTGGTCGGTATTGCGACAACGGCTTTGTCGGCAGCCCTGAGTTACGGTCCGACGCACGCGTGGGCTTGGCTGAGTCTGCCGGTCCAGATCGGCATCGCGGCCGCGCTCTTCGTGGGCGTTCTTCTCCTGCCATCGAAGCGACGGCTTTGCGCGGCATTGCTTCTTGTGGCGGTCGTGGTGCATCTCAGCCTGTTGAACCAGGCGCCGGAAAGTGCCTACTTTGCCCAGACCCTCGCAACTTGGGAGCAGGGGCGGTTCATACGATTCCATGGACTGGCGCAGTGGCTGGGATGGATCTGGCCCTTTGCCACTTTGGGATATGTCCTGGCGGTGTTGTCGGGTCGCTCACGGGGAGTCTCCTAGGCGGAGCGACCTTGTCCCCGTGAATGCATCGGCGCTGCCGCGCTCCCTACAATGACCCGATGTCCAGAACAAGCCCCCCCGCGCCAGCGAGTTACTACGGCCGCCACATCTTCTTCTGCCTGAACGAACGCAAGAGCAGCGAAGACTCTTGCTCCAAGCACAACGCCCAGGGCGGGTTCGATCGCTGCAAGGCGCGCGTCAAGGAGGCGGGATTGTCCGGGCCGGGAAAGGTCCGCGTCAACAAGGCGGGCTGCCTGGATCGATGCGCCGGCGGCCCTGTGGCTGTGGTCTATCCGGAAGGCGTCTGGTACACCTTCGTCGATAAGGACGACATCGACGAAATCGTCGAGTCTCACCTGAAAAACGGCCAGGTCGTCGAGCGCCTGCTGCTCCCGCCGGACGTAGGTCGTTGATCTCCCGCCAATGAATTCGCACACTGAAAGACTCCTGCTGAATGGCGCAGCTGGCGCCATCGAGGTCCTCCGCGACCCGGCGGTTGAAGGAATCCCGCCGCGCGGTGTGGCAGTCATCGCGCATCCTCACCCGCTTTTTGGCGGGACGATGGACAACAAGGTCGTCCAGACGCTTGCTCGCGCTTTCGTTGCCTGCGGCTGGATTGCGGTGCGCTTCAATTTTCGCGGCATCGGGGCCAGCGAGGGCGTCCACGATGAAGGGCGCGGCGAATGCGAAGACATGCTTTCCGTGATCGAGCAAGTGGCGCTTGGCGAGCCTTTGGCGATCGCCGGTTTTTCGTTCGGAGCCTTCGTGGCGAGTTGCGCCGTCGAAAAGCTCTCGGGATCGCGGGACATCTCCCAGATCGTCCTCGTCGGAACGGCCGCCTCGCGATTTTCGGTCTCCAGTTTGCCGACGGAGTGGCACGAACGCGCTCTCGTCATTCATGGCGAGCAGGACGACACCGTGCCGCTGGCTGCGGTAATGGACTGGGCAAGGCCGCAGGCACTTCCTGTGACAGTCGTTCCGGGCGGCGGACATTTCTTCCACGGACAATTGCCGCTGCTCAAGAATCTCGTGACCCGCCACCTACGCGCGGGCTAGCTTCCTCCTCGCATTCCCGAATTTCCGCGTCCGCTTTTTCGCATCCTCATGAATCGCTTCGTCAAGGCGCTGCGCGCGTTTGCAGTAGCCGCTGCCGCTTCCCTTTGTCTAGCTGCGGTCGCCCAAGTGCCCGCACCACCGGAGGTGGCTGCGCGCAGCTTCTTGTTGCTGGACGTAACGGCCAACCAGATGCTGGCGCAGAAGGACATCGACAGTCCTGTCGAGCCCGGTTCGCTGGCCAAGCTGATGTCCGCCTATCTCGTCTTCGATGCACTGAAGTCCAGGAAGATCACTCTTGAACAGCCACTGCCAGTCAGCGCTCGAGCCTGGAAGATGCCTGGTTCGCGTATGTTCATCGATCCGAAAATGCACGTGCCGGCCGAAGATTTGATCAAGGGAATGATCGTCCAGTCGGCGAACGACGCCACGATGGTCCTGGCCGAAGCGGTGGGAGGCACCGTCGAGCATTTCGTCGAATCGATGAACGATCAGGCCAAGGTCCTCGGACTAAAGAACACCGTCTATAAGAACCCGGAAGGGCTTGCGGCACCGGGACAAGCCACCACGGCGCGTGATCTCGGCGTCCTTGCGACCCGACTGATCCGTGACTTTCCCGAGTACATGCATTTCTTTGCGATCAAGAAGTATCGCTTTCCGGGAACACCCTCCACCAACGACACCAGCCGGAATTTGCTGCTGTTTCGCGATCCGACGGTCGATGGGCTCAAGACAGGCCATACCGAATCCGCGGGCTATTGCCTGGTGGCGACTGCCAAGCGCGACTTCCCGAACCTCAGCGGCGGGCGGCGCCTGATTTCGATCGTGCTGGGGGCCTCCGGCGAAAACGCGCGCGCCAACGAATCCCAGAAGCTCTTGAACTGGGGCTATACGTCGTTTGATGACGTCCTCCTGTTTGAGGCCAATCAACCGGTGGCGACCCCTGCTGTCTGGAAGGGCAAGGAGAGCACTGTCCAGCTGGGAAGGCCCGAGGCGATCGTGGTGGCAGTTCCTGCAGGCTCCGCAACCAAGATCAAGACGCAAGTGGTCCGTCCAGATCCTTTGGTCGCCCCGTTTGCCAAATATCAGCCGGTCGGGTCACTGAAAATCACGCTAGCAGATCAATCCCTCGCCGACGTGCCACTGGTGGCGCTTGGCGCAGTTGATCAGGCAGGTGTCCTTGGCCGTGCATGGGATGCAATCCGCCTCTGGATCAAGTAGCAGTCCCGGCGAAATCGATCGTCTTTGATTTGCCCTGGATCTGCCGCCTTGCTATACTCGCGGGCTTTTCGGAAAAATCCGAAGGGTTTCACGTTTTCGTTATTCCCGGCCTCCTTACACCATGTCACGTCATGAAGAGGAATCTGGCCGGGGTGTTTTGGGACTTATTCATTCATGCCAACCATCAATCAACTGGTGCGTCAGGGTCGCGAGGTCGAAAAGATCAAGTCGAAGAGCCCTGCCATGCAGAACTCGCCGCAACGTCGTGGCGTCTGCACCCGGGTCTACACCACAACCCCGAAGAAGCCGAACTCGGCATTGCGCAAGGTTGCCAAGGTGCGCCTGACCAATGGCTTCGAAGTCATTTCCTACATTGGCGGCGAAGGCCACAATCTCCAGGAACATAGCGTCGTGCTGGTTCGTGGCGGTCGTGTAAAGGATCTGCCCGGAGTTCGCTATCACATCGTTCGCGGTTCCCTGGACCTGCAGGGCGTGAAGGATCGCAAGCAGTCGCGCTCCAAGTACGGCGCAAAGCGCCCTAAGAAGGCTTAACGCTTTCTGTCGTTCAGCGGTGCTCAATTGCCTTGGCGGGCAATCGAGCGAAGTGACCCGCTTTTGGGTCGAGTAAGTGAGGGCTCTAGTCGGCTCTCGCGGTGCCGGAAGCCGGTGCCAACTGAAGCAAAGAGGTTAGAAATATGCCACGTCGTCGCGAAGTCCCCAAACGTGAAATCCTGCCGGATCCCAAGTACGGCAATGTCGAGCTGTCGAAATTCATGAACGTGATCATGGAAGGCGGCAAGAAGGCGGTCGCAGAACGCATCATCTATGGTGCCTTGGACCAGATCGAGAAGAAGAACCCGGGCAAGGACCCGCTGGAGGCCTTCACGATCGCCATCAACAATGTGAAGCCGATGGTCGAAGTGAAGTCGCGCCGGGTTGGTGGTGCGAACTACCAGGTGCCTGTTGAAGTGCGTCCGGTTCGCCGTCTCGCCCTCTCGATGCGCTGGATCAAGGAGGCCGCCCGCAAGCGCGGCGAAAAGTCGATGGCCCTGCGTTTGGCCAACGAACTCATGGAAGCCACCGAAGGCCGTGGTGGTGCTATGAAGAAGCGTGACGAAGTGCACCGCATGGCCGAGGCGAACAAGGCCTTCAGCCACTTCCGCTTCTAAAGAGTCGTCCCCTAATCAGGCTGGCTGGAAGCCCGACCCACCGATGCGGTGGGCGGGCTTTCATCCGTTAATGGAGTAATTTCATGTCACGCAAGACCCCCATCGAGCGCTACCGCAACATTGGTATTTCCGCGCACATCGACGCCGGCAAGACCACCACGACCGAGCGCATTCTTTTCTACACGGGTGTCACCCATAAGCTGGGCGAGGTGCACGATGGTGCGGCGACCACCGACTGGATGGAGCAAGAGCAGGAGCGCGGCATCACGATCACGTCTGCCGCCGTGACCTGTTTCTGGAAGGGCATGGACCACTCCTTCCCCGAGCACCGTATTAACATCATTGACACCCCCGGTCACGTGGACTTCACGATCGAGGTGGAGCGTTCCATGCGCGTGCTGGACGGCGCCGTGATGGTGTACGACTCGGTCGGCGGCGTGCAGCCCCAATCCGAAACGGTTTGGCGCCAAGCAAACAAGTACAAGGTGCCGCGCCTCGCATTTGTGAACAAGATGGACCGCGTCGGCGCCAACTTCTTCCGCGTTCGTCAGATGATGGTTGATCGTCTACGCGCCAATCCCGTGCCAATCGTGATCCCCATCGGTGCCGAGGACAAGTTCCAGGGAGTCGTCGATCTGCGCAAGATGAAGGCAATCTTCTGGGACGAGGCCTCGCAGGGTATGAAGTTCGAGTTCCGCGACATCCCCGCCGAGTTGCTGGAGTCGGCCAAGGAGTGGCGCGAGAAGATGATCGAGAGCGCGGCCGAGGCTTCCGAGGAGCTGATGAACAAGTACCTTGAAGAGGGCGACCTCAGCGAGGCCGAAATCACTCTGGGTCTGCGTACGCGCACAATTGCCGGCGAGATTCAGCCGATGCTGTGCGGCAGTGCGTTCAAGAATAAGGGTGTGCAGCGCATGCTCGACGCAGTGATCGAGCTCATGCCTTCGCCTTTGGATATTCCGCCCGTCGGAGGCACCGACGAGGACGAAAAGGAAGTAAATCGTAAGCCGGACGACGCCGAAAAGTTCTCTGCCTTGGCGTTCAAGCTGATGACCGATCCATACGTGGGTCAACTCACATTCGTGCGTGTCTATTCCGGCGTGCTGAGCAAGGGCGACACGGTTTACAACCCGGTGAAGGGCAAGAAGGAGCGCATCGGTCGTATCGTCCAGATGCACGCTAACGAGCGCTTGGAGATCGAGGAAATTCGCGCTGGCGACATCGCCGCCTGTGTGGGACTGAAAGACGTGACTACCGGCGAAACGCTCTGCGATCCCGACTCCGTCATTACCCTCGAGCGCATGGAGTTCCCAGAGCCGGTTATCTCGCAGGCCGTGGAGCCGAAGACCAAGGCCGATCAGGAAAAGATGGGCATCGCACTGCAGCGTCTCGCCTCGGAAGATCCATCGTTCCGCGTTCGAACCGATGAAGAATCTGGGCAGACCATTATTTCGGGCATGGGCGAGCTCCACCTCGAAATCATCGTTGATCGCATGAAGCGCGAGTTTGGCGTTGAAGCCAATGTCGGCAAGCCGCAGGTTGCTTACCGCGAAACCATCCGCAAGACCGTCGAAGATGCTGAAGGCAAGTTCGTCCGTCAATCAGGCGGTAAGGGACAGTACGGTCACGTTGTGCTCAAGCTTGAGCCGAACGAAGCTGGCAAGGGCTTCGAATTCGTCGACGCAATCAAGGGCGGCGTGGTGCCGCGCGAGTACATCCCCGCGGTTGAAAAGGGTGTCATTGAAGCCCTGGGCCAAGGCGTGTTGGCGGGTTACCCGGTCGTAGACGTTAAGGTCACGCTGCATTTCGGCTCGTACCACGACGTGGACTCGAACGAGATGGCATTCAAGATGGCCGCAATCTTCGGCTTCAAGGAAGGGGCCCGCAAGGCAAGCCCCGTGATCCTCGAGCCGATGATGGCGGTGGAAGTCGAGACGCCTGAAGATTACGCGGGTAACGTGATGGGCGATCTATCCTCTCGCCGTGGCATGGTCCAGGGCATGGACGACATGATCGGTGGCGGCAAGGTCATCAAGGCCGAAGTCCCCTTGTCCGAAATGTTCGGCTACTCGACTACTTTGCGCTCGGCGACCCAAGGTCGAGCCACCTACACGATGGAATTCAAGCACTATTCCGAGGCTCCCCGCAACGTTGCTGAAGCCATCGTTGCATCCCGCGCCAAGTAAGCTCGAATTTTCAGTTGTCTGCGACTGTGTGCCCCTCGTTGCCCGTGGCGAGAAAATGGCAAAAGGAAAATTCACCCGCACGAAGCCGCACGTGAACGTGGGCACGATTGGTCACGTTGACCATGGCAAGACGACTCTGACGGCGGCGATCGCGACGGTGCTGTCGGCGAAGTTCGGCGGCGAAGCTAAGGCCTACGACCAGATCGACGCGGCGCCCGAAGAGAAGGCGCGCGGGATCACGATCAACACCGCGCACGTGGAGTACGAGACGGCCAACCGTCACTATGCGCACGTGGACTGCCCGGGGCACGCTGACTATGTGAAGAACATGATCACTGGCGCGGCTCAGATGGACGGCGCGATCCTGGTGTGCTCGGCTGCTGACGGCCCGATGCCCCAGACGCGCGAGCACATCCTGCTGGCCCGCCAGGTGGGCGTGGGCTACATCATCGTGTACCTGAACAAGTGCGACATGGTGGATGACAAGGAGTTGCTCGAACTGGTTGAAATGGAAGTTCGCGAGCTCCTGGACAAGTACGAATTCCCCGGCGACGACACCCCCATCATCCATGGCTCGGCCAAGCTGGCGCTGGAAGGCGACAAGGGCGAGCTGGGCGAAGGCTCGATCATGAAGCTGGCCGAGGCGCTGGACAGCTACATCCCCACGCCTGAGCGCGCGGTGGACGGTACGTTCCTGATGCCGGTGGAAGACGTGTTCTCGATCTCGGGTCGCGGCACGGTGGTCACTGGCGCGGTCGAGCGCGGCGTGATCAAGGTGGGCGAAGAAATCGAGATCGTGGGTATCCGCCCGACGCAAAAGACCACCTGCACGGGTGTGGAAATGTTCCGCAAGCTGCTGGACCAAGGCCAAGCCGGTGACAACGTGGGCGTGCTGCTGCGCGGCACCAAGCGCGAAGAAGTCGAGCGCGGCCAGGTGCTGTGCAAGCCCGGTTCGATCAAGCCGCACACGCACTTCACCGCCGAGGTGTACGTTCTGTCCAAGGATGAGGGCGGTCGTCACACGCCGTTCTTCAACAACTACCGTCCGCAGTTCTACTTCCGCACGACGGACGTGACTGGCGCGATCGAGTTGCCCAAGGACAAGGAAATGGTCATGCCGGGCGACAACGTGTCGATCACAGTGAAGCTGATCAACCCGATTGCCATGGAAGAGGGCCTGCGCTTCGCAATTCGCGAAGGTGGCCGCACCGTCGGCTCGGGCGTCGTGGCAAAGATCCTCGACATCTGAT
>NZ_JBFTRG010000028.1:0-44194 GCF_056399425.1 Variovorax sp. 01N429 | reverse complement strand
GCGCGGCGCTGCATGCCGGCGTTGTTGACCAGGATGTCGATCGGTCCGATATCGGCTTCGATCCGTTCGACCGCAGCGTTCACGGCATTGCCATCGCTGACGTCGAAAGCCGCGGTGAAGACCGTGCCGCCTTCGCCGCGCAATTGCGCTGCGGCCTTCTCCAGCTTGTCAGGGGAACGGGCATTGAGGATCACGCGGGCGCCCGCCCCTGCCAAGCCTCGCGCGAGTGCGTATCCGATGCCGGCGCTCGAACCGGTGAGCAGAGCTGTTCGACCAGCCAGGGAGAAGTTGTCGAGCACGGATTGCATGGGACCTCCAGGGATGTAAGGGGCTGCGCGCGGGAATCATCCCACACGTCTTTCCCGCCCGCTCCCACGGCCGGGCTGCGCCAAAGCGCAGATGTTGGGGGCTGGCCGTTTCGAAGTCTTGCCATGCCTTCTCGCCTGCCGGTGTTCGTGGGGCGCCATCCTGTCTGGTCCGTCATCGCGGCGCTCTTCGTGGTGCTGGTGGCGTTCGTCCTGGTGTTCGACTGGAACTGGGTCCGCCCTTCGCTCGATCGCTATATCTCCAGGAAGACGGAGCGCGAATTCCACAGCGCCGATCTTCACGTCAAGCTCGGACTGACGCCCACCATCGTCATGCGCGACGTCTACTTCGGCAACGCGGCGTGGTCGAAGGACGCGCCCGCCATGGCGAAGATAGAGCGCCTGGAGTTCTCGGTCGCCTTGCGCGACCTGCCTGAGAAGATCCTGGTTCCGCGCGTGGCGCTCACGCGTCCCGACCTTGTCTTCGAGCGATTGCCAGACAACCGCAAGAACTGGATTCTGTCCGACCCATCGGACACATCACCCAGCAAGTTGCGCATCAGCACGCTGTCGGTGGACCAGGGCCATTTGATCTACATCGACCATGGGGAGCCCTTCACGATCGATATCCAGGGAAGCACCTTCGATCCGAACGCGCAAGAGCAGGTCAAGAATGCGAATACCAAACCGTCCAACAACCGCTACACGACCCAGTACGACTTCAAGGGCAAATACCACGACGCGGCGTTCTCGGGACGCGCGCTCACGGGTGATGTGCTGAGCTTCCAGGAGTCCGGGGTGCCGTTTCCGCTCAAGGGCCAGTTGGACGCGGGCACGACGAAGCTCGCCGTCGAAGGCACGATCGCCGACGCGGCCAACATCACGGCCATCGACACCCAATTGCGCATCGAAGGCCAGACGCTGGCCAATCTGTATCCCTTCCTGCTGTTGCCGCTGCCGGCCTCTCCGCCCTATCGCCTGCAGGGCCATCTGATTCTCAAGGGCAACCGGTACAGCATGGACGACCTTGCCGGGCGGATCGGCTCGACCGACGTCACCGGCAAAGGCGCCTACGTCGATCAGAAGCCGCGCCCGCTGCTGACAGCCGATCTGCACAGCAAGCTGCTGAACCTTGCCGACCTCGGTCCGCTGATTGGTGTGCAGACGAAGCAGAGCGGTGGCAAGCCGAACGTATCGCAGGCCGAGACCCGCGACAGGCCCACAGCCAAGGCGAAGGAAAAGCAGATCGATCCCACGCACGTGCTGCCCGCGGGCACTTTCGACGGCAGCCGATTGCAGAAGATCGATGCCGAGGTCGACCTCGTCGCTACCAGGCTCGAGGTGCCTCAGTTCCTGCCCCTGGAGAGCCTCAAGGCTTCGCTTCGCCTGCACGATTCGATGCTCAAGGTGGCCCCGCTCGACTTCGGCTTTGCGGGCGGCAGCATCGCATCGCAGGTCGCGCTGGACGCGCGCGAGCCCACGTTGAAGTCCGACGTCCACATCGACCTGCAGCGCGTGCGCATCGATCAGCTCGCGCCCGACAGCAAGACGATCGCAAAGGGCGCGGGCCGCGTCGGTGCCACCTTGCACCTGAAGGGCACGGGCAACTCCATCGCCGACGCCGCCGCCAAGGCCGACGGCCGCATCGTCGCTACCGTGGTCAACGGCCGGGTGTCGAACCTGCTGGACGCCGCGAGCGGCCTCAACGGCGGCAAGGTGCTCATGTTGCTGGCCGGCGGCGACAAGGACATCGTCATCAACTGCGGTGGCGCGGCGTTCGACGTGAAGGACGGCCAGGGCAAGTCTTCGCTCTTCGTGGTGGACACCGAGCAGACGCAGGTGCTCGGCGGCGGCACCTTCGATCTCGAACACGAGCGCTTCGACATGACCATTGCACCGAAGCCGAAGGAAGTCGGTCTGCTCTCCCTGCGCACGCCGGTGCGCGTGTATGGCACCTTCAGGCAGCCTCGCTTCGAGATCGAGAAGGGACCGCTCGTTGCGCGCGCGGGCGCCATGGCGGCGCTGGCAGTGGTGAATCCGCTGGCGGCGCTGGTGCCATTGATCGAGACGGGCCCGGGCGAAAACACGAACTGCGGCGCCATTGAAAATCGAACGGCGGGTGCGGTCCAGCAAGCCGAGGGCGGCAAGCCAGGGATTGCGCCCAAGGCCAAGCCCAAGGCCAAGCCCGACCTGGAGGCGAAGGGCAAGCGCTGACGCTACTTGGGCTCTGTCTTGAACAGGCCCCTGACGTTCAGGATGGCCAGGCACACCTGCAAGGCGATGAGTGCCCAGGCGTCGGTGTGAAGCCCCCAGGCCACCCAAAGAACGTTGCTGAGCAGGAAGATCCAGAAGCCCGCATTGCGCCTTCCCCTTGAACTGGAAGCAACGAGGTAGGCGGCCGCGACGGAAGCCGCGAACGCGGGCCACTGCACCAGGTCCAGCAGGTCCACGCCGGTCACTCACCGGACGAACAACGCAATGAGGATGATGATCGGGATCGGTACGCCAAGAAACCAAAGAAGAAGTGAGCGCATGGGAGTTCTCCTGAATTCGAGACGAGGGAGTGAAGTCTTGTCAACGCGTCGCGCGGACCACCGGCTCAGAGATCACGGCGCCGGCCGCCGTAGATGGCCGCGAAGCTCGCGACGAAAGCGCCGATCAGCATCGAGACCACGAGCCAGAGAGACGCGTATGCAGAAGCTTTGCGCGCCGCGTCGGCCGCTTCCTGCGCCTTGGTCTTGGCGTCGTTGAGCGTCGCCTGCGCCTTGTTGTAGGTGTCGGTCACTCGCCTTTCAGCGTCTTGCTGACTGAGCCCTGTGCGCTGCGCGACGAGCTGCCCGACGTACTTGGTGTCTTCGGGCGACAGCGTGCCTGCGCGGAAGCTGTTCACGAAGATGCGGGCGACCTCGGACGCCGGTGCGTTGCCCGCCGAGCTATCGGAGGGCGCCGCACCGGCGGCGCTCGGGTCCCGGCGGAATAACGAGTCGACGAAGTAGCCGACCGGGCCCGAGCTCGAGTTCGAGCTCGAAGAAGAGTCGCCGGTGGAAGATTCCGCTGCCCCAGCGGCCGTTGCAGAAGCTGCGGCGGTTGCTGCCCCACCCGCGGCCGTGGCGCCCACTTGCGCACCCGTACCAACGATCGATCCGACGGCCGACGTAAGGAGCGCTGCGGTAAGCAATGTCGCAACAGCCCAGGCCAGGAAGCCATGCGCTGTGTCGCGGAAGTACACCTCGTCCGTGTGCAAGCCGGCCCATTTGGTGCGCAGCCTGCCCGCCAGATAACCGCCCATGCCGGATGCGGCAAGCTGAACGATCGACAGCCACACCACGGACGCGACACCGATGGTCGTGGCACTGGCGCCCTTGTTGGCCCACGGGCTGACCGTGGACAGGCCAAGGCCGGTGCCAAGCAGCAGAAGGACCAGCGACAACGCCGCAGCGCCGGCCGCGCCCGCGAATATGGCACCCCAGGAAACGCCACTGGCGCTGGACCACTCCTCGACGCGAGCGCTGCCACGCGGCTGCACGGTGGGATCAACTCTGTATTCAGCCATGGGCGCTCCTCATTTGTGAAGGCTGCACTCTGGATTTGGGCGCGACCCGACGTGGTCATCCAGTCACTACACGTAGAGTAGGCAATGGACTCAACAGTCCACTCTGGTCCCTTCCTACATGAGTCCGTCCGGCAACCCGACAGTGGTGCCGATGCCAAAGGGAAGAATGGGTGCACACCCCGACTCGATGGAGACCCAATGGACATCGACCTGATCAGACAACCCTTGAATGACGCGCCAAACGCGCCACCATTGACCGATGCCGATGTGGCGGCATTGGATGCGACGACGCCGGCGCCAACTCCTGATGCGATGGCGCCGAAGACCTTCAGGCAAAAGCTCGATCAAGCGCTCGATGTTTGCACGGTCCGCACAAAGGCCTACATTGCCGAGCGCCCCGTGAGCGCGGCCTTGATGAGTGCCGCTGCTGGTGCTGCGCTGACGATCTTCCTCAAGCGCACCTTGGGCCTGTCCCAGCGCCAACGCCTCGACTGACACTGAAGGATTCATAGCGCAGCGGGCACGCGGTTTGCCGAGGAGAGTGGGTGCATTCACCCCAACCCCCACTCCCAACCTCCACAAACCACATGGCCCACCCCACCACCAGCGCTTCCGCGCGCGACGGCTCCCGTTCTTTCGACTACCTCATCGTTGGAGGCGGCTTCGCCGGCTGCGTCCTCGCCGAGCGGCTTGCCAGCCAACTCGACCGGCGCGTGCTCATCGTCGACCGGCGCAACCACATCGGAGGCAACGCCTTCGATCATCTCGACGAATCCGGCTTGCTCGTGCATCGCTACGGGCCTCACATCTTTCACACCAATTCGCAGCGCGTGCTCGACTATCTGTCGCAGTTCACCGAGTGGCGGCCTTATGAACACCGCGTGCTGGCGATGGTCGACGACCAACTCGTGCCGATCCCTATCAATCTGACCACCATCAACAGGCTGTATGGACTGAAGCTCGATGCCGCCGGCGCGGCAGCCTTCCTGGCGGCGCGCGCGCAACCGACCGAGAACATCGTGAGCTCACGCGACGTCGTGGTGAGCCAGGTGGGTGAAGAGCTTTACCGCAAATTTTTCGAGGGCTACACGCGCAAGCAGTGGGGCATCGATGCCTCTCAACTGGACAAGGCGGTGACCGCACGCGTGCCGACTCGCACGGATGCGGACGACCGCTACTTCCAGGACAAGTACCAGTGCATGCCTTCGCACGGCTACACACGCATGTTCGAGCGGATGATCGACCATCCGAACATCACCTTCCTGCCCAACACCGACCATGCTGACGTGAAGGACGTGATCCCGCACGATCACCTGATCTATTCGGGTCCGATCGACGAGTACTTCGGCTTTTGCTTCGGCAAGCTTCCCTACCGCTCGTTGCGCTTCGAGCACAGCACGCTCGATCAGCCATGGCTGCAACGGGTGGCGGTGGTGAACTATCCCGCGCCTGACGTGCCCTTTACCCGCATCACTGAATACAAGCACCTGACGGGGCAAACGCATGCGCGCACGAGCATCACACGCGAGTTCCCGACTGACGAGGGCGACCCGTACTACCCGATCCCCGCGCCGCATAACGCAGCGCTCTACAGGAAGTACGAAGAGCTGGCCGAACGCACGCGCGGCGTGACCTTCACGGGCCGGCTCGGCACTTACCGCTACTACAACATGGACCAGGTGGTAGCCCAAAGTCTCGCGTTGTTCGCGCGCCTGGAGCAGGAAAGCGACCTGGAGGCGGCCTGAAGGCAGCCGTCCCGCTACCGATGGTCTTCCTATGGCTATGGCACGTCAAAACCTGGTGGTCGCCCGCGTCGGCCGCCACTCGCTCCATCCATCCTGGCTCGGTACCGCGGGCCAGCGCAACTGGGATCTCTATCTTTGCCCCTACCAGGCGCTGCAGCCGCAAGACGATCTCGAATGCACCGTAGGCGACGTGATCCCCGGACCCAAGTGGACAGGCCTGCGAGAGCTTCTTGGGGGTTGGACCGGCTGGCGCGAGTACGAGCGCATATGGCTGCCGGACGACGACATCTTTGCGACGGCAGACGCGATCGACAGGATGTTCACGCACTCAGCGGCGCTCTCCTTCGATCTCTGCGCGCCTGCATTGCACGAGGCGTCCTACTACGCGCACTACAGCACCATGCGCAACAAACGCTGCTTTGCACGGCGCACGGGCTTCGTGGAAATCATGATGCCGTGCTTCAGCCGATGGGCGCTCGATCGGCTTCTGCCGACTCTTGAACTCAGCTCGACCGGGTGGGGATGGGGCCTGGATTCACTTTGGCCGAAGCTGCTTGGTTATCGCAACCTCGGCATCATCGACGCGGCGCCGGTGCTTCACACGCGGCCGGTGGGCATGTTCCGCGATGCCGAGCTCGGCCGCCGCGTGCATGCGGAGTCCGACCGGATCATGGAGGACTTTGATTGCGCGCAAATCCACAAGACCTTCGCGATTGTCGGCCCGGAGCGGGAGACGCTCGGCCTGGAGCCCGATGCACTCGCGGTCATGCTCGCCGACGGCTGGCGTTATTTGCTGCAAAGCAATCCAGCGGTGCTGCCACTGCTCTTGCAGGCACAGCAGCCTGAAGGTGGTTGGGGCGGCTACCCGATCGCGGGGACGCCATCATGCGTGGCAGCCTGAGCAGCAGCTCCTTGCATTGCACAGACCTGGCGCGTCCGCAGCCGTTGCGTCTCTCGCGCGCATGCATGGACCTCGCGCCGCCGGAAGTGCGGCGGCCGGACTTCGGACCCGGCAAGCTGCGCCCGGGAATCCTGCACCTGGGCTGCGGATCGTTTCATCGTGCGCACCAGGCCTTCCTCACGCAGCGCGCCGTCGAATGGGAATACGGCCCCGCAAAACGCCTGCGGGGCAGCGAACCACCCGCCTGGGGCATCGTCGCGGCCAGCCTGGTCACGCCGGGCACCGTCGATACGCTCGCTGCGCAGGATGGCCTCTACACGGTCCTTGAACGAGGGAGCCAGGGAACACGCGTCACCGTGGTGGGCACATTGAGTGAGCTCGTCTACGCGCCGCGCGACCCGCTGCCGCTGCAGCGCGCCTTCGCCGATCCTGCGATCAGGGTCGTGACACTCACCATCACGGTCGGCGGCTATGGCGCGGACGCCTGCGGCAGGCTCGACACGAGCACAGCGGCGCAGGGGGATTGGCGGCTCCCGCAACCCCGCACGGCCATTGGCGTACTCGTCGCGGGCCTTCGGCAGCGGTGGCGGACGGGCACTGCCCCACCCGTGGTCCTGTCGTGCGACAACGTGCCTTCGAACGGGCGCCTTTTGCGCCAGCTGTGCATCGACATGGCCGCGCTGGAGGATGACCGCCTCTCCGCATGGATCGCGGGACACGTGCAATTCCCCTCGACCATGGTCGACCGGATCGTGCCGGCCACCAGCGCGACCGACCTCAAGGACGCGAGCGCCGCGCTGGGATTGATCGATGCGGCGCCGATCTGCGCCGAGCCCTTTCACCAGTGGGTCATCGAGCGCTTCGACGGCGCGCGCCCGCGCTGGGATGCCGCCGGCGCGGAGTACGTATCGGACGTGACGCCATGGGAAGCCTCGAAGCTGCGCCTCCTCAACGGCGGCCATCTGGCCATCGCCAGCCTGGGCCAGCTCGCAGGCTGCGAGACCATCGCCGACGCGATGGCCGTACCCGGCTTCGCAGCCTTCGCGCTGCGCTTCATGCTCGACGAGCAGAAGCCAACGCTGCCGCCCAGCGACCATGACATCGATGCCTATGCGCGGCAACTGCTCGCGCGCTGGCGCAGCCGCGGTATCGCGCATCGGGTCGAACGGGTGGCCCGCGACGGTTCGTCCAAGCTGCCAGCGCGGCTGCTCGCGTCCTTGAGGGACAACCGGCGGGCGCGCCGGCCGGCACCCTGCACCGTGCTGGCAATCGCCGCATGGATGCGCTGCATCGCAGGGCACGATGATTTCGGCGGTCCAATCTTTGTACCGGACCATCTGTGCGCCACGCTGCAACGCAGTGCTGCCGATGCACATGACGATCCCCGCCGGCTCGTCGACCTCCTGCTGGGCCTGCCGAGCATCTTCGGAGACGATTTGCCGAGAGACATCGGCCTGCGCCGGAGCCTGATCGACGCAGTCACCATGCTCCGGCAGCGCGGCGCACGCGGGGCCGTGGCGGCATGCGTTTCTGGCATGCTTGCGCTGGATGACTGACATGGACATGGCACCTGAAACCCTGGATCGACTGGTTGCGTCGGCCGTTGTGTTCGACATGGACGGGCTCCTGCTCAACACGGAGCACCTGGCGCGCCGAGCCCTGAGGCTGGCCGGGGAGGAGGTCGGGCTCGATCTGCACGACGACGTCTGCGCGCTGATGATTGGCGTGCCGGCCGACGGCTGCCGGCGGCTGCTGCTCGAACACTACGGCGAAGGGGCGCCCGCCGACGACCTCTTCGCGGCTTCGTCACGCCACCTGCTCGCGCTCATCGATGGCGGCGGCATGCAGCTCCAGCCGGGCGCGTCCGAGTTGCTGGCGCTGCTCGAAGAGGCGGGCGTGCCGCATGCCGTTGCGACATCGTCGTCGCGAGAAAAAGCGCATCACCACCTCGAACGCGCAGGCATCGTGCAGCGCTTCGATGCCATCGTGACGCGAGACGACGTGGCGCGCGGCAAGCCCTACCCTGACCTCTTCCTGCGAGCCGGCCAACTGCTCGATACATCGCCGGGCGACTGCCTCGCGCTCGAAGACTCCTACAACGGCGTGCGAGCGGCGCATGCGGCTCGCATGCCGGTCGTGATGGTTCCCGACCTCCTGGTGCCAACGGACGAGATGCGTGAGAAGGCCATCGCCGTGCTGCCCGACCTGCATGCAGTGGCCAGGCTGTTGCACTTCAAGCCCCGACCCGCACCGCGATGACCTGACGCTCAGGGCGAAAGCTCGGCGGTTGCAGGAGCGGTCGCGGTTGCGGTCCCGGTCGCGGATCCCGTCGAAATTGCAGAGGCAGCCAGCGCCGCCGCGCCAGCCGTGGTCACCGGCCGTTGCGGCGCGATGGTGCCGCCGCGCGCGAGATGCGCTTCGATCTTGCGCTTCTCCATCCATGCCACCAGCCCCTCTTCATCGAGCCCCGGCAGCTCGCGGCTGTATCGATGGCCATGCTCCAGCGTGCGCATTTCGCCCCACTCCGGAAACGTGCGATGCACTTCCGCGAGTTCTTCATCCGGATCGATGCCCATGCTGCGCAGCCTGCGATAGAACGGACCTTCGACGCGGTCCATCGGCTTGGTGTGGTCCATTGGCACAGCATCGACGATGCTGATGCGGTTCTGCCCGTCCAGCAGCGACGACCACGCGTAATCGATGCCCCAGGTACAGCGGGTGAGCAGAAAGGTCGGCAACAGCACCTCCAGCGCATCGCGCGAGAAGCATGGCGCCATCACCTCGACAAAATTCACCTGGCGGACCGCACAAACCGGATTGCGGATGTTGATCAGGTGGTTGACGTTGCTCCCCCACGCAATGGCCGGTTGGCTCAGGAACAGCCGGTTGGTCTCGCAGATGCGAAAGAAGCGGGACACGTCGCCAGGCGCAAAGCGAAGGTCGTCGTCGATCATCATCACGTAGCGGTAGGGCATGTTGGCGACGGAGCCGCCGAACATCTCATTGAAGGCTTCGAACTTGTTGAGAGCACCGGGCTGGAACAGTTCGGCCCCGAAATCCTCGGCCTTGCTGCCGGGAGGCGCTTCCCACCCGTTGATGCAGCAGTCCCAATTCCGGTCGGGGTCGTTCGCAAGCATTTCGGGGTGCAGGGAATTCCTTCCCGCTCGGACGAAAACAAGATAGTCGCGCATGGATGTGAGTGAAGTGGAGGTCGATCCGCACTTCAGGGCAAGCGGCGTGCCCGCCGGTCTACACGGTGCCTGGGATCCATGAGCGCGACAGGCTGGTCGCGGCCTTGATCCGCTCCAGCGGAATCTTGGGCGTGCGGTCCGCATTCAGCAGACCGTTGGCCTCCTGGAACGTGTCGGCGAACTGGGTGTAGCAAAAGCCACTGAAGATCGCCGCGTGGACGATGGTTTCCAGCAGCCGCGCATACAGCTCGCCGAACTCCTCCGCGCCATGCGCCACCGCGTAGCCCCAGACCTTCTTGGTGTCGTGCCCCACGGGCAATGCCAGCGGCGCGGGCTCGGCCTGCTTCGCATGAAAGGCGATGCCGCCGAATTCGGTCAGCATGATGGGCTGGCCTTCATGCGGATGATCGTCCAGCGTCAGCACGCGGCCGGCCGGCCAGCGATGCTCCAGCAGTGCCTGCCGCGCGGTTTCGGCGCCGCCGTAGCGCTTGCGCAGGTTTTCGGTGTCGGCGTCGTAGTCGTGCACGCCGATGATGTCCGTCGCGCTCGACTCCCAACCGTCGTTCCCAATCACCGGCCGGCTCCCGTCGAGCGTCTTGGTCAGATGGAACAGCGCCTGCACCGCATGCCGGTGCGCCCCGACCGACGGCAACTCGGGCACGCCCCACGACTCGTTGAACGGCACCCAGACGATGATGCACGGATGGCTGTAGTCGCGGTCGATGGCCTCTGTCCATTCGCGCACGGTTCGCTTGATCGCGCCGCGCGTGAAACGATAGGCGGAAGGCATCTCTTCCCACACCAGCAGGCCCAGCCTGTCGGCCCAGTACAGATAGCGGGGGTCCTCGATCTTCTGGTGCTTGCGCACTCCGTTGAAGCCCATTGCCTTCGCGAGTTCGACGTCGCGGCGAAGCGCGTCGTCATCGGGCGGAGCCAGCAGCGTGTCCGGCCAGTAGCCCTGGTCCAGCACGAGGCGCAGCAGGTAGGGCCGGCCGTTGAGCATGAAGCGGTCGCGCAGGATGTGAACGGAGCGAAGCGCGGTGTATGAATCGATCGTGTCGATCACTCTTCCGTTGCGCAGCAGACGCAGCTTGGCATCCAGCAGCGTCGGACGCTCGGGGGTCCAGAGCATCTCGTTGCGGAAGTCGTCGATGCCTGGGTCCGACAGCACGATGGAGCGGTCGACCTCGCCTTCGATCACCTGGTAGCGGTCACGCGCGAGCAGCTTGTCGGCATGCCGCAATTCGATCTCGATCGCCAGATCGTCCGAGATGTCTCCGGCGATGCGAGCTTCGAAATAGAGCGCGTAGCCCTCCACCTTCGGCGTCCAGCGGATCTTGTCGATGTAGGTCCTGCCGACGCGTTCCAGCCACACGGTCTGCCAGATGCCTGTCGTGCGCGGATACCAGATCCCGTGCGGTTCGGCTTGCCAGTCCTGCTTGCCGCGCGGCTTGGTGAGATCGCACGGATCGTCCTCGGCCCGCACCGTGACAACCTGCCGACCCGCAGGGTCGAGCAGATGGGTGATGTCCGCGGAAAACGGCGTATGGCCGCCGTCGTGCGTGACAGCGAGCCGGCCATTGACCCAGACGCGCGCGGCATAGTCGACCGCGCCGAAGCGCAGGATGACCCGGCCACCGTCGGGCGGAAGTTCGACGTCGCGCTGGTACCAGCAGACGTAGTGGAAGCCGCGGTCGCCAATTCCGCTCGCTTCTGATTCAGGCGGAAACGGAACGCGTATCTCACGAGGCCACGCGGAGATGTCGTCCGGGCTGAGAAAGGCGCGTTCGTCGTCGAAGCAGAAACGCCACACGCCATTGAGCGACATCCAGTCATCTCGTCGAAGTTGAGGGCGCGGATAGGCAGGGTTCAAGGCAGAGTCCAAGTCGTGCTCCTTGTGCATTCCCCCGGCCCGGGCGGGGCGCGGCCGGCCGGACAGGTTAGGGGCTCGCCCGACCGGAGCGTGTCGGAGCATGCCGCATATGCCGCATCTAAGGCCGCGGCTGCGCGCCCCTGCGCCGCTGTTCGAGCGGCGCGATGTTCAGGGCCTGCCGGTACTTGGCCACCGTGCGCCTGGCGATGCGAAACCCCTGGGTCGCGAGCGCCTGCGCCAGCGCAGGGTCGCTCAGCGGAGCGTCTTTCTGTTCGCCTTCGATCAGCTCACCGATAAGGATCTGAAGGGCCGCCGGCGCCGTCTCGCCACCGGCTTCGTGCGGCATGCCGCGCGAAAAGAAATGATGCAGCTCGAACACGCCGTGCGGCGTCGTCATGTACTTGTGGTGGACGGCCCGCGACACCGTCGACGAATGCACGCCGACCTCATCGGCGATCGCTCGCAGGCCCAGCGGTTTCAGCGCGAGCGGTCCATGGTCCAGGAAGAGCTTCTGACGGCCGACGATGGCCGTGGCGATGTCGAGGATCGTCGAAACGCGCTGCGCCGCGTTGCGCACAGTCCATCGCGCCTGGTCCAGGCAAGCCTTCATGGCCGAGTCGCCTTCGGTCCTGTGCTTTTCGAAAAGGGCGGCGTAGGCCTGATGCATGCGCACCCGTGGAATCGCGCTTTCGTTCAGCGACGTCCGCCACGCGCCTCGCACCTTGGAGACGACCACGTCGGGAACCACGACGCGCGCGATGCCATCCGCGTAGCGCCAACCCGGGCGCGCATCCAGCGACCGTATGCAGGCGGCGGCGCGCTGCACTTCGGCCTTTGACGCATTCAGCAGCTTGGCAAGCTTGTCCAGCTTGTGAGCGGCCAACAGCTCGAGATGCGCATCGGCGATGGCGCGGGCCATGGCGCGCGTCGGCGAATGCGGCAGCGCGTCGAGCTGAAGCCGCAGGCATTCGCCGAGCGAACGGGCGCCGACGCCCACCGGGTCGAAAGCCTGCACGCGGCGCAACGCGACCCGCAACTCGCATTGCGCATCCGTCCCGGCTTCCCCCAGGGCCGTGCCGAGCTCGTCCAGCGAGATGCGCAGGTAGCCGTCGTCGTCCAGCGCTTCCACCACCGCGTCGGCGAAGTAGCGCTCGCGCGCGTCGAGCCGCAGCACCCCCACCTGCGCGTGCAAATGCTCGCGCAATCCGGCGGGGACGGGCAGGTTCTGCAGGTGGTCCGCGCTGTCCTCGTGCGAGAGGCGCTGCCGGGGGTCGTGCCCCCACATCCGGTCGAGTCCGGCGGCCCAGTCCGACTCCGATTCGAAGCGAGCGGCGGCAGGAGTTGACTGCGGGTTTTCCGGAAGGCTTCCGGGCATGTATTCCAGGTCGAGGAAGGGGTTGCCTTGCGCAACCTCCTGCAGAGTGTCCGCATAGTCCATCGAGGACATCTGCAGCAGGCGCACCGCATGCTGGAGCCTGGGAGAAAAGACCATGCTTTGCGCCAAGCGCGCCTGGAGGTGTATTTCCGTCATCGCCTTCTACATTGAACGTCGAGCGACCGATGCGCAACGATCATGCCAATCGCCTGTTGCCGGCGCTCCAGAGGCGCAAGCCTTCATGCGCCTGAAGCGGCCTGCAAGTTGGCGGCCACCCCTCGCAATCCATGCGGCAAATCTTGCGGGAGACGGAGCGAGCAGGGGGTGCTTCGCGGGCACGGCTATTGCTCGAACGACATGGACGATCACCCCGGAAGAGCGCCATGAAATGGACAGAATGCTACGAGCGAATTCAGATGCTGAGTCCGAAGTCGGCCAAGCTTGCCGCGCGAATGCTCCGCAAGGACCGCCTTGTTCCGTCGAGCTGGGCTTTCTCGCTCGACCTGGCGCTCACGTGCCGCGCAAAAGGCTCAGGGCCCGTCACCGAAGGCGACTTCGAAGTCATCGCCACCAATCAGAAGGCGGAAATGTCGCAGCCGCCTGAGACGCTTGATGGAGATCAGCGGCGGGCCTGGGAGTTCGCAGCAGCGGTGAGGGGGTTCCCTGTTCACAAACCCAGGGTTGAGAGCGAACGCGAACCCATGGAGGCGCGCGAGCCCGCACTGGCGCAAATCGACAGGAGTGTTGCGACCGGCCGACACCGTTTGGCTGCAAAGTAACTTGATGAAGCTCTTTTTGCCGCAAACCTTACCGGCTTCCTGGGGCCGCGGCGTCGGTTTGCGCTTACGACAAAAGGGCTGACCTTCGTGCGCCGCAAGAGCGGCCGGGGCAGTCATGCTGGCAGTCCACGTCCTTGACGTGTTTCGGTTCCACCCGCCTGGAGAATTCATGGACAGCGACAAAGCTCAAGTTTTTCCCTTTCCCACTGCCGAGCATCACGACAAGCTGCCCGAGATGGCTGAGCGGCCCGTGGAGCAGGCGCCGACCGAGTCGGCACTCGACCACGGCATCGAGGAGTCCTTTCCTGCCAGCGACCCGGTGTCGGTGAATGTAAGCAAGGTAAAGCACGCGCCGGTTGCGCCAGTGACGTCGCCGGACGCGAACGCACCGGGCAAGCCGGGCGGCGAGTCGCGATCATTGAAGAACCCGCTGACCTGGGTCTACGCGGCTGCGGCCGTCGGAGCGGCCGTGGTGTATGCGGCGACGCGCCGCAAGCGCCTGTATTAAGGCGCCACGCCCGACGCCTTATGGCGCCCGGGAGCCGCCCGGCAGCCCATGCTTCGCCTGCGGCAGAATCCTTGACCCGCAGCAAGTCGACTTCAAGGAACATCACACATGGGCGCGCAATGGAAAGCCAAGCACAAGGATCTGGCGGCGAACGCCAAGGGGCGCTTGTTCGGCAAGCTGGCCAAGGAAATCATGATTGCAGCGCGCAGCGGGGCCGATCCGGCATCGAATGCGCGCCTGCGGCTGGTGGTCGAGCAGGCTCGCAAGGTGTCCATGCCCAAGGACACGCTGGAGCGCGCGATCAAGAAAGGCGCCGGCCTGACCGGCGAATCCGTGCATTTCGATCATGTGATCTATGAAGGCTTCGCGCCGCACCGCGTTCCGGTAATGGTCGAATGCCTGACCGACAACGTGAACCGAACGGCGCCTGAGATGCGCGTGCTGTTCCGCAAGGGCCAGTTGGGCGCCTCCGGTTCAGTGGCCTGGGATTTCGATCACCTCGGCATGATCGAGGCCGAACCCCAGCAACCCGACGCCGACCCCGAACTCGCCGCCATCGAGGCTGGCGCACAGGACTTCGAGCAGGGCGAAGAAGGCGTTGCGGTGTTCCTGACCGATCCCGTCGATCTCGACCTCGTCAGCCGCGCGCTGCCGGCGCAGGGCTTTTCCGTGCTGTCGGCCAAGCTCGGCTACAAGGCCAAAAACCCGATCGATCCGGCCAGCCTGAGCGCCGAGGCGCTGGAAGAAGTCGAGAGCTTCCTGGCCGCCATCGATGCGAACGACGACGTACAGAACGTGTTCGTGGGGCTGGCGGGTTAACTGCGCGTGAAGTGCGGCGGCACCGGTACCTGTCCGCCTGCGTCTTTCAGCGCGTACTCGCCATGCTGCCGGATCAGCTTGGCGACCAGCCCGGTCCAGCCGGTCTGGTGGCTGGCGCCGAGGCCGGCGCCACTCTCGCCGTCGAAGTACTCATAGAAGAGCACCAGGTCCCGCCAATGCGGATCGCTGTTGAACTTCTCGTATCGGCCATTCGAAGGGCGCTTGCCGTTCCCGTCGCGCAGGAAGATATTGACCAGCCGCTGCGACAGGTCGGTGGTCACCTGCCAGAGAGTCATCGAATGGCCGGTGCGCGCGGGCTCGGGCACCTTGAAATCGTCGCCGAGGAAATAGTGGTGCTTCTGCAGCGCCTCGATCAGCAGGAAGTTCAGCGGAAACCACACCGGGCCGCGCCAGTTCGAGTTGCCGCCGAACATGCCGCTGGTCGACTCCGCCGGTTCGTAGTCGAGCGTGAAGGTCTGGCCCTCGATATTCATTACGCAAGGGTTCTGCGCATGCGTCTTTGAGACGGAGCGAATTCCGTGCGGACTCAGAAGGTGCGCTTCGTCGAGCACGATCTCCAGCAGGCGCGCGAGCTTGTGCGAATCGACGAGAGCCAGTCGCATGCGTTCGTGAACGCCGATATGGGTCATGTCGGCCAGGTTGCGCAGCAGTTCGGGCCGGTTATCCGCAAACCACTGATAGCGTTGTTCGTAGTCGCGGAAGCTGTCGAGCATGTCTTTTTCGCCGACAGCGATCGCGAACAGCGGCACGAGGCCCGCGACGGTATAGGCATTGACGGGAAAGCGGCGCCCGTCGGACAGCAGCAGCACGTCGAAGTAGTAACCGCGCTCCTCGTCCCACAGGCCACGCGTCTCCGTGCCGATGTGGTTCATCGCGTCGCCGATGTAGACGAAGTGCTCGAAGAACTTGGTCGCCACGTCTTCGTAGGTCGGATTCTCGAAGGCCAGCACCAGCGCGATGTTGAGCATGTTGAGGCAATAGGTCGCCATCCAGCTGGTGCCATCGGCCTGCTCCAGATGGCCGCCGCCGGGGAGGCCTGAGGTGCGATCGAACGCGCCGATGTTGTCCAGCCCGAGAAAGCCGCCCTCGAACAGGTTGTTGCCTTCCTGGTCCTTGCGATTGACCCACCACGTGAAGTTGATGAGCAGCTTGCGGAAGATGCGTTCGAGAAAGACCGTGTCCATCCGGCCGGTCATCTTCTGCTCGATCTGGCAGATGCGGATCGCGGCCCAGGCATGCACCGGCGGATTGACGTCCCCGAAGGACCACTCGTAGGCGGGGATCTGCCCATTCGGATGCATGTACCACTCGCGGGTGAGCAGCAGCAACTGGTCTTTTGCGAAGTCGGCGTCGATCATCGCGAACGCGACGCAATGAAAGGCCATGTCCCAGGCTGCGAACCACGGGTATTCCCATTTGTCGGGCATCGACAGCACGTCGCCCGTGGCAAGGTGGGTCCATTCGTGGTCGCGGCCCTGCTTGCGCTCCTCGGGCGGCGGCGACTGCAGCTTGTCGCCTTGCAGCCAGTGCGCAACCACGAAGTGGTAGTACTGCTTGCTCCAGAGCATGCCGGCGAAAGCCTGGCGCTGCACGTTGCGCATGTCCGGCGGCAGGTCGAAGGGCGTGATGCGCTGGTAGAAGGCATCGGCCTCTTCGGTACGGCGCGCGAACACCGCATCGAACCCACTGCCGAGTGCGTCCGAGAGCCGGCCGTCGTTCGACAGCCGCAGCTTGACCACGCAGCTTTCGCCCGGCTGCAAGGTGCGCCGGTAGAGCGGCGCGGCCTTGGTGCCGACGTTCGCGCGATTGACCGCATCGTGGCGCCCGTGCACCACGAAGTCGCCAAAGGCGTCCTTCGCGAATCCCTGCGCCGGACTGCCCCAGAGCCGGGCGGCGTTGCTTTCGTTGTCGGTAAAGAGCAGGTCATCGGAGGGTTCGTGGTAGAGCCAGTACGTACCGAGCCTGGCGTGCGTGGCGGCGATCGCATGAGGCTGCGCAGGGTCCTTGGCGAGCCGCGGCTTGGGCTTCCTGCCGGACCACGACCATTCATTGCGAAACCACAGCGTGGGCAGCAGATCGAGCGGCGCCGGCTCGGCGCCGCGATTGAACGCGCTGATGCGCACCAGCACGTCGTCCGTGCCCGCCTTCGCATATTCGACGAAGACGTCGAAGTAGCGGTCCTCGTCGAAGATGCCGGTGTCGAGCAGCTCGTATTCGGGGTCGTGACGGCCGCGCCGGCCGTTCTCAGCGACGAGCTGGGCATACGGAAAGGCCTGCTGCGGGTACTTGTACAGGTATTTCATGTACGCGTGGCTCGGCAGGTTGTCGAGGTAGAAGTAGTACTCCTTCACGTCCTCGCCGTGATTGCCTTCCTTGCCGGTGAGCCCGAACATCCGCTCTTTGAGGATCGGATCGGCACCGTTCCATAGCGCCAGCGCAAAGCACAGGCGCTGCTGGTCGTCGGAGATGCCGGCGATGCCGTCTTCGCCCCAACGGTAGGCGCGTGAACGCGCCTGGTCATGGGTGAAGCTCTCCCATGCATCGCCGTTGGCGCTGTAGTCTTCGCGCACCGTGCCCCACTGCCTCTCGCTCACATAGGGCCCGAAGCGGCGCCATGGGACCTGCTTGTCGCGAACTTCGGCCAGGCGCTTGTCTTCTTCCGAGGGTTCGGCTGGGGCGGATGGGGTAGGTGCGGTGGGTGTGGTGGGTGTGGTCAATTCGGCTTTTTTCCGCTGCGGTGGGCCCGCCTGCTTTTACTGCCGCCCGAAGCGCCAGTCAAAGTCAGGCACTGCGAGGCAAATCGGGGTACAAATCCGACGGTCGCACGACCAGCGACATCACCAGCCACATCACCAGCCAAAGAGGAACGCCATGTCACTCAAAGGAAAGATCGCCATCGTCACGGGTGGAAACAGCGGAATCGGCAAAGCCATCGCGCTGGGGCTGGCCAAGGCCGGTGCCAACGTCGTGATCGACTATGTCGCCAATCCGGAGGCGACCGACGAACTGGAGCGGGAGATCACGGCGCTGGGCGACCAGTCGATCGGGGTGGAGGCCGACGTCAGCAAGGTCGACGACCTGCAGCGGCTCGTCGATGCCGCCGTCACGAAATTCGGCAGGATCGACATCATGGTCAACAACGCCGGCGTCGAGACCCGCACGTCGGTGCTCGACACGACCGAGGCCCAATACGAGAAGGTGCTGGACATCAATCTCAAGAGTGCCTTCTTCGGCACCCAGTTGGCGGCCAGGCAGATGATCAAGCAGGGCGGCGGCGGGCGGATCATCAACATCACCTCGGTGCACGAGGATTGGCCGATGCCCGGCAACACCGCCTATTGCCTGTCGAAGGGCGGCATGCGCATGCTCACCCGAACCGCCGGTGTCGAACTGGCGCCGCACGGCATCGGCGTCGTCGGCGTCGGCCCCGGCGCAGTGGCCACGCCGATCAATCTCTCGACCATGCAGAACCCCACCTTGCTGGCGGTGCTCAACAAGGCCATTCCGCTCGGCCGCATGGCCCAGCCCGAAGAAATCGCCAACGTCGTGGTGTTCCTCGCAGGCGACGGTGCCAGCTACGTGACCGCCACCACGATATTCGCGGACGGCGGCATCATGCAGAGCAGCCCCGGGCTGTAGCCGCCATGGACGGGCACTACGACGTCATCATCATCGGCAGCGGCGCCGGCGGCGGCACACTCGCGCATCGCCTGGCGCCTTCGGGCAAGAAGGTGCTGATCCTCGAACGCGGCGACTGGCTGCCGCGCGAGGCGGCCAACTGGAGCGTTGCGGAGGTCTTCGCCGACAACCGCTACATCTCGGCGGACACCTGGTATCTGCCCAGCGGCAAGGCCTTTCAGCCGCAGGTGCACTACTTCGTCGGCGGCGCGACCAAGATGTACGGCGCGGCGCTCTTTCGCCTCCGCAAGGAGGACTTCGGCGTGATGCGGCATCACGACGGAATTTCGCCCGCCTGGCCCGTCGGCTACGAAGAGTTCGAGCCCTACTACACAGAGGCCGAACAGCTGTACCAGGTGCATGGCGAACGCGGCACCGACCCGACCGAGCCGCCAGCCAGCGCGCCCTACCCCGCTCCGCCGATCTCGAGCGAGCCGCGCATCGCAAAGCTCGCCGAAGACCTGAAGGCAGCCGGCTACAAGCCCTTTCACGCGCCGTCGGCGGTGATGATGAACGAGGCCGACATGGCCTACAGCCGCTGCATCCGCTGCCAGACCTGCGACGGCTTTCCATGCCTGGTGCATGCCAAGAGCGATGCCGAGGTGATCGCCGTGCGGCCTGCGCTGGAACACGCCAACGTCACCCTGGTGCGCAATGCACGGGCGCTCAAGCTCGAGAGCAACGGGGCCAGCGTTACCGGCGTGCTGGCCAATGTGGCGGGCATCGAGCAGCGCTTCTCGGCCGACATCGTGGTGGTTGCCTGCGGCGCTGCCAATTCAGCGGCCCTGCTGCTGCGTTCGGCGAGCGATGCGCATCCCGCCGGCCTGGCCAATGGGTCGGGCCAGGTCGGTCGCAACTACATGTTCCACAACAGCCAGGCGGTGCTTGCGCTGTCGCTGACGCCGAACGACACGACATTCCAGAAGACGCTCGCTCTCAACGACTTCTATTTCGGCATGGACGGGTTCGACTATCCGATGGGCAACATCCAGATGATCGGCAAGACGCTCGGCGGCATGTACCGCGCCGAGAAGGCGCTGCTGACCGCACTGGTGCCCAGCCGTGCGCTGGACGACATCGCGCGGCATGCGGTCGACTTCTGGTTGACCACCGAGGACCTGCCCGATCCGGACAACCGCGTGACTGTCGATGGCGATGGGCGACTGACGCTTGCCTACACGCCCAACAATCAGGTCGCCAAGCAGAAGCTCTACGAAAAGCTCCGTTCGATGCTCTCGCAGCTCGGCTTCAAGTCCCACCATCTGCTGGGACGGAACGTCTACATGCAGAGCGACATCGCGCTGGCCGGCTGCGCGCACCAGGCCGGCACCTGCCGCTTCGGCGACGACCCGGCCAGCTCGGTGCTCGACCGCAACTGCAAGGCGCATGAGCTCGACAACCTGTATGTCGTGGACACCAGTTTCTTTCCCAGCATCGGCGCGGTGAATCCGTCGCTGACCGCGATCGCCAACGCATTGCGCGTTGGCGACCACCTGCTGCAGCGGCTCGGCTGAAGCGTGGCCCGCACTGCAAGTCGATTCGAAGTCGGCGTCCTCTATGCCGCCGGCGTGGTGCAGGGACTGGCGCTGGTGAGCTTTCCGGCCGCAAGCGCCATCCTGACCAGTCCGTCCGGCTTCGGCTTGTCCAGCACGCAATTCGGGCTGATGTTCGTGCCGCAGGTGGTGCTGGCGATCCTGGCGTCCGCCTTCGGCTCGCGTCTGGCGCTGCGCCTGAGCCTGCGGGGCGTGCTGTTGCTGGGGCTCGTCGGCGATCTGATCGCGATGGCACTGTTGGCCGCGAGCCAACTCTGGATGGGCGCGCCAGCGGCTTTCGTGCTGCTGTGCATTGCCACCGGCGCGCTGGGTATCGGCTTCGGTGCAACGGTGATGGCCCTGAACACGCTGGTGGAAGGCTTCTTCCCGGACAACGCCGACAGCGCCGTCCTGCTGTTGAACGCGCTGCTCGGCGTGGGGACTGCATTGGCGCCGCTGCTGGTTGCGTTGTTCACAGGCTTGGGCGCATGGTGGGGCTTGCCGCTGCTGATGGTGGCGTTGATCGCGTTGCTGCTGCTTGCCACGGCCAGCGCCGCGCTGCGCCTGCCCTACAAGCCTTCCGGCGGCGACAGCCAGCTGCCGCGCCGCTTCTGGTGGTATGCCGCCGCGGTGCTGCTCTATGGTGTGGTCGAGACGCTGAGCGGCAACTGGGCGACGCTCTATCTGTCCAGCCAGCGCGGCGTGCAGGCCAGGGACGCGTCGTTCGCGCTCACCGCCTTCTGGTCGGCCGTGACCCTGGGACGGGTGCTGATCGCCTTCCTCGAACGTGCGGTGCCCGCGCGCTGGATCTACCTGGCGCTGCCGGTGCTGCTGGCCGCAGTCTTCCAGTGGGTCGCCCGGGTCGACGGCGCCTGGGGCGGCATCGCCGCCTTCGGCTTGGCCGGGCTGGCCTGCTCGGCTTTTCTCCCGCTCAGCATCAGCTTCGCCGGCACCGAGATGCCGCGCCAGGCAGCCACGATGTCGGGCGTGCTCATTGCGTTCTATCAAGTGGGCTACGGCGTGGCGGCCTTCGGCGTTGGACCCTTGCGCGGACTCACCGGCCTCGACTACGCGAGCCTGTTCGCAGTCGGCAGCGTGGTTGCGCTGGTACTCGCCGCCGTGGCGGTCGGGCTGGTCCGCCGTCCCCGCCGTCCCCGCCGTCCCGCACCTGCGGCATAGTGCCGGGCATGCAGTTTCGCCTCTTTGCTTCGCTGCGCGGCTATCGCGCGGCATGGTTGTCTCGCGACCTGGTCGCCGGGCTCATGCTGGCGGCCATCGCCATACCCGGACAGCTCGCGACCGCGCGCCTCGCCGGCATGCCGCCCGAGACGGGTCTTTATGCCTTCGCCGCCGGCTCGATCGCCTTTGCGGCCTTTGGCGCGAACCGCTTCATGTCGGTAGCGGCCGATTCGACCATCGCGCCGATCTTTGCCGGCGGCCTGGCCTCGATCGCGGTCGGCAGCGCCCTTGCTTATCCGCAACTCGCGAGCCTGCTGGCGCTGATGGTCGGCATCGTGCTCGTGGCGGTGGGGCTGCTGCGCGCCGGCTGGCTCGCAACCTTGCTGTCGGTGCCGGTCACGACCGGCTTTCTGGCCGGCATCGCCGTACACATCATCGTCGGCGAGCTGCCCACACTGTTCGGCGTGCCGGGCGAAGCGGGGCATGTGCTGGTGCGGCTGGTCCATGTTCTGGCGCGGTTGCCCGATGCCAATCCTTATTCAATGGCGCTGGGCTTGGGGGTGCTGGCGACGACGATGCTCGCCTCGCGCATCAGCGCGCGCATACCGGGCGCGCTGATCGGACTGGTCGCGGCCGGCCTTGCGGTTGCGTTGTTCCATCTGCAGGCGCGCGGCGTGAGCCTGCTCGGCGCACTGTCGGTGCCGCTGCCCCACATCGGTGTCCCTGCGCTGCCCGACATCGGCAGTTTCAGCCGCCTGCTGCAACTGGCGCTGGTGGTGGCGATGGTCTGCATCATGCAGACCGCCGCGGTCGCCAGCACCTTTCCGTCGCAAGAAGGGCGGCCCGACGATGTCAGCCGCGACTTCGCCGCCGTCGGCGCGGGCGGCGTGCTCGCGGGGCTGCTCGGCGCCTTCGCCGTCGATGCCAGCCCGCCGAGCACCGCCATCGTCCGCGAATCGGGCGGCCGTTCGCAGATGGCGGCGCTGACGGCAGTGGCGCTGATCGTGCTGCTGGCCGCCGTGGCCTCCGGCCTGATGGCCTACGTGCCGCATGCGGCGCTCTCGGGCATCCTCGTCTATATCGCGCTGCGCATCTTCCGCGTCGACCAGATGCGCCTGATCAGGCGCCGGGGCGGCAACGAGATCCTGCTGGTGCTGGCCAGCGCCGTGCTGGTGATCGCGCTGCCCATCGAAACCGGCATGCTGCTGGCGATCGTGATGTCTTTCGTGCATAGCCTCTACGTGGTGGCGCGGCCTTCATGCGTCGAACTCGCGCGCGTGCCGGGCAGCACCGTGTGGTGGCCGCCGGTGCCCGGCGCACCGGGGGAGCAGGTCGCCGGCGTGGTGGTGATCGCGCCCGGGGCACCGCTCAACTTCACCAATGCCGAGCACATCTGCGCCTACATCGACGCGGCCATCGCGCGGCAGGTACAGCCGGTGAAGCTGTTGGTGATCGAGGCCACCGGCATCATCGATATCGACTACACCGGATCGCAGATCCTGCGACGGGTGATCACAGAACTCATGCGTGCCGGCACCTCGGTCGCGATCGCGCGGCTCTCGGCCGGCCGTGCACAGGCGCAGGCGCAACGCACCGGCTTGCTCGATACGATCGGTGCCGACCGCGTGTTCATGTCGGTGGAGGATGCGGTGCGCAAGCTTGCGCCCGGTGCGACCGCCATGGCCCCTGCGCTTGCGACTGCCTGAGGCCCCCCGGTTCACCTCGCCAACCCAGCCGCCGTCAACGCCGGAAGCCGCTCGTGGACCTGATCCCCGCCAAGCAACTGCTGCAGGTCGATCGCCTGCCCCATCGCTCGATAGCCCGCATCACTCGGGTGCAGATGGTCTCCCGAATCGAATTGCGCCAGCAGGCGGCTGGGCCGCGCCGGGTCTCGCAGCAGTTGGTCGAAGTCCACCACGGCGTCGAATACGCCGCTCTCGCGGATCCACTGATTGAGCGCTTGGCGGGTCGCGTCCTTCTGGGCGCTGTAGTGGCCTTCGAGCGGAGTGCCCTGCAGGGCATCTTCAAACGGTGACACCGTGGCACCGATCACACGCACGCCCCGCCGATGCGCTTGCGCCACCAGTTGCTGGAAGCCGTCCGTAAGAGCCTTCAGCGTGACCGGCGGCTCGTGCGGCGCGAACGCGCCACCGGGCCAGCCGATGTCATTGGTGCCCAGCATGACGATCACCGCACGCACGCCTGTTTGCTGCAACACGTCCCGCTGCAGGCGCGCCAGGGCGCTTTCGCCCATGCCGTCGCGAAGCAGCCGATTGCCCGAGATGCCTGCATTGAGCATCGCCACGCCATGCGGAGCGAGGCGTTCGGCCAGCACGTCAGGCCAGCGGTGATCCGCACCGGGCGTGGCGCCGTTGCCGTCGGTGATCGAATCGCCCAATGCCACGACGGCGACCGGCGCTCGATCGGACTGCACCGCCACTGCGGCCAGGAACGCACGTGAGTCCAGAGCGTCCCCGCCGGCCGCACCGGCGCGCCCGACGGCATCGCCGGGCAACAGCCACGTGCGCTCGCGGGCGTCCCAATGAAAGCCCGCCGGCCGCGATGTCCCGGGCAGGTGCAAGTCGATGGTCAACCGGGCGCCATCGCCGGCCGCCAGCGCGACCGGGTCGCTCAGCACCTGCGAGCCCGCCGCTATCTCGACCCCTTGCCTGCCCTGGAATGTGACCCGCAAGCCGTCGACGGCGCCTTCGAGCGCCACTTGCGCCCGACCTATCTTCAGCGGCGCCTTTCCGTAGACATTGCTCAGCACCAGCCGGAGGCGCTCGCCGCCCACCGCCAGTCGCAACGACTGGCGCAGCGTGACGTCCTTCATCGTTTCGGGGATGCCCAGCGGGAGCACGAAGTCCGCGTTCCAGGTCGGCTCGGGCGCCGCGATCCAACTGGTGGTCCAGTGCTGCGACGCCGCGCCGCCCCACGCTGCAGTGGCCGCCAGCAGACCGCCGAGCATTGTCACGGTGGCTGAAATTTTCCTCATCGGATGTCCTTGACAGTTTGGATGGTCGGACTTTGAGGTATTCGTATTGGGTATGGAAGACGGCAGAATGGAAGACCTCCTCTTACTTTTTGGAATGGCGTATGGACAGGCTCAGGGCCATGGATGTCTTCGTTCGAGCAGTCGAGTTGGGCAGCCTGTCGGCTGCCGCGCGCGACCTCGGTAGCACCCAACCCACGGTCAGCAAACTGATCGCGGGCCTGGAAGCCAGCGTGGGAGTGCGCCTTCTGGAGCGCGGCAGTGCCCGCGCCGCACCCACGGACGAAGGGCTCCGCTTCGTGGCAAGCGCCCGACAGATCCTCGCCGACTACGAAGAGACCGTGGCCGAGCTCGGCCAGCGAACCCGCGCACCGCGTGGGCTGGTGCGCGTCTCGGCGCCGGTCGCGTTGGGAGAGCTGCATCTCAACAGGCTGATGCTCGAGGCGCTCGGCCAGCATCCGCAGTTGCAGGTCGAGCTGCTGCTTGAAGACCGCTTCGTCGATCCCGTGCAAGAGCGCATCGACATCTCCGTGCGGATCGGCGGCGCGCCCGCTCCGGACCTGGTTGCGCAGCCGCTGGCGGTCTGGCCGCGCTACCTTGTCGCATCGCCCGGCTACCTGAAGCAGCGCGGCAGGCCCCGGCGGCCCGAAGACCTGGGCAAGCACTCGTACCTGCGCTATGGAAGCGGCGGCGATGATGCCCTGGCACTCAGCGCGGCGGACGGGCGCAGTGCGACGGTGCAGGTGCCGGCGCGCTACCGCGTTAACAGCGCGATTGCCCTGCTTGAAGCGGTGCGCTGCGATGCCGGCATTTCGCTGCAGCCGAGCTGGATGGTGAATCCGTTGCTGCGTTCGGGCGAACTCGTCCGCCTGTTGCCTCGCTGGAGCGGCCCTGCGCAGGTTGCCCAGTTGCTGCACGCGCCGCGCCGCCGGCAGGCCATGCGGGTGCAAGTGATGCTTGACTTCCTGCTCGCCACCTTGCACCGCCTGTAGTCAGGCCAGTGAGCGCGCTCCGGCGGTAGAGCGGCCGGTGTTGTCAAAGAGTCGCGACCGCACCAAAGGGCAGTTTCGCAAATCCCGTTCCTTCGGTAACTTGAGGGCCGAAGCCAAAGTTCCGGCGCGCCTTCAAAGACCGAGATTGTGGACCGACACACTGTATTCATCATTGATGACGACGAAGCCTGTCGCGACTCAATTCGCGAGCTGGTCCTTGCGGTCGGAATGGCGGCGGTCGTCTTCAGCTCCGCGTTCGAATTCCTGGCGGCCTTGGAGGCGAGCTGGCGAGGCTGCCTGGTGCTGGACTTGCGCATGCCGCGCATGAATGGTCTCGCGCTGCAGCAGCGACTCCGGGAAATGGGCGTTCAACTGCCGATCGTCTTCATCAGCGGCAGCGTCGACATATCAACGGCCACCCAGGCCATCAAGGATGGCGCAGTCGACTTCCTGCAAAAGCCCTATCCGCAGGAACAGTTGCTCGAAGCCATTCAGAGGGCCCTGCGCTGGGATTGAAAATACCGGTCATTGAGCAGGAAGTGCGACAGCGCCGGGATGAGCACCAGCGCGCCGACCATGTTCCAGACGAACATGAAGGTCAGCAGGATGCCCATGTCGGCCTGGAACTTGATGGGCGAGAAAGCCCAGGTGACGACGCCCGCGGCGAGCGTGACACCCACGAGCGCAACGACCCTGCCCGTGAAGGTGACCGCCTCCGAGTACGCCTGGGTCAGGCTGAGCCCGCGCCTCTGGCCTGCCAACTGCACGGAGAGCAGGTACAGCGCATAGTCCACGCCGATGCCCACGCCCAGCGCAATCACCGGCAAGGTCGCCACCTTCACCCCGATGCCCAGCCACACCATCAGCGCCTCGCACAGGATGGAGGTGACCACCAGCGGAATCACCGCCACCAGCACCGCGCGCCACGAGCGGAAGGTCAGGAAGCACAGCGCGATCACCGCCGCATACACGTAGAGCAGCATCGTGCGATTGGCCTCGCGCACCACGATGTTGGTCGCCGCCTCGATGCCGGCCGAGCCCGCAGCCGGCAGGATCTGCACCAACGCAGGGTCGGTCGGATGCGCCTTGACGAAGTCTTCGACGACCGCCAGCACGCTCTGCAGCGTCTTGGCCTTGTGATCCGAGAGATAGACCACCAGCGGCATCACCGAGCACTCGGTGTTGAAGAGTTCCGGATTGTTCACCGTCGCCTGTTGCCCGCCGTAGTTCAGGACATCCTGGTTGCGGCTGATGGTGAGCCACTTCGGGTTGCCCTCGAAGGAGCCGGCCGTGATCTGCCGCACCACATCCTGCAGGCCCACGGTGGCACGCACCTGCGGCAACTGCTGCAGTTCCCAGGCGAGCGCGTCCACGTGCGCGAGCGTGTCGTACTTCAGGCACCCTTCCTTGGGCGTCTTCACGATCACCGCGAACAGGTCGCTGGAGAGTGAGTAGTTCTTCGTGACGAAGGCGTTGTCGCGGTTGTAGCGCGAATCGGGCCGCAGCTCCGGCGCGCCGGGATCGAGGTCGCCCACCTGCAAGTTCAGGCTGACGGCAAAGCCGAAGACAGCGAGCGCCGCCGAAACCAGGACTGCGCTGAGAGCCCAACTGCGCCTGCTGGCGAAGTTGTCCAGCAGGGCCCACAGCCGCGTGCCTCCCCCTGCGGCCTGTTCCTGCTCCACGCGCAGGCTGCGTGCGGCGGCCTTGGGACTCACGCCCACGTACGACAGCAGCACGGGAAGCAACAAGAGGTTGGTGAAGATCAGCACCGCCACCCCGATGCTGGCCGTCATCGCGAGTTCGCGAATCACCGGGATCGGGATCAGCGCCAGCACCGCAAACCCGACCGCATCGGCCATCAGGGCCGTGACGCCGGCGAGGAACAGGCGCCGGAAGGTGTAGCGCGCAGCCACCAGCCGGTGCGTGCCGCGGCCGATGTCCTGCATGATGCCGTTCATCTTCTGCGCGCCGTGGCTCACGCCGATGGCGAAGACGAGGAACGGGACGAGCATCGAATAGGGGTCGAGTTCGAGCCCGAACAGCCTGACCAGGCCCACTTGCCAGACCACCGCGACCAGCGAGCACGCGAGCACCATCGCCGTGCTGCGCACGCAGCGCGTGTAGCCATACAGCAGCAGGGCCGCAATCAGCGTGGCGACGCCGAAGTACATCATCACCTGCAAGAGGCCATCGAGCAGGTCGCCGATGATCTTGGCAAAGCCGATCACGTGCACCTTGACGCCCCAGGGCTTGCCGTCGGGCGCCAGGCCACGCTCGTACTTGTCGCGGATCTGGGTCTCGATCTCGCGCGAGAGGCGCCAATAGTCCAGGCGCCCGCCCTTGTCGTTGTCCAGCAGCGGGGCGACGATGGCGCTGGACTTGAAGTCGTTGGCCACGAGGCTGCCGACGAGCCCCGCGCGCGCGACGTTCAGGCGCAGCTTGTCCACGCTGCCGCTCTTGCCGTCAAAGGTGTCGGGCATCACGGGGCCGCCCTGGAAGCCCTCTTCGGTGACTTCGGTCCAGCGCGTGGCCGGCGTCCACAGCGACTTGACCCAGGCGCGATCGACACCCTGCGTCAGGAACAGGTCGTCGTTGATGTGCTTGAGGGCATCCAGGTAACGTGCATCGAAGATGTCGCCGTTCTCGTTCTCGACGACCACCCGCAAGGTGTTGCCCATGCCGCGCAGCTCGCTGCGGTTTTGCAGGTAATTCTGGATGTAGGGATGACCCACGGGGATCATCTTGTCGAAGCTGGCATTGAGCGACACGCGTGTCGCGAAGAAGCCCAGCACCAGCGTGGCGATCACGCAAGCCAGAGTGACCACCAGGCGATGATTGAAGACCGCGCGCTCGAGCCAGTTGCCCGAGTTGCGCGGAAACTGGGCGAGGTCGCGCACGACCGGCATCTGGCCCAGTCCGGAAGAGGTGGCCATTACTTGTCCTTGGTGATGAGGTCCAGCGTGCGCAGGCCTCGCGGGCCGCCCAGCACGAGCGACGAAGTGCTTGCGAAGGCAATGGCCGCGAGCGGCGCCTGCGAGCCGATGGGCGAGCGCGTGAAGCTCAGGCCGCCGTCAATGCTGAAGGCGATGCCGCCGCCCTGGTCCGCCAGGGCCAAGGTGCCGTTGGCGGCGACCGCGGCACCGACGATGCTCGCGGCCAGCTGCGTATCCACGGGCGACCAGGCCGTCCCGCCATCGGTGCTGATGAACGCATGGCCGCGCATGCCGAAGGTCAGGATGGCGGTCTTGGTGGCCACCAGGCCGAACAAGCTGCCCTTGTACGGCGAGGGCAGCGCCGTGAAGCGCTGGGCGCCCGCGTCCAGCTTGAGCAGCAGGCCGCCCTCCCCCGCGATGTAGACCGCTCCGCCTGCGGCGCGGATCGCGTAGAGATTGAGAAGACCGGGGTTGTCCACGCGATCGAACCACGGCTCCCAGGTCTTGCCACCGTCGGCGGTGCGCATCACGAGCCCGTAGGCCCCCACCACGAAGCCCTCGTTCGCGTTGACGAAGCACAGGTCGAGGAAAGGCTTGTCAGGCCCGGCGTCCGCGTTGCGCTGCGCTTCGTCGAGCAGCTTGCGATCAGCTTCGCTTGCGTCGGACGTGGCGACGCGACGCTTCATATGTTCGAGCACCAGCGCGTTGACCTGGCGGCCATCGAGCAGGCGCGTCCAGCTGTTGCCGCCATCGCGCGTGCCGAGCACGACGCCGTCGTGGCCGGTGATGTACCCGGTCGTGTCATCGACGAAGCTCACGGCCGTGAGGTCCGAGCGCACCGGCACCAGCGCCTGCGTCCAGCTACGGCCGCCATCGCGCGACAGCACCACATGCCCGCGCTGGCCGACCGCGACCAGCCGCTCGCCGGTGCGTGCGATGCCGGTGATCAGCCGCTGGCTGGCCAGCGCACTCATGCGCGCGGGTTGCTCCAGGACCTCGCCGGCGCGCAAGGCGGAGGCGCCCAGCGTGCCGAGCACGGCCAGCAGCATGGTTCTGCGGTGCACAGGTCGCTCCTGCTCAGCGCACGCCCGAGCCCGCCAGCGCGTCGGCGGACCAGGCGTTGGCGGACAGCGGGTCGATGTACTTCACGCCCACGTTGTAGGCGCCCAGCAGCCCGGTCATGTTGTAGCCGCCGCTGGTGAAGTCGTGAAACGACTGGCCCATGGCCGCGGGTGCCGGCAGTTCGTAGGAAGGGTTCGTATAGACGAAGCTCGCGCGATAGAGCTGATCGCGCGCGTCGTACATGTCCGAAGCCACCGCGACCCAGCTGTCCTCGTCCACGTAGAAGGTGCGCTTGGCATAGATGTGGCGCTTGCCAGGCTTGAGCGTCGCCTCCACCACCCACACGCGATGCGCCTCCCAGCGCACGTAGTCCGGGTTCAGGTGGTTGGGCGTCGTCACCGCATACGGGTCCTTGGCGTACACCAGCTTGAAGGTGTTGTAGGGCACCAGCATTTCCTGCTTGCCCACCAGCTTGAAGTCGTAGCGGTCCATCGCGCCGTTGAAGACCCAGGCGTCGTCGTAGGTCGATGCGCCCGCCGAACCCGGATTGGGTGTGTCGTAGGCGATGTCCGGTGCCAGCTTCACGCGGCGCTGGCCCGGCAGGTACTGCCAGGCGCGGCGGCCGTTCTTCATCGGGTTGATGTAGTCCTGCGCGAGCAGCGCCTCTCCGGCACGGCGCGCCGGTGCGGTGTAGGCGATCTTGGTGCGGAAGTAGACATCGTTGTCGGCCGAGGCGCCCGTGCGCTTGGGGTCGTAGTACGGGTAGTCCATGTAGATCTGGCCGGTGGTAGCGAGGACTGCCTTGCCGGCCGAATCGACGTTGATCGAGTCGTACTGCGTGAAGTAGCTTTGGCCGGTGTAGCGCAGCAGGTGGTTCCACATGACCTCGTTGCCGGTCTTGGGGATGGGGAAGGGAATGCCCGCGTAGGTGCCTTCCAGGCCCAGGCCGTCATCGGTGGTCTTCACCGATGTGGCGTTCTTGACGGTGTTGTCCAGGACGTACTTCGGGAAGGCGACCGAGCGGTGCGACGGATAGACGTCCACGCGCATGGTCGGGTATTTCTTCAGCAGTTCCTTCGTGCCCGCTGTGAGCTTGCCTTCGTACTGCGCCATGTTCTGCGCAGTGATCGCATAGAGGGGCTTCTCGGCCGCGAAGGGGTCGGGACGCATGCCCGAGCCCTTCTCGTAGCCAGCCGGGGGCGTGGTCAGGCCGCCGGTGTACTCGGGGATGCTCTTGTCGGCATTGCCTGCACGTTCGGCACCCGTGGGCGTGAGGGTGGTGCCGAGCTTCTTCGCTTCTTCGGCGCTGACGGCGGCCAGCGCCGAATGTGCGGCCAGCGCGAACACTGCGCCTGCCACGATGGAACGGGTCTTCATGGGTTGTCTCCTGATGGGGGTGGGATGGCCTGGAAAGTGGCCTAGAAAGTGGCCTTGAAGGTGAACAGCACGTGGCCGCGGTCGGACAGCACGGCGTTGGTGCCGTTGGCCACGTTCATCGCACCGGTGGGCGTGGTGCTGTAGTCGCCATAGAAGCCCACGTAGCGCAGCGAGAAGTTGTATTTGGCATAGACGTCCGCTGCGATGCCGATGCCGAACGATCCGGCGTTCTTGTTGCCCCCGGAAAGCACGGCGGAGTTGCCCGACAGGCCTCCCGACCAGCTCAGCGGCATGGAAAGGTCCACGCCCGGGAAGACTTGGTACCAGGTGGGCGTGAAGTTCAGGCCCAGGCCGAAATAGTCCTTGCTGACGGCATCGACGTTGGCAGGGTTGGCGATGTAGGCTGCGCTGCCCTTGAAGGCGCCAGGGTTCTGCGAGACGCTCAGCCAGCGGTTCCACACCAGTTCGGCATTCCAGGTGGCGGAGTCGAACACGGGTGTCTTGGAGAGCGTTCCGAGGAAGTTCAGCACACCATGCGCAGTGTTGCCGCGCGCGCCGGGCGTGTCGCCGCCGAGCTGGTTGAGCTGCGCCAGGGAGATCGCGCCCGTCGCCGGGTTGACCAGTGCGGCGGGCAGCACCTGCACCGGCACGCTCTGCAGCGGCATGTCGTGCCGATAGCTGAGCTCGGCGCCCACGCTGATTCCGGCTACGTTCTTTGACAGGCTCACGCCGTACATGTCGATGTCGCGGCCGTAGTAGGCCTGGTACTGGCCGACATAGCCCGCCTGGATCTGCGGCAGCGTGGCCGCGCCGGGGTTGATGTAGCAGGTCGTCGGGCCGATGGCGCGCAGGCCCGCTCTCGCGCAGGCGGCGGCGGGTACGCCTGCGGCCACCGCGGGCAGCAGCGCGAGCTGCGGCTGGATGTCAGCGGTGCGGCGGCCATAGAGCCCCGCGGTGCCGTCGAGCCACTCCGGGCTCCAGCGTGCCGAGAGGCCGAAGTCGCCGGTCTTCTTGGGGTCGCCGCCCGTGCTTTGCAGCAGCCGCTGGCCCGGTCCCGCGATGAGCGAATCACCGCCGTGCAGCAGCGCGTCGTTCACCGTCAGGTAGCTGCCCGACTCCGGATAGCGCACGCTCTCCCAATCAAAGAAGGTCTGCGCCGAGAAGGACAGCTCGGGCGACGGCTGCGCCTGCAAGGTCATCGAGTTGCGCGGACGATAGATCTCCTTGGCCTCGATGCCGGGGGTGGCCAGCGCCTTCCACAGGTCCAGCGAGTACTGGCCGTAGCTGATGCCGTGGATCGCGCCTGCACCCAGCAGGCTCTCGCCCCAGTACACGGTGTGCTTGCCAAGGCGCAGGCTGACATCGGTCTCGCCGAAGGTCTTGCTGCCGAAGACGAAAGCATCGAGCAGTTCGCCCGAGGGGCCCTTCGCATAGCGCGAGGTGTAGTCCGAGAGCGCACCGGCCGTGGGCAGACCGTAGACCAGCGTATTGGCGGTGGCGTTGCTGCGGTTGTCCAGGTTGCTGTATGCCGCGTCGTACCAGGCCGCGCCGCTGACGCGAAAGCCGTAGTTCTTGTCGACCACCAGGTCGAGTTCGCTCAACAGGTCCAGGCGGTTGGCAATCAGCGAGTGATTGTTGAAGTTGCGGTCGCCATCGTCGAAGTTCGGGTTGCCGAGAATCGCCCTGTCCTGCCCTTGCGTGCGCTGGCCGAGGTTGTAGCGAATGGTGTTGTCCCAGCGCAGGACGACGTCCGGGTTGCCGGTGTCGATCTCGATGGCGTGTGACGTGGATGCGAGCGTGCAGAGCACGAGCGTTGCGCAAGTCAATGCGCTGAGGCGGTGCGCGGCAAAAGGCGTGCGCGCGAAGTGGTGAGGCATGAGCTTGTCTCTTGGTTTTTAGTTCTGATGGATGACGCAATGACGACGATGGCGGCGATGACGCCGAAGTGTTGGGCTCAGGCGATCAGCTTCACGAGGCTGTGATAGCTGTTGGGCATCAGGCGCGACAGCCAGAACAGCGTTGTCGACTGATTGCCCGTTACCACGCGCTTCTTGCCTTGGCGCACCCCTTTCAGGATGGCGGCGGCACAGTCTTCTGGCGGGGTGGTCAAGAGCCTCTCGCCCAGGGCCGAGAAGCGCGCTTCTTCCTGTCCGGAATTTCTGCAGCGCCGGCCCGCTCGCTCGAAGTTCGTCTTGATGCCGCCCGGATGCACTGAGAGTGCTCGCACGCCCGTCCCTTCGAGTTCGCGCCAGAGGCACTCGGTGAGCCCTCGAACGCCAAACTTGGAGATGTTGTAGGCACTCTGGGCCGGAAAGCCGACCAGCCCGAAGACGCTCGACAGGTTCACGATGCAGCCTTCGCGCTGCGACAGCATCATCGGCAGAAAGGCCTTGGTGCCGTAGATCACGCCCCAGAGGTTGATGCCGAGCTGCCACTCAATCTCGTCGATCTCCAGATGCTCCACCGTGCCGATCACGGTGACGCCTGCGTTGTTGAAGACGAAGTGCGCTGTGCCGAAATCGCGCCTCACGTCCTCCGCGTGCGCAAACACGGCCTCTCGCGACGAAACATCGAGCGCATAGCCGCGCACTTCGGTGCCGGCGGGAAGCAGGCGGATGGTCTGGGCGAGTCCTGTCGGATCGACATCGGAAAGAGCGAGCCGGGCGCCGCCCGCCGCCATTTGAAGGGCCAGTGCCCGACCGATGCCGGAACCGGCGCCGGTGACGACCGCGACCTTGTCTTTGAAATACGTTTGCACGATGTCTCCTTAGTTCTTGGTAAGAATGTGAATGGCCAGGGCAGCCTCTTCGACGCCATGGAGGCCGCCCCCGTTTTCCTGAATGGCACGGCGTGCGCCCTGGACCTGCCGCGCGCCGGCTTCACCGCGCAGCTGCGTGACCAGTTCGTGGATCTGGCCCAGTCCGGTCGCGCCCAACGGGTGGCCCTTGGATTCGAGCCCGCCGGACGGGTTGATCGGAATGCGTCCGCCGATGGTGAAGTCGCCTCGCTCCGCGGCGGGTCCGCCTTGTCCGAGTGGGACGAGGCCGAGGTTTTCGGCCTGGATGATCTCGCCCATCGCCGTCGCGTCGTGCACTTCGGCCACATGCATGTCGGCCGGGCCGAGGCCGGCCTGTTCGTAGGCCTGCTGCGCGGCGAGCCGGCCGATGTTGAGCTCCGGCTGATCGAGCCCACGCACCGTGAAGCTGCGCATCACGCTCGCAGCGAGCTTGACGTTGCGCGACGGCAATGCGCCGATGCGGCGCAGTCCGCTGGCGCTGCAGAGCACGACCGCCGCGGCACCGTCCGACAGCGGCGCGCACATCGGCAAAGTCAGCGGGTAGGTGATCGGCGGCGCGGCCAGGACTTCGTCGATCGAAAAGGGCTTGCGAATCTGCGAGAGCGGGTTGTGCACCGAGTGCAGATGATTCTTGGCCGACACGGCCGCGATCTGCCGCTGTGTGGTGCCGTGGGTCTTCATGTGGTGGCGGCACAGGGCTGCATAGATCGCCATGAAGCGGCTGTACGGCTTGTCGGACTCGGATCCGGGCGGCGGCGTGATGCCCTCGCCCATTCGCATCAATTGCTCGTAGTTCTGCTGCGCGCGCGAGACGTCCCAGCCGGCCTCGAAAAGTGCAAGCGCCCGGGGCTTGTCGGCGATGTTCATCTTTTCCGCACCCAGAGCCAGTGCGATGTCGCAGGCGCCGGCCTTCAGATACTGGACCGCCAGGTGCAGCGCCGTGCTGCCGGAGGCGCAGGCGTTCTCGACGTTGAAGATCGGAATGCCCGCGATGCCGCTCTTGCCCAGCACGACCTGCCCCGGGATCGAGAACTGCCCCTGCAAGGGCCCGTTGGTGACGCCCGCGTAGAAGGCCGCACCGACATCGCCGACGGCACAGCCGGCATCGCGCAAGGCGCCGTTCAGCGCTTCGCGTGCCATGTCCTCGAGCGAGCGCTCCGCGTGGCGCCCGAACACGGTCATGCCGACGCCGGCGATGTAGATGTCGCTCATGAGGAACTCAGGCGGGGGTGCGCTGAAGGAAGCGCAGGAACAGCAGCGAGTAGATGACGTCGCCGCTCACCAGCAGGGCCATCTGCGGCGTCGTGCTGCCGGAAACCCAGTTCGCCCAAACGATCGCCACGACCGCCAGCTTGCCGAGCACCCCGAGCGCGACGATGCCGCGGTAGGCCCTCGGCGCCATGCCGACCAGCCCGTAGCCGCATCCGAAAACGAAGATGGCACCGAGTGTGATCTGGCCGAACAGGGATTGCAGCGGCGGCTCCAGGCCCAGGGGGCGCGCGAACAGCACGAAGATCAGGACGGCGCCCCAGTTGAAGAGCGCGGCGGAATAGAAAAGCGCCCGGGTTTGTGCAAGTGTCATCGTGGTTCTCGCAGTTCTTGTGGATGTACCGCGCAATGCGAGCACTCAGATCGCGCGTGCGGCGTCGGCCCAGTACGGCGCGCGCAGGTCCTTCTTGAGGACCTTGCCTGCGGCGCTGCGCGGGAGTGCAGGCGTGAAGTCGATTGTCTTCGGCGACTTCACGGCACCGAGCTTTTCGCGGCACAGCGCGATCAACTCCTCGGCTGCGACTTCGTGGCCGGGGCTCAGCTCCACGATGGCCTTCACCGCCTCGCCCCATTTCTCATCGGGCACGCCGATGACGGCGCAGTCCTGCACGGCCGGATGCGCCCAGATCACCTGCTCGACTTCGCTCGGATAGACGTTGAAGCCGCCGCTGATGATCATGTCCTTCTTGCGGTCCGTGATGTGCAGGTAGCCCGCCGCGTCGAGGTGCCCGACGTCGCCGGTGTGCAGCCAGCCGTCGACGATGGTCTCGGCGGTCTTTTCCGGGGCCTTGTAGTAGCCCTTCATGACCAGGTCGCCCCGCACGCAGATCTCGCCGGTCTCGCCCGGTGCGAGCAGCTCGCCACGGTCGTTCATGATCTCCACACGGACCAGCGCATTCGGCCGCCCGACGGAAGACAGGCGTTCATCCCCTGCGATGCGGCCCAGGACGAAGTGCTCCGCCGGTGTCAGGAACGAGATCGAGGCCGGGCATTCGGTCTGGCCGTAGCCGCCCATCATCACCGGCCCGAAGACCTCGATCGCGCGCTTGAGCTTTTCGACGGACATGGGCGCCGCACCGTAGAGAAAGTAGCGCAGCGAGGCGAAGTCGACCTTTTCGATGCCGGGGATGTCCAGCAGCTTGTAGATCACCGTCGGAGGCAGGAAGACTTCCGTGACTCTGTGGCGAGCGATCGATCCGAGCAGGACGGCAGGGTCCGGCTTGGTCAGGACGACGACGGTGCCGCCGCGCGCCGTGCACGGAACTGCCAGCATCCCGGCGGTGTGAGTGATCGGCGCGGCGGCGAGGTTCACCGGGTATTCGTCGCCCCCATAGCTCGCGGCGGTCATGAAGTGCGCAATGAAAGCCTGCAGGCTGCGGTGCGTGTTCATCACGCCCTTGGGCATGCCGGTGGTGCCACCGGTGGGCGACACCGCGACCACGTCATCCATGTCGACGCTCACCTCCGGCCGGGTGGTCGGGGCCGATTCGATCCAGCTCGCGAGCGATTCGACGCCCGGCAGGGAACCGTCCAGGCAGATCCAGCGCTGGACCTTGGGCAGGCGCTCGCGCAGCGCGGCAATCTGTGCGCCAAAAGCTTCCTGGAAGAACACCACTTCGCAATCGAAGCTCTCCAGGATGTAGAAGTTCTCTTCCGCGGCGTTGCGGACGTTGATCGGAATCCACGTCATGTTCGCGCGCCAGAGGCCGAGGGTGCAGATCCATGCGGTCACGTCGTTGCCCGCCCAGACGGCACCGCGCGTGCCCTTGGGAAAGCCGTCCGCAAGCAGTTGGTTGGCGATGCGGCAGGACAGGCTGCCGACCTCGTCGAAGCTGAACTTGCGCTCGTCCTGGATGTAGGCGATGCCTGTCGGATTGATGCGCCAGCCGCGGTCGAAGAAATCGATGATGGCCATGGGGCCTCCTTGAAGTGTCAGAGCTGCGTGACGGTGGCTCGTGCGAGTCCGCGCTGCTCGAGGAAGCCCAGCAGGTAGCGATGGCCGAGTGCCTTGACCGCCGAAGCGAAGCCGACCTTGGCGGTATCGCCGTCGATCAGCTTGACCGCGGCCGCTGCCTGCAGCACGCCGGTGGAGATGTACGGGGTCAGCCCATGCACCGTGGCGCGCACTGCCGCCAGATGGCCGCGGCCGATGGCGAAGTCGACCGTGCGCTGGGCCGTGGTGCGTTCGCGCGGCGGCATCTGGGGCGTCGTGGAGTCGACAAGATGCTTGACGACCGCAGCCTGTTCGCCTGCGCTCAGGTGCTTGTACTCGGCTTCCCATTTCTGGCCGACCGAATGCACCAGCCTCATCACCTCGTTGTCATAGAAGCCGACTGACGATATGCACGAGCGCACGCGTGAGTCCTGCTCCAGGAAAACCGGCAACGAGGTGCCGCCCCAGGGCAGGCAGAAGATCGGCTGCATGAAGTCGGGGGACACGATGTTGAAGCTCGTGCCGGCCGCATGCGGGACAAGCTTTTTCTCCCAGAGGTAAAGCTCCTGCTGGCGGTACTGGCCGAAGATCGAAGCGGTCGAACCGACGGTCACGCCCGCGCCGACGCCGCGCAGGCCACGGCACAAGGTCGCAGTCTCGAGCGCGTCCACACCTTCCGTTTCGAGCGCCAGCTCGGCGGCGATCTCCGCGAAGGTGAACATGTAGGAAGTCGACGGCGCGACGAGGAGCCCGGCCTGGCGGAACAGTGCGCCGAACTGCTCGCGCACCTGCAGGATGTAGGCCTGCTCGCCGGTGCTGTCGAGATAGTGGCAGCCGGCCTTGAGCGCGGCTTCGACCCCGACCAATCCGTAATCGATAAACGGGCCCACCGTGTTGCAGACAACCTTGGCGCCCTTGAACGCTTTCGTGAGCGATTCAACGTCGTGGTCGCATTCGATGATTTCGTAGGTGGCCGATTCCAGCCGGACCACGCGCTGCGCCATCATTTCCCGCGTGCGGGCAGCATTGCGGGCAACGGCCGTGAAAGGAATGTTCTGGTCGATGAGCGCGTCCATGATGAGCATGCCGGTGTAACCACTGGCTCCATAGACGACGACGGGGTGCTTTGCCATTTGAGTGTCTCCTGATTGAATGTCTGCGCTGCTTGACGAAAGGGCTGAATGCCTCAGCCTTGCAGCGAGTGTCCGGACTTGCCGCCCGCGCCTCAATCCCGGAAAGCCGGGAATTCATTGGCCACACCCATTCACGGAAATCCGTGAACGGGCCCGCGGCAGCACCGGCGTCCATCGCGCGACCTGCGCCTTCGCCATAGGTATTTACGTAAGCCGGAATCGAAGTTGCCAGTGGGACAATCGCCGCACCCCGAAAGCCACCGCCCGCTTCTGTGATGTTGTCCCATGCTCCAAGGCCGCTTTCTCTGAAGCTGTGCGCTCCCCGTCCGGTTCCTCATGAGATAGAACGCACCGCAGTCGCTGCATTGATTGCACAGTCGCCTGCGAAGGTGGTGCTGGTCAATGCACCAGCGGGATACGGCAAATCCACCGCCATGGGGCAATGCCATCGCGCGCTGCAAAGCCAAGGTACTCCAGTGGCCTGGCTCACGGTCGATCACGACGACAACGATCCGGAACGTTTCATCTTCGATCTGCAATCGGCACTGGCGCCGGTGTTTTCAAAGCCGCCTCCCGGCGAAGCAGGCGGGCGTGCCCATCGGCTGCTCGATGAACTGGCCGCATTCCAAGGCGGCTTCGTGCTGCTTGTCGATGATCTCGAACACCTCGAGAGCCCGGAGATCCTGCAAACGTTCGCCCGCGTCATCGATGCGCTGGGACCGAATCAACGCGTGGTGATCGGCTCGCGTTCAATGCCGTCGCTGGCCTTGGGTCGGCTCCGCGCGCAGGGTGCGTTGCTGGAGATCGATCGAAAGTCTCTGCGCTTTTCGATGGAGGACCTGCGCGATTACCTCGCGGCTCGCCTGGCGGCACGCGTCGACGAGGCGAACCTGACCCTGCTCCAGAGCCAGACCGATGGCTGGCCCGTGGCCGTGCAGCTGGTTGCTTCGCTCATGGGTCCAGCAGGCGCCGATGCCGCATTGCGGACGCCGGACTTCTCGCGGGCCATGGCGAGCTATCTTGCGGAAGACGTTCTCGCCAGGCTGCCGGCGCACGAGTTGCACTTCCTGTTCCAGACCGCTTTGCTCGAAAGCTTCTGCGCCGCCATGTGCGACACCGTCCTGGAGCGCCAGGACAGCACGGCCTTGCTGCAGAAGATCGAGCGCGAAAACATTCTTCTCTTTGCCGTTGAATCCGAGGGTGGCGGCTGGTTTGAATACCACCCGTTGTTTCTGGCGTTTCTTCGCAGCCGGCCGGGAGTGCCGGCGGGCGAAGACGCAAAGGGGATGCATGTCAAAGCCGCAACCTGGCTGGCCCACGAAGGCCGGCTGACACAGGCGATCCATCATGCACTCGCGGGTGGGGCCAGCGAAGTGGCCGCGGAGTGGATGTCGCTTTGCGCCTTGGAGATGATCAATACCGGGCAGATCGACATCTTGCGTAACTGGGTCGACGCGACGCCCGAACACCTGTTGGAAAGGCACCCTGAACTGGCGCTTTCCGGCGCCTACGCCATGGCCATCCGGCATCGCCATACGGCCGCCATCCGGCTGATCGACCTCGTCGAACGCGCGGCGCCCCTGGACCCGCAAGTCGCCTCGGAAGTGGTGGGCGCAAGACTCGCTGCTTTCTCGTGGGGTGACGAGGTCCCCAAAGCGACGGCACTCGCCCGTGCCCACGTGAGCGGTCTGGACGATGCCCCCCCGAGAGTCCGCGGCCTGGTCCTGAACGTGGCCGCCTACGAGTGCATCAGCCGGGGAAACTACGCCCAGGCACTGCACCATCTCGCCACTGCGAAGCGCGCCTATGGCGGCGAGATCCACGGGATCAACCACACCCTCTGCTTCGAAGGGGCCATAGAGTTGCATCAAGGCAATGTCGCCGAAGCGCGCCTGCGTTTCGAGGCCACATTGCGCAGGATCATCGATGCGGGGTATCGCTTCACCGATGCATCGGGCGTTGCCGCCGCTCATCTGGCCGAAGCTCTCTACGAGCAGAACGACCTGCAAGCCGTGGAGCTTCTGCTCGAAGACTACCTGCCCACCATTCGCGACGCCTGCACCGCCGATCACGTGATCGTCGCCTATCGAGTGGCCGCGCGCACGCACGCCTTGCGAGGACGCCTTCGATCCGCCCAGCAGACACTCTCGGAACTGCTGGACCTTGGCGACGCCTGGGCCATCCCCCGCATCGCCGCTGCAGCCCGGCACGAGAGGCTGAGACTCGCACTCTTGGGCGGCGACCTCGCCAGTGCGCGCCATCTGATGGCGTTGATGGAACAAAGCGTCAGCTGGAAGGCCGACGCCGGCCAGTTCCTCCATGCCGACGATCTCGACGATGGCTTCATCGCGTCCGTGCGGCTCTCGATGCGCTCGGGCGCGGCACCGTCGATGATTCCTCGCGTGCAGGAGGCAGTGGCCAAGGCCGAGGCCGCGCATCACACCCGCCGTGCCGTGCGCCTGCGCTGCCTATTGGCGCAAGCCTGCGAGGCCGCGCTGAAGCGCTCGCAAGCGCTGGAGGTGCTCGAGCAAGCGCTGCGCGTTGCCAGCACCAAGGGGCTGATTCGCGTGGTGGCCGATGAGCCCTGGCACCTTCAGCCCCTGCTCGATGCGATAGGAACGCGTGACGGCATTCACCTACCCCACCTGGCCGCCGTCTGCGACGCCATGCAGCCGATGCTGACCCCTGTGCTTGCCGCTTCGGAACCGAGCGCCGGCGAAGCACTGCTGAGCGATCGCGAGCGCCAAGTACTGCGCCTCCTGGCCGATGGGCTGTCGAACAAGCAACTGAGCCGCGACCTGTTCATCAGCGAGAACACGGTGGAGAGCCACCTTCGCCGCATCAATGGAAAGCTCGGCGTGAGGAATCGCATGCAGGCGGTCACGCGAGCGCGCGAGCTGGGCCTGGTCTAGCGGTACCTCTTCCGCGCGCTTTCTTCCGAAGCCATCAGGGCTGCAGTTCGATCTCTCCGGGGCGCCAGGTCTTGTTGAACCATGGTTCCAATGGGCCGTACAGGCGCAGGAGCATGAACCAGCCCTTGCCTGGAATCGTCTGCACCCAGTTGTTCTCCATGCCCGCCGGGGCCTTCGGCCCGAAGTAGACATCCACCGAGCCGTCCGCATTGGTCTTGACGCCCTTGTCCTGGCTGCTGACGCTCGGGGCCTTTTGGTCGGTTTGCACCATGGAGCGGGTCTGGTTGTCATAGACGATGACTGACCAGAAATCCTTGACCGGAACGTTGGGCGGAAGGCGCAGCTTGTAGTTCTTGCCGCCATCCAGCGGATTGCCCTTCGCATCCTGCACCGACCACGGGTATTGCGAGCCACGGCCTACCATCTTCTCCTCCATCGCCGGCGTCACGGCAATGGCGAAGTAATAGAAGAAGACCGCGCCGTCCAGGTTGCTGACACCCGGCGCGGATTCGAACTTGTAGCCGCCGAGGAACGGCAAGCGCCAAGCGCTGTTGGGGAAGAAATAGGCGTCCTTGGACCGAATCTTGAAGGCGATTGATCGAGCCGTCACAGCACCGATGTTGGCCGCGTCCGTCAGGATCTTCTTCATTCGCTCGTCAGGATTGAATGGCTGGCCCTTGACGATGCCGATCGAGGCGAACAGGCCCAGGGTGGTTGGATCGGAGCCATTGGCCGGCTCTTCCTGGATGACCTGGTTCAACAAGGTCCAGAACGAGTAGTCACCCGGTGAAACGAAGTTCGCGGGAACGCCGGAAGCGTTGACAAAATTCATTCGCGGCGGATTGGCGGCCTCGGCGAGGGGATAGATCCGCAGGTTCTTCTTGGCGGAGTCGATCGCGGGTTGCGTGGAACCCTCTACCAGGAATGAGCGAAAGACAAGATAGCTGCCAAATGTGTTCGGCCGCAATACGTGGTAGCCGGCTGGAATGCTGCCCTGGAACCCGGGCGGCAACAGGAGGTACTTGCCACCCTCGCCTTTATCGGCCCCGGTGATGCCGATGTCGCCCACCCACTTGTACCAAAAGTCGTCGACCGTCCCGAGGACCTTGGGCGGAATCTCGGCCACGACCGGACCTTTGCTCGTGTCCACCCACATGAAGTTGTAGATCGTGTTGTCGTTGCCCGTCAGCGCGACGGTCTTCGAATCCATCAGACTCTCCCAGATCACGTTGGTCTGGTTGTCGGGTCCGAACTTGCGCAGCGACTCTCGCATGCCTGCCTGGTTGACGATAGGAATGGCCAGCAGATAAGCCTGCAGCGCCCTCGAACGGTCCAGGTTGTCGTAGATCTTCTCGACCGTGTCGGCCGACGGGTAGCCGTAGTCGAGGTTCAGGGTCCCGATCGACGACTCGATCTTGTCCGGCACAGCGACGCCCGGCGCGATAGGTGTCGTCATCTTGAAGGGCTGTGCGGAAGCTGTCGTCGCGAAGGCGGCGGCGATCGCCAGGCCGAGCAGTAGCTGTTTCATTACCTGGATTCCTCTTCTTCTCTTGTAGATCTCGCAGCCTGCAAGTAGAGCTACCCGCAGTTTGTGCTGCGCAGAGTACCGACAAACGCCGCCGCACGCACCTTCCCTAAAGGGCAGTAGACACCCTGGCGATGAAAGACGGGCGGCTCAGGCAGCCGCTCGGCGGATGGCAGCCAGCACATCGGCCCCAAGGTCGTTCTTGCGAAAGTAGGCCGCGCAGCCGATGGCTTGCGCCGCGGCACGCGTTTCGGGGTCATCGTGCGCAGTGATGAAAATGAAGGGCGCATGTGCGCCTTCGACGCTTTCGCTCACCAGCCGCTGCGCCAATTCGATGCCGGACATTCCCCCGAGCTGGACGTCGAACACCAGGCAGTCGAAGCGGGGCCGCTTCGCATCCGCAAGAAACGCTTCTGCCGATCCATAGGTGATCGGCTGCATGCCAGCCGCGCGCAGCAGCCTGCCGAGGGATCGGCAATGGCTCTCGTCGTCATCGACGACGGCAACGTAGAAGGGGGTGATGGTGCTCATCGGAGGTCGACGCCGACTTTGGGCGTCACCCAGGCCGCTGTCTACTGCCCCTTAGGGAAGGTGGGCAAACCCGCGGTCATGACACCCGCTTCCTGTGACAACTGCGTGAGCGCCGCGACGGACGCCACGCCGAGTTTCGCCATCATTGCGGCCCGGTGCAGTTTCACGGTGCGCTCGTTGATTCCCAGGTCGCCGGCTATTTGCTTGTTGAGCCGGCCCCGCAGGACATGCCGGAGAACCTCGAGCTCTCGCGACGACAAGGCGCCGAAGCGCTGCTCCATCTCGCGTTGGCGAGACCTCGCCTCCCGTTCAAGCCCGTTGCGCGCCAGGGCGCGGCGGATGGCGTCGATCAGTTCGTCCCTGGAAGCCCGCTTCTCCAGAAAGTCTTCCGCGCCGCCGCGCATCGCGCGCACGGTCGACGCGATATCGCCGTCGCCGGTCAGGAAGACCAGCGGCAGCGGATTGCGCGTCGCAGCGAGTGCCGATTGCAGGTCGAGCCCATTCAGGCCAGGCATCCGCAGGTCCGCCACCACACAACCCTGCGCGTCGCTGTCGCACTGCGCCAGAAACTCATTCGCGGACAGAAAGCTTTTCACGGCAAACCCGCTGACGCGCAGCATTCGGGTGGTCGCGGTGAGAAACGACTCGTCGTCATCGACGACATAGACGATGGGCTCGATCATGATCATGTTGCAGTCATTTCCACTTCGCCCGACGGCGTCGCTACATTGCGTGCGGGGATCTGCGCGACCGGCAGCGTAAAGCGCAGGCTTGCGCCGCCACCTTCGCTGTTCTCGGCCCACAAGCGCCCTCCATGCGCCTCGATCAACGAGCGCGAGATCGACAGGCCCATGCCCATCCCGGCGGATTTGGTCGTGAAGAACGACTCGAAGATTTGCTCCGTTCGCTCCTTGGCAATGCCGGCACCGGTGTCGTTGACGGCGATCTCGACCGTGCCGGCGGCACGGCGCATTGCGCTGACCACAATGCGCCGGCCCTTGCCTGCGGCTTCATCGATGGCGTCCATGCCGTTGGAGATGAGGTTGAGCAGCACCTGCTGCAGATGGATTCGGTCCCCAAGCACCGCGGGCAGACCGTGAGGCACTTGCAAGACCACCCGAATATGCCGTGCCGCCGCATCGGGGCGCACCAGCGCGGTGGCGTCCTCCAGCAGCTCATCGACCTTCAGGGGAACGACTTCGATTTCGTGGCGCCGCAGCATCGCGCGCATGCGGTCGATCACGGCACCGGCGCGCTGATCATCGGCGCGGATGTCTTC
>NZ_JBFTRG010000027.1:0-45313 GCF_056399425.1 Variovorax sp. 01N429 | reverse complement strand
CTGCTGAGCCACTGGCGATAGTCGGCAAAGCGCGGATCGGTTTCGATCAGGTAATGGGCGGTCGCGCCCGGCTGGGTGCGAAACAGGCTCGCTGTGGGCAAGCGGGTCTCGGGTGTGCTGGTGCGAACGACCATCGGGATGCTGCGCGAGCTGCCGGACTGGCTCGCGGCGTCCACCGCGCCGGCCGCGCCTGCCGTGCTGCCGCTGGCACTTCCCACTGGGTCCGGGCCGGCCGCACCGGCTGCTTGGTCGGCCGCAGGGGCCGCGGCGTTGCCGCTGGCTGCTGCCGAACCGTTGACCGCGGAGGGCACTTCGATCACGGCGCCTGGGCCGTTTGCGCCGCCGGCCGAGACGCTGCCCGTGCTGCCTGCGGAACCTCCCGGCGCGTTGACGCCGGGCGCCGAGCCCGCGTTGTAGCCCAAGGTGGCGTTCGAATCGTGCGTGTACTCGTAGGCACCGACGTCGATCGTCTGGGGCGGGTTGGAGAACGGCGCCACCGGGAAGGGCGCACAAGCGCCGCTGCCGTCGCACCCTATGACAGTGATGTTGCTCAGGCTCGTGGTCGACGTGCCCTTGGTGGCTTCGTTTGTCGCGCCGGATGCGTTGAGCGCGCCGCCGGCAATCACCTTGCTGTCGCGATTGAGCAGGTGGCCGTCGATGTTCATGTCGCCGCCTGCGACAAGCCGCGCCGGGGCCACATTGGTGGCGACGTCGCTCGTGGTCGTGACGGTGGCGGTCCAGTCGCCGTAGCCGACACCGACCAGGCTCTCCGTGCCATCGGGATTGCGGTGCCACACGAAGCCGGTGAGCGGATCGCCTCGGGTGTCGGCCAGGCTCCAGCGCTTCTGGTCCGCCGTGGTGACGAGGTAGTGGTCCTGCGCCGTGCTGGTCTGCTGCACCACCTTCAGGTGCGTGTCGATGTTGTTGACGTTCGTCATCGCAATCGACATGTCGCCGAGCGATTCGATCGAGGCGCTTTCGTTGTTGAGCACGCTGCCCTTGCCGGTGGCGTAGCCGTTGGCGTCCAGATGGGCGCCGATGAACATATCGCCAGCGCTGAAAAGCAAAGCGCCGTCGCGGTTGTTGATGCTGTCGGCGCCGATGTCCAGCGTCGAACGGCCTGCGATGGTGGCCGCCGACGTCGTGCCGTTGAGCGTCTCCGAGACGTTGTTCAGCGTGCCTGCGCCGATTGCCACCGCATCGCCATAGATGCGCCCCGTGCCGATGTTGTTCACGGTGCCGGCATCGATGCGCGTCTGGCCCTGGCTGTCGATGAGCCCTCGGTTGTTGAGCGTCGCAGCCTGGATGAAGGTGTCGGTCCCGCTCATCTCGGCATTGGCAGTGTTCTCCACGACAGCGCCGCCAGCGTTCAGGGTGCCGCCCGCGAGCAGCTTGCCGTTGTTGGTCAGATTGCCAGTCGTCTTGTACGTGAGGTCGCCCTTGGCGCTGACCTCGCCGTTGTTCACGAGGTCTTGCGTGAGAGCGATGCTGAGATCCCACCCTGAGGCGACGATGCCGTCAGCGCTGAAGGTCGCGGCGTCCAGCCGGAGGTCGTTGTTCGCCGTCAGCGTGCCGCCGGTATTCGTGATGGAAAGGGTCTTTGCGCCCGGTGTCGCTGCGTTCGGATCGGCAATGGCGAGCATGTTGCCGGCCGAGATCAGCCCGTTGCTGTTGTTGACGCTGCCGCCGCTCGTGACGGTCGTGTTGCCGATCGTGGAGTCGCTGCGGATCGCACCCGAGGTGTTGTCCAGGTTCGCGACATTGATCACGACGTTGCCGCCCTCGATGCCCTGGTCAGCACCCAGCGTGTTCGCGTTGCTGATCGATGCGGCGTTGAGCGCCGTGGTCCCCGCCGAGCGGATGAGGCCGCCAGAGTTGGCGACGTGGGCCGCGCTGATTGTGAGGTCGCCGACCGCCTGCGTCTGTCCGCCAGCGTTGTCGTAGGTTGTGCCGTGAGTGTCGATGTTGACGCTCGATTGCCCGAGGACGACGCCGCCGCCATTGTTCGTGAATGACCCGGTGTTCGCGGTGAGCGCGTTCTTCGAGCCGATGAAGCCGCCCGTGTTGGTCAATGCGCCAGTTTCGATCGTCAGGGTGGCGGCGCTCGCGATGCCGCCTTGGCCGCTGACATGCGCAGCCGCGTTTGTGTTGCTGAGCGCCTGCCCGTTCGTGTCGATCGTCATCGCGCCGCCGGACTGGATCAACCCGGCGTCATTCGCGAGTGCGCCGGAATGGATCGCCACCGTGGTCGCGGCCGCGATCGTGCCTTGTGCGTTCGTCAGCGCGACCCCGTTCGTATCGATCGAGAGCGCGTTTGCGAAGACCTTGCCGAGCGTGTTGTCCAACCCGGCGTTGGCGAGCGCGACGCTTCCTCCGGCCTGCAGGGTGCCGGAGGTGTTGCGCGTGCTGCCGCTGGTCGTGACGTCGAGGTCACCCAAAACGGCTGCGACCGTGCCCTGCGTGTTGTCGAGGCTCGCGGCCGTGACCGTTGTATCGCCATTCGCCGCCAGCATGCCGCCGACGTTCGTGGCCGTGCCCGTGACGGCGGCTGCGAGATCGCCCACGGCGGTGATGCGTCCCGAGTCGTTGACGAGGCTGCCCGCGTGGATCGTCGCGCCGCCGCCCGAAGTGATCAAGCCTGCCGCGCTGTTGTCGGCGACGCCCGCTGTGCTGACGTCCAGATCGGCGGTCCCGGCGGTGCGGATCGATCCGGCTCGGTTGTCCAGGCTGAGCGCAGAGAGGGTCGTAGCGCCATTGCTCGCGATGCTTCCACCGTTGCTGTTGTCGAGCGCGCCCCCGACTGTGATGCGCATCGCGTCGGTCCCGGTCTGCACGATGGTGCCTCCGCGATTGCCGAGCGACCCCGCATCGATGGTGATCTGCTTCGCGGTGGCAGCGCCGCCGTCCTGGTTGAAGTCGCCCATGACCTGGGCGACCAGCGCGCCATTGCTCGTGATCTCTCCTCCTGGACCCTGCAGGCTGCCTGCGGTCAGCGCCAGCGTGCCGGCGCCCGCGTGCAGGATCTGGCCGGCCGCATTGGAGAGCGTTCCTGCCTCGATGGCCACATCCGAGCCGTTGCTCGCGATGAGCCCTCCATCGTTGGTGAGTGGCCCCGAAACGGCGATGCGTGTGGTGCCGGCGCCGCTCTGGACGATCTGCGCACCGAGCGTGTTGCTCAACGCCGCCGCATCGATGCTCACCTGCTGAGCGACGGTGGCGCCGCCCGCTTGAGCAAAGTTGCCGACGCGCGCACTGAGCACGCCATTGCTGGTGATCTGCCCGTCGTTCGCGCGATAGGTCGCGGCGTTCAGCAGCAGGGTTCCGGCGCCGGCGTGTTCGATGGCACCGCCCGAGTTCACGAGCGTGGCGCCCTGCAGGTTCAGCCGCAGATCGCCTCCGTTGGTGGCGAGGCGGCCTGCGCTGTTGTCGAAAGTGCCAGTGACGGCGATGTCAGTGGCCTCGGCGCCGCTCTGGACGATGGAGCCATCCTGGTTGCTCAGGTCCGTGGCGGCGATGGAGATCTGCTGCGCGGCCATGCTGCCGCCGTGCTGCTCGAATTGCCCGGCCTTGATGTCCACGCGACCGTTGGAGAGGAGGGCGCCGCCAGCGCCGCTGAAGGTGCGAGCCTTCAGCGCCAGAGTTCCGGCCCCGGCATGCTCCAGCCGGCCCTGGGTGTTGACCACCGCGTCCGCGCCGAGCATGAAGTCCGCGCCGTTGGTACTGATGCTTCCGGCGGAGTTGTCCAGTTCGCCCGCGACTGAAATGCGCGTCGCGCCTTCACCCGTCTGGGTGACGGTGCCGCCCTTGTTGCTGAAGCTGCCCGCATCAATCGCGAGCTGCTGGGCGCTGGTCGTGCCGCCGTCCTGTTTGAAGGCGCCAGCGACGTTGATGGCGAGCGCGCCATTGCTCAAGACGCTGCCGCCTGCACCGTCGAAGAAGCCGCCGTTGATCGACAGGGCGCCCACCCCGGCATGGTGGATCTCGCCCGCCGTGTTGATGATGCGGCCGGCCGACAGGGTGAGGTCCTGGCCGTTGCTGGCAATGAGACCGTTCGAGTTGTCCAGGCTACCGGCCACCGCGATGGTGCTGGAAGCCGCGCCTGTCTGCACGAGCTCCCCGCCATTGGTATTGGCGATGTTCGAGACACGCAGGTCGAGTTGCCCCGCGTTGATCTGGCCGCCGTCGTTCACGAGTGCCTGCGCGGCGAGATTGTTTGCCGTCACAGTCAGCGTGCCGGGCGTGACCACGGTGGCGCGGCTCGTGGCGACTTCGCCTTGCGTGGCACTGATTGCGATGTTCGCAGCGCTTGTCGTGCTGTCGGACAGATCGACGCTCGCGCCTTGCAGCGTGACGCTGGCTGCAAGGTTCTGGCCCTGGGCCACGAGCGCGCCGGTGGTCGTCACATGCAGATCGCCAGTCGCGGCGAGGCTGCCGTCGGCGTTGATTCCTGCGCCAAGGACGCTGCCGGTTCCGCCTCGCAAGCTCGCGGCGTCGATGGTCGTATTCCGTCCCGCCGTGATGCTGCCGTCGGTTGAAAGCTGGCCCGCGACCCTGATGGCGGTGTCGTTCGTGCCGCGCAAGGTGCCGCTGTTGCTCACGCTGCCGGCACGGATCGAGAGGTCGGTCGCGGCGCCGATCTGGCCGGAGTTCGTCAGTGCGTTCGAGACGTTGACAGAGACGCCGGCCGTGGCCGAAGAAATCGTCCCCTGTGTGTTGTCCAAGGAATTGCCCGAGAGCGTGAGGGCCTGATTGGCAACCAGCGAGCCCGCCGAGTTCTGGACGTCGCCTGCAACGCGTGCATTCAGCGCGCCGGCGGCGGAGATCGCGCCGCGCATGTTGTTCGTGGCGCCGCCGACTTCGAGCACCACGTCCCCGTTGCTTTCGATGGAGCCGTCCTGATTGTTCAGGTCGCCGCTGGTGGTGATCGTCACGCTGCCGGCGTGCAGCTTGCCTCCGGCGCCGTTGTCGAAGGTCCCGACATCGGCAGTGAAGTTGTTTGCGACGTTGAGCACGCCTCCTGCGTTGCTGAACGCGGGGCCGCTGACGGTCAGCGTGCCAATGTCCAGTTGGCCGCCCGAGTTGTTCACCTGCGGGGTTTGCAGCGTGATCGGGCCTCCGGCGTAGATGCGGCCGCCTTCATTCCTGATCTTTCCGTTCGCGGCCGTGATGCTGCCCGGCGCTGGCGGCGAAGAGCCGGGGGAGGGCGGCGTGTTCGGCGCGCCCTGTCCTGCGTTGCCGGGAGTTCCAGGGCCGCCCGCGCCGCCCGCATCTGCCGGATCGCCGCCGGTGTTTTCATTGCCGCTGCTTGGCTCGTTGGGAGATGGCGCTGCGGGGGCTGGCTCGGCACCGATGACCGCGCCGGCCGTGTTGTTCAAGATGGGCGCGGCGAGCGTAAGGCCCGCCGCGCCGTTCTGCCGGAGCGTCCCGGAGTTCACGACGTCGCCGGCCGCGCTCGCAAGCTCGATGCGCTGACCTTCCAGCGTCCCCGAATTGGTGAGCTCGCCGTTCGAGCTGATCTTCGTGGCACCGACGCTCAGCACCGTGCCGCTGTTGGCAAAGCTTGACGCCGCAATGATCGCGTCGCCCGCCGCCTGGATCGTGCCGATGTTCTCGATGTGTCCAGAGGCCGTCACGGTCAGTTCGCCGATGCCCATGAGGGCGGCATTGCCGGCGCCGGTCTGGATGGTCCCGGCGTTGCGCGCTCCGACGCCTGCCTCGGTGCCCATGATCCAGATCTTCTGGGCATACATTCCACCCAGCGTTCCCGAGTCGAAGGCGAGCGGTGGCGTCGGCCCTGTGCCCGCGATCGGAGCGACGTTGGCAGCAGCGCCCGGTGCGCTGTCGGCGCCCACCTGGTTCGCGCCCGTCACCACGCGCAGCTCGCCGCCGCCCCAGACCCCGGCGTTGATCGAGACCATGCGCGCATAGAGCGCCGCAAACTCCGTCCCGCTGGCATTAAGGCCGGCGCCGCTCACGCCGATGGTCCCTCCAGTGACGCGATAGCTTTCGATGCCGCCGTAGGCGTTGAGCTGTGGCGCGCCCGTGGTCAGGGTCACGCGATTGGCGTTGATGAAGGTTGCCCCGTCCACCTGAATGCCCGAGGGGTTCGCGATGACGATCTCGGCCCTTGAGCCGGCGACCTCCAGCGGACCACGCAGGTAGCTCGGCGACGAGCTGTTCACCTCGTTGAGGATGATCCGCGCGGACCCGTTCGCAAGCCACGGATTCGCGGCAAGGAAGCCGCCCAGCTGCGATTGCACGGGAGTGCGGGAGTTGTTGAAGATGGCACCCGGTGCGTTGACATCGAACTGCCGATAGACGTTGCGAGACACGCCCGCCGCGGAAGGCGTCACGATGTTGATGACAGGCACGCCATTGGGTGCGGCGAGCACGGTGGGCCGCTGATTGCCCGGTGCGTTTGGGTCGCCCGCGATCTGGGCCTGCGCGGGTGCAAAGGCAAATGCAAAGGCAGCCAGCACCGGTATTCCGACAGCCCCGGAGGTCGTGCCCGGTGCCTTGCCGGCGCTTCGCGCGTTCTCCTGCACCGCGATCCGCATTCCTCGTGCGGCGCTAAAAATCACCCTGTGTCGCAGCTTGTTCATCTTGTTGTTGCGTTAGAAGTTGTAGTTCAGGCCGAAGCCGGCAGTGACGTTCGCGGTGCGAAAGCCCTCGGGTTTGCTGATGGGCGTGCCGACAAAGAAGTCGTAGTTCAGGCCGCGGAATGCGCCGCGAACGCCGACAACGCCGCCCGCGAGCTCGGAGCCGGGCTGAAACGCGACGGAAAGCCCACCAACGTGGCCGTAGTCCACGCCTGCATACAGTTCGGCACCGCTCTGGCCGAGCGCCAGGCCGAGGTCGTTGCGGATGAACCAGCCGCGTTGGCCGAGCAGGCTGTTTTCGCCGTCGAAGCCCCGCACCGTGTAGCGGCCGCCGATCGCGAATTGGTCCTGCGGTGTGAGGGGCGTGCGGTTCAGTTGTGCGCGCCACAACGCGCTGTAGCGAAACTGTTCGCCCCCGAGCTTGAAGGGCGCATCGAGATTCGCCTCGGCCGTGAAGAGCTTCATGCGGGAGGTGCCTTCGCCGAAAGCTTCTTCGGGTGCCGGCTGCGATCCAAAAGCGCCCGTGCCGCGCCGGTAGGCAAGGGTCGCATCCAAGGTGGCTTCACCGATGAACTCACGGTGATTGATGCTGGCCTCCCAGCCGCCGACAGTGCGACGTTGAACATCGACCTCGGTGTCATCGACGAAGTTGTGCGAAGCCCGCCGCCATGCCCGGAGCGCCGTGGTCGTCTTGCGCGAGGCGTCCCGGTAGATGAGTCTTGCGAGCTTCACCTCCGCGTTGCTCGACTCGCCGCTATAGACATAGTTTTCGGTCAGACCCGCGACGGACTGGCGGTAGTCGTTCTGCGATGCTGTCGCGCTCAGCAGCCAATAGCCGTAGGGAACGGAGTAGTGCACGGTCTGGCCGCCCGTGCCCTGGCCTTCATGATTGAAGACATCGTGACTGAGGCTGACATAGAAAAGATCATTCAGTCCAAGCGGGTTGTCCCAGGCGACGGTGGCGCCACCCTGGATTTTTCCGGTAGCGTCCGTTCCGCCGTCGTCGAGACTCAGGGTCGCCCGCAACGGACCCAGCGCCGAAGGTTTGCGTGTGTACGCAATCACCAGATCGCTGTCGCCGGGCCGAGCGTCGCTGGCGCGCGACGCCTCGATCTGGATGTCGGCGTCTGCCGTTGGAAGGCGCTTAAGGTTTTCCAGGCCCTGCTCGATGTCGCGCAGATTGACCAGATCACCAATGCGTGCGGGAATGGCGCCGCGCAGGCTCGTGATTGCGGCCTCGATTGCGGTCTCGTTTGTGGCCTCGCCCGGGCCGTGTTCGGGTTGCTTGAACCGGATCGCTGCGATCCGGCTGGGCACCAGCGTCAGGGTCAACGTGCCGGCGGAGAGATCCTGCGGGCCGACCAACACGCGCGTCGTGACGAACCCGCGGGCGATGATGGCCTGCTGCACGCGCGCGAGGATGACATTCACTCCCTCCGTGCCGAGGCAGCGATCGCGCCAGTCATCGGGCGCATCCCCTGATTTCGACGCCGCATCCAGCGCCCACTGAAAGGCATCCGCGAGTTCTCCCGACAAGACGAGCCGGTGAATATCGAAACACGGCACCTCGCGAACGGGCAGGGTTTGCGCTTCGATGACTGCGGGCTTCTGTCGGTCGTCGACGGTGCGCTCTTGCTGCTCGCGCAATGCGCGTTCGCGCTCTTGCTGGCGCTGTTCCTCGCGCAGCGCCCGTTCGCGCTCTTGCTGGCGCTGTTCATCCATGAGCGGCCTCGGTGTGGAGGCAGTCTGCGCGTGCGCCGCGAACGACGCGACAGCGCCGCTCAGCAGGAGGGGCGAAAGCTTGAAAACGGAGAGTGTGGAAACACGTCGCACAGGCCCGATGGCCCGCGCACTACGGCGGAGGAGTTGAATCATTTTTCTTGCTGAAGCGTCCGGGGAGGACGCGATACGTGCGGGGTGTCCCGTCACTGAAGCCTTCTTGAGCGCTTCTTGGGGATTAGTCTATGAACAGAAGCTGAGATGCCGGCTCAATACGTCTAGGAGTTTGAGAAAAATTTCACCGAATCTTCTCGTTGAGGACAGGTCGTCGTTGCAACGCCACGAGCCCCGAGACAGAGCGCCAAACACGTCTGGATCAGAATGCGAACTAAAGAAGTCTCGGGTAACACATTTGGATAGCAGTGTCAGAAATGCAAATGAAGTTCACATTCGACAATGGCGAGAGTCTTGAAGAATCTCGCCTGTGCAAGGACCTCCAAGAAATGATTGAAGAGCCAGTGGTTGTCCTCGACCTCGATGGCGTGATCGTCAGGTCGAACCTCATCAAGTACAGGGCGATGTCGGCCCTGTTCGAGGATCATCCAGAGAAGCGTGCGGCCATCGACGCCTACATCCTTGCCCATGGCGGCGTCGCCAGGCGAGACAAGCTGGTCGTGATACTGGAGACCATCCTCGGCGTTGAAGCCACTCAGCAGCGTGTTGCTGAATATCTGGCGCACTATTCGCAGTCTCTTCAGTCTTCGCTTGCCGTCGCTCCGCTTGTCGATGGTGTCAGGGAGTTTGTCGCCCGTGGCGAGCACGCTTTTTATGTCAGTTCGACTGCCCCGGAAGAAGAGGTCCGCGACCAACTCGTGCGAATGGGCCTCCTGCACTGCTTTTCCGGGGTCTACGGAAGTCGCACCCCAAAAGCTGTGGCTCTGGCGGAGATCTCGGCGCAGCATCCCGGCGAGGAGATCGTGTTCTTCGGCGACTCAATGGGTGACCTGGACGCAGCCCGAGGAGCCGGCGTCCCGTTTGTGGGCATCACGAGCGAACGCGACAACTTCGATGGCGTTAAAGTCGTGAAGCTCAATGACTTCGCGTCGAGGGAGTTGGTGGAGCATGCGATGCATGCAGCCATCTGCTTGCAAAACAACACCTCTCCTCAGTCTCGATCTGCCTCAATCCATCCATGAAGAAGCGTGAGGTCAGCATTCAGCATTTGCAAGGCGTCTTGACTATGCCGGAAGGCCGGACGTCGGTGCCTGCAATCCTCATCCTTCCTGGCTCTGGTGCAGTTGATCGCGACGGGAAATTTCCTGGTGCGCAGAACAACAGCCTTCAACTCCTGGGTGACGCTCTTGCTGCGAAGGGCATCGCATCCCTGCGGATCGACAAGAGAGGCGTTGGCGGTAGCCGATCGATAGATCTGCGCGAAGATGAACTGCGATTCCAGACGTTCGTTGAGGATGCGGTTGCCTGGGCAAGATTTCTGAAAGGGCAGGCGCGCTTTGCAAGCGTCGGCTTTTAGGACACAGCGAAGGTGCCCTTGTCGCCACACTTGCAGCTCAACACGGTGACGTATCGAGCCTGGTCTTGATCGCGGGCGCAAGCGAGCAAGTGGCGCAGGTTATCGAGCGACAACTCGCCGACGCCGCCGTTGCGCCGAGCTTGCAGGAAGAGTCACTCCGGATCTCGTCCAGCTTGACGCGCGGCGAGCGCGTGCCCAAAGTGCCTTCAGAACTGCATGGGCTCTATCGGCCGAGTGTGCAGAACTATCTGATGTCGTGGCTGCCCTTGAATCCCGCTGAAGAGCTATCCAAGCTCGACCTTCGCACGCTCATCATTCAGGGGACGACGGACCTCCAGATTGGTGTCGAGGATGCGCGCCGATTGGCGGCAGCGAATCCGCGTTCCAGGCTGGTCTTGATCGAAGGCATGAATCACATTCTCAAGCTCTCGTCGATGGACCGGCCTCAGAATCTCCGCACGTACAACATTCCGGACCTGCCACTGGCTGAGCCATTGGCACAATTGATTTGCGAGTTCGTTGACCAGGGCCCTCGCATGGAGCCGACATTGAGAAGCCAATGAAATTCACAGTCCGACGCGCGATCGCTGAAGATGCCGCCGACGCTTGCAGCGTCATCCGAACTTCCATCATCGAATGTTGCGAGGACGATCACCGTGGCGAAGCCAAACTTCTCGAACGTTGGCTGAGCAACAAGACGCCCGAGACCCTTCGAAAGCTCATCCTCGCTCCAGACATGTTCTCGATCGTCGCAAGCATCGACGAGACGACGGTCGGCTTCGCGGCGGCTTCCGGGACGGGTGAGGTGATGCTTTGCTACGTGGCGCCATCGGTGCGCTTCACCGGAGCAGGCAAGGCGCTCGTTGCTGCAATCGAAGAACACGCCACTAGCTCGGGCGTCCGGGCCTTGCGTCTGGAAAGCACACTCACGGCACGGGCGTTCTATCTTCGCAATGGATTCGTCCTCGAAGGCCCCTCGATCCAGGCGTTCGGCATGGAGGCTCAGCCGATGCAAAAAGAGCTCGGCGCCTCGGGCTGATCAACATGAAGCCACCCTGTAGTCCCTTCTCTGAAACCACATCGGTCCCGCAAATGAAACACCCTGAAGACATGCCCCTGGCGTTTCAAACCGCGTGGAACAACCACGACCTCGACTCCTTCAAGACTCTGTTTCACGATGACGCGACATTCGTGAACCGATTCGGCCACTACGTTCGCGGCGTCGAAGAAATCGTCAAGATGCACGCGCCCATTCACGCGACCATCTATAGCGACTCCACGCTCGATAACGAGTTGATCGATCTCATCGCCATCAGTGACGATGCAGTGGTCATGCACTTCTGGAGCCGTCTCAGTGCGGGTGCGGCTCATCCGGCCGGCCCTCACGCGGTCGACACGCTGATCCTCGCCGTGCTGACGCGGCAGTCTGATGAATGGCGGATCAAGGCGCTCGAGAACGTCACGTTGACGAATCCTCGCACTGGAGAAGCGGTGTTGAGAGACGACCGGGCGTCCTGACGCCGGCCGCCATTGGCTCCGTGCTCATGCATCTCGCGCCGCGTCCAAGCGATTTGTCGCATCGGATTCCCGCCGGCTCGACACGCAGCCAGAATGACGGAATGACGCTCCACTCGAAAACCCGAAGAAACCTTTGGCAGGCTGCTGCAGTGCTGCCATTCGCACCGCTGCTGCCAAAAATCGGATGGGCCGCTCAGCCGTCGGCTCGCGCCCGGGTCCGGCCGGGCGAGCCGGGCTGGCCGTCGAGCATGCAATGGCAGCAACTGAAAGAGCAGGTCGGAGGGCGGCTGATCGAGGTGCGGTCGCCGCTTGTCGCCTGTCGCGCCACACCGGCCAGCGCCGAATGCGCGCAGCTGTTCAAGTCGATGAAGAACCCGTATTTCATCGGCGACGACGTCGCACTGACGCAGACGCTGGGCTGGGTCGACGCCTGGACATCCTCGCCGAGCGTCTACGCAGTCGCGGCGCGCGAAACGAGCGACGTCGCGGCAGCCGTCGACTTTGCGCGTGAGCACCGGTTGCGCTTGGTCGTGAAGGGCGGCGGCCACAGCTATCAGGGCACGTCGAATGCGCCCGATTCGCTGCTGGTCTGGACCCGGTACATGAATGCGGTCACGCTGCACGACGCTTTCATTGCCGATGGCTGCGCGGCGTCTTCCGCGCCGGAGCGTGCCGTCACGGTCGAAGCCGGTGCCATGTGGTCGCAGGTGTATGACGCGGTGACGACGCAGGCAGGCGGCTATGTGCAGGGCGGCGGCTGCATGACGGTCGGCGTGGCGGGATTGATCCAGAGCGGTGGCTTCGGCAGTTTTTCGAAGCGCTACGGTCTTGCGTCGGCCAGTCTGCTCCAGGCCGAGGTGGTCACCGCCGATGGCCAGGTGCGCATCGCCAATGCGTGTACCAATCCGGAGCTCTTCTGGAGCCTCAAAGGTGGAGGCGGTGGCAGTTTTGGGGTCGTCACCAGGCTCACGCTGCGCGTGCACGAGTTGCCAGAAAACTTCGGCGCGGTGAACCTGACGATCAAGGCACATTCGCCGACCGCGTTCCGATCGCTGATCGGCAAGGTCCTGGCGTTTTATGGCGAGTCGTTGATGAACCCCCACTGGGGCGAGCAGATCCGCTTTCGCACCGACAACACCGTGGGGGTGTCGATGGTGTTCCAGGGCCTGACGCGAAGGCAGGCGCGGATCGTATGGCAGCCCTTTCTCGATGCGCTGGGGGCGGCCTCAGATGATTTCAGCGTCGACGCCGGAATGTTCTCCGTCGTGTCGGTTTCGGCGCAGGAGTTCTGGTCGCCAACGCTCATCAAGCGCACGCTCGGCTTCGTGGCAAGCGATGACCGGCCGGGCGCGCCGAAGACCAACGTGTTCTGGCCGGGCGATCAAAGGCAGGCGGGGCAGGTGCTGCACGGCTATGAGTCCGGCTGGCTTCCCGCAGCAATGTTGCAAGACAACCAGCGCGAAGCCTTGGCCGATGCACTCTTCGCAGCGAGCCGGCACTGGCCCTTGTCGCTGCACTTCAACAAAGGGTTGGCGGGGGCGCCTCCCGAGGCGATCGCCGCCGCGCGCGACACCGCCATGAACCCGGCCGCGCTGGATGCCTTTGCGCTGGTGATCCTCGGAGCGGACGAGCAACCCGCGTATCCGGGCATCGCGGGCCACGAGCCCAACGCATCACAGGCGCACCAGCGAGCGCAGGCAATTGCGCGCGCAATGGGCGAGCTTCGCAAGCTGGTGCCGAACCCCGGCGCCTATGTCTCGGAAAGCAATTACTTTCAAGCCGACTGGCAGCAGGCTTTCTGGGGATCGAACTACACGCGGCTGCGCGCGGCGAAGTCTCGGTACGACCCTGAAGGCCTGTTCTTCGTACACCACGGCGTGGGCAGCGAAGACTGGAGCGACGACGGCTTCACGCCGCGATAAAAGCAATCAAAGTTGCGTCGAAAGCAGCGCGGCGAGGTGTTCCATGGCCTTTTCGATCAATGGCCGGTTCTGCCATTCCTGCAGCGTCAGTTGCTTCGACTGGCGCAAATCCGCTTCGAACTGCTTTTCTTGCGCCGCGGCGAAGTCCTCGTCGTAGATGTTGAGATTGGCTTCGTCGTTCAGCCGAAACGAGCGGTTGTCGAAGTTGGTCGAGCCGACGGAGACCAGCAGTCCGTCGACGGTGAAGACCTTGCAGTGAAACATGGTCGGCTGGTATTCGCTGATCTGAGCGCCGGCGGCCAGCAGCGGCCCCCAGGCCGCCCGCGAGGCGCCCCGCACGGTCTGCGAGTCGATGATCGGTCCGGGCGTGATGATGCGCAGCCGCACGCCGCGCTTCATGGCGGCGACCAATGCCGCGACGGTGAGGTCATCGGGAACGAAGTAGGCGCTCGACAGGTCGATGGTCCGCTCCGCAGCCGCGATCGACATCAGGTACATCAGGTACACGCTCTCACTGCCGCCTGAAGGCGAACTGCTGAACATTTGCGCCCGGCCGTCGCCCGCGCTGTCGATCGGCGGAAAGTAGCGCGCGTCATGCAGCACGTCGCCTGAAACCTTGATCCAGTTCTCCATGAAGACCGCTTGCATCTGCGCGACGACGGGGCCTTCGGCCATGAAATGCGAGTCGCGCCAGTGTTCGGCGTCCTGCGCGTTACCGGTCCACGCCGGCGCAATGCCCACCCCGCCTGTGAATCCGACTTTGCCATCGACGACGAGAATCTTGCGGTGCGTGCGGTTGTTCATGCGCGCGAGGTCGTACCAGGAGGGCTTGTGGAACTTGCGGATCTGCACGCCCGCGGCTTCCATCTCCTTGAGAAAGTCTTTGTCGACCTTGGAGCTGCCCACCCAGTCGAGCAGCACATGCACCGGCACGCCAGCGCGCGCGCGTTCCGACAGGGCATCGGCAAACTGCTTGCCGATATCGCCGGACCAGTAGATGTAGGTCTCGAAGGTGATGCTTTGCCTGGCGCTCCGGATGGCGGCCAGCATCGGCGGAAAAATGCTGTCGCCGTTGTAGAGCGCGGCGAAGCGGTTGCCGCTCGTGATCGGCTGGCCGAGCATCACGCCCAAGGCCCGCTGGTACTGGGGGTCGCGCAGCCCGTACTCGTGCTTGACGTTCTCGACGACCTTCTTCTCGCCGGCCGTGAAGTTCAGCGCCAGGACCGCCACCGCCACGGTCACCAGGAATGTCCAGGCGACGAGCTTGAAGCGGCTCCTTTTTCTTGGCATGCGCGTTGAAGCGGAACTGTTCGAGGTTATGGCGAGGTTACGTCGAGGTTAGGGTGCCTTCCCGAGCGGATTCGTCGACCGGAGGTGGCCGCCTTCGATTTCCTTGCCGATCTTGTGGCGCAGGAAAACCACCATTCCACCGGCTGCGATTGCCACCGCGGCCACCGCGAACCACCCGAGCGTTGCCATCTATCGTCCTTGCCTGTTGCAGAGGGATTCAACGCGGTTGCCCGCTCCGGCGTTGACTCGCGCGGCGATCAGGCGTCCTGGACCGCCTCGTCGCCACCGCCCTGGCGGTCGTCGACGGCTTGCATGTTGTCCAGGATCTTCAGCAGGTAATGCAAGGTGTGGGCGATGTCGTTCACCGAAAAGCCTTCGAGCACCTGCGCGTAGTACCCGTGGATTTTGGGCAAGGCTTCGTCTTGCCACACGCGCAGCCCCGCGTCCGTCATCGACACGAGGCGCGAGCGACGGTCGCGCTCGTCGGCTGCGGTCTGGATCCGGCCGTCCCTTTCCATGCGGCTGAGCAGCCCCGAAAGGTTCTGCCGGCTCACCTTCAGGTAGCGCGCGAGGTCGCCCATGCTCATGCCTTCGCGCACGGCCGGCCTCGCCAGCGCTCCAAGCACTGCCCACTGCTGTGTGGTCAGGCCCTCCGCCTCCACCGCCTTGGTACCGGTTTTGTGCAACATGTTGGCACATTGATAGAGGCGAAAGAACACGCGGTTCGCCAGTTCGATCCTGGTCGTCTCTTCGGCTTCAGTAAGTCCGGAAGGCTTGGTAGTAGGGTTAACCATAGAAAAATCTCTCTTCGAAACGTCTTGCATTCGTGATCGGGTCGGTCGCATACTATGTCAACATCTTGACGTATATGCAAACTTCACGGAGAAACCCGATGCAGAGATTTGAAAGCAAGACCGTGGTGGTCACCGGTGGCGGCGGCGGTATCGGCGGAGCGACCTGCCGGCGCTTCGCTCGCGAAGGCGCAAAAGTGGCGGTGTACGACATGAATTTGGAGGCTGCCGAGAAGGTGGCTGCAGGCATTCGCGAATCCGGTGGACAGGCGCAGGCCTACCGCTGCGACATCACCGATCGCGCAAGCGTCGATCAGGCGGTGCAGGCCACGGAGCAGGGTCTGGGCGCCATCGACGTGCTCGTCAACAACGCCGGGTGGGACGTTTTCAAGCCCTTCACCAAGACCGAGCCGGCGCAGTGGGACAAGCTCATCGCCATCAATCTGACAGGCGCCCTGCACATGCACCACGCCGTACTCCCCGGCATGGCGGCGCGCAAGGCCGGCCGCATCGTCAACATCGCCTCCGATGCGGCGCGTGTCGGCTCGTCGGGCGAAGCGGTCTATGCGGCATGCAAGGGCGGCCTGGTCGCTTTCTCGAAAACCATCGCGCGCGAACATGCGCGCCATGGCATCACGGTCAATGTCGTTTGTCCGGGGCCGACTGACACGGCCTTGTTCGCCGACTACAAGCAAGGCGCGGGCAATCCCGAGAAGCTGATGGAGGCGTTCACGCGCTCGATTCCGCTCGGCCGCATCGGCCAGCCGGACGACTTGCCCGGCGCGATTCTTTTCTTCGCCAGCGACGACGCCGGCTTTGTCACGGGACAGGTGCTGAGCGTGTCCGGCGGCCTGACGATGAACGGCTGATCCCGAGACGGCTTTCTCCACAACTTCTCCTCCACAACCTTAGGAGCACTCCATGGAATTCGAAGACATCCTCTACGAGGTACGCAACGGCGTGGCCTGGATCACGATCAACCGGCCCGAGAAGATGAACTCGTTTCGCGGCCAGACCTGCGACGAACTCATCAGGGCCATGAACCGCGCAGGCTACGACCGCAGCATCGGCGCGATCGTTCTGGCCGGCGCCGGCGACCGTGCGTTTTGCACCGGCGGCGACCAGTCCGCGCACGACGGCAACTACGACGGGCGCGGCACCATCGGTCTGCCGATGGAAGAGCTCCATGACGCAATCCGCAACGTGCCCAAGCCGGTGATTGCGCGCGTGCAGGGCTTCGCGATCGGCGGCGGCAACGTGCTGTGCACGATCTGCGACCTGACGATTGCGTCCGAGAAGGCCATCTTCGGCCAGGTCGGGCCCAAGATGGGATCGGTCGATCCGGGCTACGGCACGGCTTTTCTTGCGCGCGTGGTCGGCGAGAAGAAGGCGCGCGAGATCTGGTATCTGAACCGCCGCTATAGCGGCTCCGAGGCCGTCGCCATGGGACTGGCCAATGCGGTGGTGCCGCACGAGCAGCTCGATGCCGAAGTGCAGAAGTGGGCCGAGGAAATCTGTGAGCGCAGTCCCACGGCCATCGCTATTGCCAAACGCAGCTTCAACGCCGACACCGCACACCAGAGTGGCATCGCCGGCATGGGCATGTACGCGCTCAAGCTCTTCTATGACACTGAAGAGTCGCGCGAAGGTGTCAGCGCCCTGAAGGAAAAGCGCAAGCCCAACTTTCGCAAGTACGCGAAATAGGGGCGGGCGATGAACCCCTATCTGGACGAAGACCTCACAGCGCTCGGCGACCACGCGCGCCGTTTCGCGGCCGAGCGCATTGCCCCCGGCTTTCTGGAGCGCGACAAGACCCGCGTACTCGAGCGCCAGTTGATGCGCGAGATGGGCGAGATGGGGTTCATTGCGCCCGAATTGCCCGAGGCACATGGCGGCCAGGGCATGGGTTGCCTGGCCGCTGGCGTGATCCACGAGGAGATTGCGCGGGCCGATCTCAGCATGTCCTACATCAACCTGCTGGCCTCGCTCAATGGGCAGATCCTCTCGCAACACGGGCAGCTCGAAGTCGTCCGGCCGTGGCTTCAGAAGCTGACGCGGGGCGAGGCGTTGTTCGCCATCGCGCTGACCGAGCCGCGCGGTGGTTCGGATGCGGCCAACCTGCGGCTGCGCATCGAACGCGTTGGCGACAACTACGTGATCAACGGCGAGAAGACCTCCATCTCGGCGGCGGACCAGGCCGATGCGGCAGTGGTGTTCGGCCGCACCGGGTCGATCGATTCGGCAGCGCACGGCGTGACCGCGCTGCTGGTGCCGATGGATCTGCCCGGCGTCACGCGCAATCGCTTCGATTGCCATGGGCAGCGCGCGATCGGGCGTGGCTCCCTGTTCTTCGAGAACGTGCGGGTGCCGGTCAGCCATCGGCTGGGCGAAGAGAACAAGGGCTTTGTGCAGGTGATGCAGGGCTTCGATTTCTCGCGTGCGCTCATCGGCCTGCAGGTCCTTGCCGTGGCGCGCGTGGCGCTGGAGGAAACCTGGGACTACGTCGCGCAGCGCGAAGCCTTCGGCAAGCCGCTGTCGGCGTTTCAGGGCGTGTCGCATCCGCTGGCGGACTTCGACACGCAGGTCACCGCCGCGCGGCTGCTTTGCCTGCAGACCCTGTGGCTCAAGGACAAGGGCGCGCCGCACACTGCCGAAGCGGCGATGTGCAAGTGGTGGGCGCCCAAGTTGGCTTATGACGCGATTCACCAGTGCCTGCTGATGTTCGGCCACGGCGGCTACGACCGGGGCGTGATGGAGCAGCGCCTGCGTGACGTGCTTGGCTTCCAGATCGGCGACGGCACCGCGCAGATCATGAAGACGATTGTGGCGCGCACCCGCGCGGGCCGCGACGCCGTGCCGGCCTGACACCCTCATCGACAGACAAAAAAGCAGGAGACAAGACATGGAATTCGATGCCGTATTGCTGCCGCCGCGCCGCGCTCGCATGGTCGCCCAGGGCCTCTGGCATGACCGCACCATCAATGACGACCTGGACGCGTGTGTCGCTGAATGTCCCGACAAGCTGGCGCTGACAGCCGTGCAAGTGGAGGAGGGCGTCACGACCCGCTTCACCTACCGCGAACTGGCGCGCATGGCCGATCGCATCGCGGTGGGGCTGTCGCGCCTGGGCGTGCGCCGCAACGACGTGGTGGCTTGCCAGTTGCCCAACTGGTGGCAGTTCACGCTGGTCTATCTGGCCTGCTCGCGCATCGGCGCCGTGATGAACCCGCTGATGCACATCTTCCGAGAGCGTGAGCTGTCGTTCATGCTCAAGCACGGCGAAGCCAAGGTCGTGATCGTGCCGAAGACCTTTCGCGGCTTCGACTTCGAGCGAATGTTGACCGAGCTGCAATCTGCCTTGCCCCATCTCGAGCAGATCGTGGTGGTCGGCGGCATGGGGTCCAACAGCTTCGACGCACTGCTCAGCGGACCGGCCTGGGAGAACGAGCCCGACGCGCACCAAATCCTCACAAGCAGCCGGCCCGGTCCGGACGACGTGACGCAGCTGATCTACACGTCGGGCACCACGGGCGAGCCCAAGGGCGTCATGCATTCGGCCAACACGACCATGGCCAATATCATTCCGTACGCACAGCGCCTGCGGCTGGGCGCCGACGACGTGGTGCTGATGGCCTCGCCGATGGCGCACCAGACGGGCTTCATGTATGGGCTCATGATGCCGATCATGCTCAAGGCAAGCGCCGTGGTGCAGGACGTCTGGGACCCGAAGCGCGCGATCGAGCTGATTCGCGCCGAGGGCGTCACCTTCACGATGGCCTCGACGCCGTTCCTCACGGACCTCGCCCGAAGCGTCTCCGAGACGGGCCAGGCGGTGCCGAGCCTTCGCACGTTCCTGTGCGCAGGGGCGCCGATTCCCGGGCCGCTGGTGGAGCAGGCGCGGCAGGGCCTGGGCGCCAAGATCGTGTCGGCATGGGGCATGAGCGAAAACGGCGCCGTCACGCTGATCCGGCTCGACGACGACGACTCGCGCGCGGCCATGACCGACGGTCTGGCGCTGCCGGGCGTGGAACTCAAGGTGGTCGATGAGCTCGGCGAGAAGCTGCCGTTCGACCAGCCGGGACGGCTGCTCGTTCGCTCGTGCTCGAACTTTGGCGGCTACCTGCGGCGTTCGCATCTCAATGGCACCGACTCCGACGACTGGTTCGACACCGGCGACCTGGCGCGCATCGACGCGCAGGGCTACATCCGCATTACCGGCCGCAGCAAGGACGTGATCATCCGCGGTGGCGAGAACATCCCGGTGGTCGAGATCGAGTCGCTGTTGTATCGGCACCCGGCGATCGCGATGGCGGCGATCGTGGCGTACCCGGATGAGCGGCTTGGCGAGCGCGCCTGCGCGGTGGTCGTGCCCAAGCCGGCGCAAAGCGTCGACCTGCCCTCGATCGTGCAGTTCCTGAAAGAGCAGAAGGTGGCGATGCAGTACATCCCGGAACGCCTGGTCGTGCGCGACGCGCTGCCTTGCACGCCGTCCGGGAAGATCCAGAAGTTCAAGCTGCGTGAACTGCTGCGAGAACTGTTGCGAGAAGGCGAGGTATGAACAAATGGGCCGCGGCGCGGGTTGTCATTCAGGCGCGGCCAGTTCGATCCACATCGGCGCGTGATCGCTCGGCTTGTCGCGCCCGCGGTGCTCCGAGTCCACGCCTGTTGCCCGCAAGCGGGATTTGAGGCTGGGGCTTAGCAGGATGAAGTCCATGCGGAATCCCGCGTCGCGGCGGAACGCCTCGCCGTTGACCCAGAACGTGTACAGCGCCTTGCGGCCGTGTGGATGCAAGCTTCGCGCGCTGTCGATCCAGCCTTGGGCGAGAAGCCGCTGGTAGGCGGCTCTGGTTTGCGGCTGGAGCACGGCATCGAATCGCCATGAGCCCGCGTTGTAGATGTCCTCGTTGGTCGGCACGACATTGAAGTCGCCACAGAGAACGACCTCACGCGCGGCGAGCGTCTTCGCATGCGTGATGAAGCGGTCGAACCATTGAAGCTTGTAGTTGAAGTTGTCGCTCGGCACGGGGTTGCCGTTCGGCAGGTAAAGCGACACCGCGCGGAGATCGCCGACAGCAGCCTCGAGGTACCTCGCCTGCCCATCCGCATCGTCGCCGGGAACGCCACGGCGGACTTCCACCGGCGTGGCGCCCCGTGACAGGATCGCGACGCCGTGATGTCGCGGCTGGCCGTGCCACACGACCCGGTAGCCCGCCGCTTCCAGAGCTTCGTGCGGAAACGTCGCATCGCCGGTCTTGATTTCCTGGAGGCAGGCGATGTCGGGCGAAGCCTCGTCGAGCCATTCCAGTAGACGTGGCATCCGGCCTTTGATGCCGTTGACGTTGAATGTGGCGATCTTCATGGCGCGGGGGCCGATGCGTTGGGTGAAGCATCGTCGCCTCCGCATGGGAGCGGTCGTGTCAGCCGTGGCCCTCGATCTGGCGACTCGCAAGCCGACAGGCCGTGTCCAGGCTAACGCCGGCCCGCGCGCTGCGGGGCGCGCGCATCTCGGCCTACGACAAGCTCGCCGAGAACACAGGATTCAAAGGGCGTTTCGCCCGCCGAAAGCGCGCGGGGGACATGCCCGCCCAGCGCAGGAAGGCACGCCGGAAGTTGGCCGGGTCCGAGAAGCCGGTCATCTCGGCCACCTGCTCGACGCTGGCTTGCGAACATTGCAGCTGCTGGCTGGCCATGCTGTATCGGACCTGATCGGCGATGCGCGAAAAAGACGTCCCCTCGCAGGCCAGGTGCCGCCGCAGCGTGCGATCCGTCATCTTCAGCGTCGAGGCCACCGCCTGCATGTCGGCGCCGGGGCCGGGCAGCACGCGCAACGCGCGATAGACCTTGCCCGCAAAGCCGAACGAGGCCTCCATGTCCGCCAGCTGGGCGTCGCATGCGGATTGCAGCGTGCCCGTGGTGAATGGGTTGGCCAGTCGCGGGCGCCGATCGAGAACGTTCTTGCCGAAGCGCAATTCGTTGCGGTGCCAGCCAAAGACGCAGGGGCATTGCAGGTGCCTGGCGTAGTCGGCTTGGTGAGCCGGCGCTGCATGCGTGAAGCAGGCGAGCACGGGAGCGCACGCCGGTCCCACGAGGTCCTGCAATTGGGTGACGAGCCGTGCGAACTGCTGTTCGACGAGAAAGAGACGCAACGCCAGAGGCAGTTCGCGCGCTCCTTCATCGTTGACGAGCCACAGTGCGCCATCTTCGCCGGTCTGTGCCTCGATGGCCAGCACCGAGGCCGTCATCGACTGGTACTTCGTGGCCAGACGGAAATGGTCGGCGACGGATTCGCAAGTCAGCAGCATCAGGCCATAGAGGCCGCAGTCGGACAGATGCAGCTCCCGGCCGAGCCGTAGCGCAAGGCTGGCTGTGGGCGCGAGACCCAGTGCGTTGCGGCACGCCGTCAGGTACTGTTCGACGGATGTCTGGCACGCCACATCGTCCAGCTCGGCCGGCTGCAGCCCGGTGCCTGCGAGCACGGCGCGAGGGTCAATGCCTTCTGCGTGCAGCAGCCGCGTCAGGGCTGCAATCTGATGAGGGGGATAGTGCCTCCCCCCGGACAAGGGCATCCAATGTGACATGCATCCGCCTCGCCAGGCCAAAGTTCATGACAGGAGTCTGTGGCCTGGCGAGGCCCGCGCCTATGTGTGCGCATGACACACATCGGACGCGATGGATGTGACGAAAGCGTGGCCGCGATCAGCTGCTGGCGCAGCTGTAGGACTCCGCCGCGTTCACGTCGCCCGAGCCCTTGTATTTGGGCCATGTCGGGTAGTCGCAGAGCGGGCGCTTGCGGCCCGGAACACCTGCCGTGTCGGTCGCGACCTGGGCTTTGGGTGCGACACCCTTCTCGGACCAGTTTTCCAGTGCGGTCAGCGAATCCCAGGAGACATTGAACACGGTGCTGACCGCATGGCCATAGCCTGCGACTTCATAGAACCGTGCGAAGGTGTCGACATTGGCCGCCCCGAACTGCGCCTGCAGCCGCTGGTAGTACTGCTCGGTGGCACGCGTGCTCACGAGCACGTCGGACAAGCCGTGCGCGAGCAGCAGCTTGCCGCCGCGTGCCACGAAGGCCGACACGTCGCTGCTCACGTCGAGCATGGTGCTCAGCTCGCTGAGACGCTCGCCCCAGGGGCCGGGGTTCTCCGGATCGAGCGAGAGAGAGTTGTACGAAGGGTCGCGCGTGACGCCGTACTTGATGACCTGGTCCAGCTGCTTGGTGATGTAGGGCGCGCCGGCAGGCACGGGCATCGCCGGCTGTTCGGTGCCCAAGTTGAGGAAGGTCACCGTGGGCTGCAGCGGCGAGGGGTTGCTCGTGATGCCCAGGTCCGCTCCCCAGACGTTGTAGCCGGGATAGCCCTGCGAGCCGCTGGCGAGGAAGAAGTTGAACTTGGTCGCCGTGTTCATCGTCTTCAGCGCCGTGATCTGCGCGTCCGACAGGCAGGTGTCGCCGGTGTCGACGCCGCCGGCACAGCGAAGCGGCACGCCGTTCAGCGTCGCGGTGGACGGATCGAAGATGCCGTTGCATGCGCTCTGGTTGTTGATGAGCCCGTCCACGAGACCGTCGAGTCCGTCACAGGCTTCCAGCGATGCGTTGCGGATCAGTATCCGCTTGGCCGTGTTGGGATAGGCGCCCGCCTGCGCGAGCGCGCGGCTCGCCCGGTGGCCGCCGAGCATGGCCGACAACTGGTTCCACGCCGGATACCAGGCAATGATGCCGTCCCAATCCTCCGGCCAGCGCTGCGCCACCGACAGGGCTTCGCGACCGCCGGTCGAACCGCCGGCGAAGTAGGCCTTCTTCGGCGCGCCGGCCGCATAGCGCGCCTTGATCAGGTAGATGGCGGCGTCGTGCGTCTTCTTGAGCGCCTCGCCTCCAAAGTTGCGCATCGCTTCGTCGTTGAGTTGGAACTGCCCGTCGAGCGAGCCCGCCGCGTTGGCTTGGTGGCCTGAGTCGCTGGCGAAGACGGCGTAACCGCGGGCCAGCGGCACAGGTTGATCCGTCGGGCCTGCGGGGACGTTGCCCGCGACGCTCGGCAGGGTACCGTCCAGCCCGCCGCCGCCGAACATGGCGGCCTTGTTGTTCCAGGCCGTGGGCAGGGCCACGCGGAAGATGATGTTCGGTGCGCTCGAATCCACGGGCGCAATCGCGCCGGTGACGCGGCAGTACTCCGGCGTCGCGGCGGCGCCCGTGCCTGCGGCAGGGACGACGAGCGCCTCCGTCACCTTGGCGCCGGTCGTAGGCAGCCCGATGGCCGATGCGGGAATCGTCACGCCCGCCATTTCCTGGCAGCTCAGCGCCTTGGCTGTCGGAGCGGGCGCCGGGGGCTGGGCAGGCGAGCTGGGCGAGGCAGCGGGCGGGGTAGAGATCGGGATGAAATTGCTGCCGCCGCCGCCACAGGCGGACAGAAGGGGAGCGCAGCAGCCCAACGCGAGTAGAAGGTTGTGTTTCACGGAAGTCTCCATTTTTTCGAGGTTTCGGCAGCGCGCTCTGCACTGCCTTGCGGCCGAATCATGGAGAGCTGCGCCGGCGCCTGAAAGGTCACTGACGGAAGGCGAGAGGTCATTTGAGGACACACCGGGGAAAGCACCATCCGGGTTTCCCCAAAGGCTTGCGGCCTCACGGCTTCACGGCTTCAGCGAATCACGGTGCTGCGCTCAGGCTCCAGAGGCGCAACGCCATATGAATCTCCAGCGCACGCGCGGCATGACCCCAATGCCCGAGCAACTCCTCGATCGTGGCGAGCCGCTGGCGCACGGTGTTGACGTGGATGCCCAGGCGCTGCGCAGTCGTTTTTGCGTTTTGATTGCAGTCGAAGTAGTTCAGCAGCGTGTGTGCGAGTTCGGCGTTGCGCTTGCGGTCGTAGGCGATCACACACCCGATCGTGGCTTCCAGGAACTGGCCCAGGCTCGTCTGGTCGTGCGTCTCGAAAAGCGCCGAGTAGAGCGCCAGCTCGTTCTGCCCGATCACCTGGCCCTGAACGCCGAGCCGGCCGAGCACGCCGAGGGCTCGCTTGAGTGTCGCGTACAGGGCAGGGATCCCGGCCGGCGAGCCAACCGGCCGCGAGACCACGCCCCGGTGCACCGCGCTGGCATCGCGGCCGGCCCAATTCATCACCGCCTGGCGCACGTCGATGGCCCGCGTCGCGGCGCAGAGCATCACCAGCACGCCGTCGATGTCGTCGACGAGCACATGCTCCATCGACGGAAGGCTGCGAAAGTGCCGCGCGGCGTAGCCGGCGCTCGGGCCTTCGATCTCCACGAGCAGCAGCGTCAGCGGTTGCGCCAGGTCCAGGCCGATGCGCTCGGCCCGATTCGCCAGGTCGGCCAGTTCGTCCTGGCGTGGCGACACCAGGGAGCGGAGCAAGGCAGAAGTGCTGCGGCTCTTGGTGGCTTCGATCCGTTCCTGTGACAAGAGCACGATGCCGATGACGCTGGAACTGCGTTCGAAGGTGCGCACGGCGCCTTCTTCAAGTGCACCGCGATGAAAGAGGGCGATGGAACCGAGCACGTCCTCGCCGCCGATGACTGGCATGACGCGGCAGGATTCGCCGTTCGCTTCGTAGGCGACGACCGAACGACCCCTCTCGCGGCTCTGCCGCAGGGCGCGCGTCAATTCGGCGCCGTGCTCGCCATGGGCTTGGTAGTGTTGCGCACCGCCGTCGGCGTAGTTGGCCGCGGCGCCCCGGCTGATGACCTGCGCCGCTTCGTCCAGCACCAGAAGGCTGCCGCCCAGCAGATCCGCCACCGTCTGGCACAAGGTGGACAGCGGCGCACCGCGCGCCAGCAGCGAAGTCATCTGCGCGTGCGCATCGGCAGCGGCCTGGATGCTTCGCACGTGGCCCTCGAGTTCCGCGCGAGCCGCGTCCGCGTTCTCCAGCGCGGTGTGTACCCGGCCAAAATCGCGCGCGTTCTTCAAGGCCACTGCACCGTGCGTGGCCAGTGTGCAGAGCGTCGAAAGGCTTTGGGTCGTATGGACGTGCTGGTAGCGGTCCGCCAGGAACAGCAGACCGATCACCTCGGAGTCCCAGATCAGCGGCACGCCCACGAGGGCGGAGATGCCTTCCTCGCGGAAGACCTCGTCCAGGCTCCCGTGGTGCGCGAATCGCTTGTCGTGCAGATAGTCGGGGGTGGTGAAGGGCATGCGCGTGGCCATCACCACATTGGCGACGCCAAGGTCACGGCGCGCCACCATGCCGGAGACCCGCGGTGAGACGGCGCCATCGGCCACCAGCACGCGAAAGCCGTCGATCTGCGTGTCGTAGCCGGACAACCAGGCCAGGTCGGACCCAAGCAGATTGCGCGCGCGCGCCACGATGGCACTCAGCAGGCTCGTCACGTCGAGTTGGCTGGAAAGATCCTTGGCCGACTCGATGACGGCGGACATGCCACGCTCGCGCTGCAACAGAAGCTCGATGCGGTTCTGGACGGCCATGCCCATGCGCACGATCTCGATGAGGCTGGACTTGTCCGGCCTGCTGTCTGGCAGAGCCTCGATTTCGGCAATGCACTGCGCGAAGTCCTCCGCGGCGGCACCCTGGTGCAGCATGCCCACGAGACGGCGGGCGATCTGCTCGCCGCGCTCGATTTGAATCACAGTGCTCATGGGGACCTCATTCGCCCACGGTGGGCGCGTAGTGCGACTGCATCGCGACGGGCGAAAGGCTACCAGAGGCGCAGGGCGAATCGACGCCCGGCGACAGGGCTGCAACCACATCGATGCGCCCGCAAATGTGTGCATGGGACACATAGGGTTGAACGGGCTGTCCGCGCAGACTCGCTCCAACCCCAAGGAGTCTCATGTCCCTGCTCGAATCTCTTCGGCCAACGCCAGGCCTGCGCGTCCTCGTCACGGCAGGCGCGAGCGGGCTCGGGGCGCGCATCGCACGCGCCTTCGCCGAGGCGGGAGCGAGAGTCCACGTCTGCGACATCGACCGTTTGGCGCTCGATCGCCTGCTTGGCGAAGCGCCCGGCCTCACCGGCAGCGTGGCCGATGCATCGGTTGCCGCCGACGTCGATCTGGTGTTCGAGGACGTGCGGACAGCCATGGGCGGGCTCGACGTGCTGATCAACAACGCGGGCATTGCGGGCCCGACCGGCTCCATCGAGACGATCGAAGCAGCGGGCTGGGAGCGCACGATCGACGTCAATCTCAATGGCCAGTACTACTTCGCGCGGCGCGCTGTGCCCTTGCTCAAGCAATCGACCTCCAGCCCCGTCCTGATCGCGATGGGCTCGGTCGCAGGACGTCTGGGCTACGCCTTTCGCACGCCTTATGCATCGAGCAAATGGGCCATCGTGGGATTGACCCGATCGCTCGCGATCGAACTCGGACCCGATGACATCCGCGTCAACGCCATCCTTCCGGGCGTGGTGGAGGGTGAACGCATGCAGGGCGTGATCGCTGCGCGCGCCGCATCGCTGGGCATCACCGAAGACGCGATGCGCGAACAGTACCTGCAGAAGATTTCCCTGCGCCGCATGGTCACCGCGGATGACGTCGCCGCCATGACGCTCTTCCTGTGCTCGCCGGCCGCACGCAACGTCAGCGGGCAAATCATCAGCGTGGACGGAAACCTCGAGTACCTCTGAGCCGCGCGGGCGGCATCGATCAAGACCCATCCAAAAGACAACCCAATGGAGACAACGAAATGAAGACATCCCAGCTCGCCTTTGCCGCACTGCCGGCTCTTCTGCTGCTTGCCACGGCGGCCGAAGCCGCGCCCGTGAAGATCGGCCTGGTCGAAACGCTCTCGGGCCCGCAAGCGTCGTCGGGGCAGACCTATCGCGCAGGCGTGCGCTACGCCATCGACCAGCTCAACGCGGCCGGCGGATGGAACGGCGAGCCGGTGCAACTGGTGGAGTACGACAACCAGGGCGGCCCGGCCGGCGCGTCGGACAAATTGAAGGCGGCGATCTCCGATGGCGTCCAGATCATCGTGCAAGGCGCCTCGTCGGCAATCGGCGGGCAGATCACCGAAGACGTGCGCAAGTACAACCTGCGCAACCCCGGCAAGGAAGTGGTCTACATCAACATTGGCGCGGAGGCGCTCGAGCTGACGGGCGAGAAGTGCAACTTCTATCACTTCCGATTTGCGGGCAATGCCGACGTGCGCACCCAGGCGCTGGTCAAGGCGATGAAGGAGGCCAATGCGCTGGGCACCAAGGTCTATTCGATCAACCAGAACTACTCCTGGGGCCAGGACATGGAAAAGGCCATCGTCCAGAACGCCACGGCCGGTGGCTATCAGGTGGTCGAGAAGACGCTGCACGACGTCAACAAGATCCAGGACTTCGCGCCTTACGTCTCGAAGATCAGCGCTTCGGGGGCAGACACGGTGATCACCGGCAACTGGTCGAACGACCTCTTGCTGATGATGAAGGCCGCCAAGGCCGCGGGCCTGAAGGCGCATTTCGCGACCGTGTTCCTCGATCAGCCGGGCAACATCAGCAATGCGGGCGATCTCGCGGCCGGCAACTACGTCGCGCAGGTGTTCAATCCCGAGGCCTCGGGCGCGGAAGGTGAACGCTTCGTGTCGGACTACACGGCCAAGGTTGGGCACGCGCCGGTGTTCGTCGAGCCGCAAAGCGTGTTCGGCCTGCAGATGGTGGCCGAGGCCCTCAAGCACACCAAGCCCGTCAACGGCGCGCTCGACGTGAACGCCTTCGCGAAGACACTCGAAGGCACGAAGCTCAAGACGCCGGGCGGCGTGATCAGCATGCGCGCGGCCGATCACCAGGCGCTGATGCCGATGGTGGTCTCCGTGGTATCGAAGGATGCCAAGTACAAGGCGGACGGCACCGCTCTCGGGTTCAAGCCGGTGAAGGTATTCACGGGCGAAGAGGCCTCCACGCCGGCGCAGGCCAACTGCAAGATGCAGCGCCCCGACTGAAGCGAGGCACGCGCGCATGGACTGGCTGGCGTTTTCGCTGCTCAACGGCGTCATCTACGGGCTCCTGCTCTTCATGGTGTCGGCGGGGCTCACGCTCATCTTCGGGATGATGGGGGTGCTCAACTTCGCGCACGCCTCCTTCTACATGCTGGGGGCGTACTTCGCCTATTCACTGCAGGGCGTCGTCGGCTTCGTGCCGGCCCTGGTGGCCGCAACGCTGCTCGCAGGGCTCGTGGGTGCGGTCGTCGAACGCTGGTTCCTGCGCCGGGTCCATCGCTATGGGCACGCGCATGAGCTCCTGCTGACCTTTGGCCTGTCCTTCGTCATCGCGGAGACGATCAAGCTGTTCTTCGGCAACTATCCGGTGGACTACCGGATCCCCAAGTCGCTCGACGTGTCGGCCTTCGTGCTGGGCAGTCAGCAGTATCCGGCCTACCGCCTGCTGATGGGCGCCGTGGCGCTGGCGATGTTCGCCGCGATCTACCTGCTGCTGACGCGCACACGCGTGGGCATCGTCGTGCGCTCCGCCATCTACAAGCCTCGCATGGTCGAGGCCCTGGGGCACAACGTGCAACTGGTGTTCATGGGCGTCTTTGGAGTGGGCGCGGCGCTGGCGGGGCTGGCCGGCGCCATCGCCGGGGCGTTCTACACCACCAGTCCCAATATGGCGCTTGAGCTGGGCGTGATGGTGTTCGTCGTGGTGGTCGTCGGCGGGCTGGGTTCGCTGGGCGGGGCGATGCTCGCTTCGCTGCTGATCGGCGTGCTGACTTCATTGGCCGTGGGTGTCGACCACAGCGCGGCGGACCTGCTCGCGTTCGTGGGCGCGCGCCAATGGGCCGAGGGTGTCGGCGGGCTGCTGACGCTCAAGCTGTCGAGCCTGGCCGCGACACTTCCCTTCGCGTTGATGCTGCTGGTTCTCTTGCTGCGCCCTTCAGGCCTCATGGGCGACAAGGACTGACCCGGTGATTCGTACTGCTCTTTGCCTGCTCGGCGCGGCGTTGCTGGCCGCGCTGCCTTTCATGTTGTCGGCGGGCTTGCTCAACGCCTCGATCCAGATGCTGATCGCCGCCTTGTTCGCCTGCGCCTACAGCCTGCTGGCGGGCCGCGCGGGGATGCTGTCGTTCGGGCATGCGGCTTACTTCGGCGTCGGCGCCTTCGCTACGGTCCATGCCATGAACGCGCTGGGCGGCAGCGGATTGCTGCCTACGCCCTTGCTGCCGCTGGTGGGTGCCGTCGCCGGGCTGGCCTTCGGGCTCGTGGCCGGATGGTTCGCTACGCAACGCAGCGGAACGGCGTTCGCGATGATCACGCTGGCCATCGCCGAACTGCTGCATTCGCTGGCACCCCAGCTCAAGGGTTGGTTCGGTGGCGAATCCGGAATTTCCGCCATGCGGATGCCAGCGTGGGGACTCGATTTCGGATCGACCACGCAGGTCTACTACCTGACGCTGGTGTGGGTCGTGGTATCGCTCGCCGCGCTGTATTTTCACAGCCGCACGCCGCTGGGGCGGCTCACCCTCGCGCTGCGCGAGAACGCGCACCGGCTGCGATTCCTGGGATACGACATGCATGGCCTCGGTGTCTCGGCCTTTGCCCTGTCGGCCATGTTCGCGGGCATCGCGGGCGGCCTGCAAGTTCTCGGCAATGAATCCGCCAACTACGCCGTCTTCGATGCGGGCGTCTCCGCCAGCGTGGTCCTCAACGCGTTCATCGGCGGCGTCGGCAGCTTTCTCGGACCGGCATTGGGTGCGGCGCTGATGACTTTCTTCGGCTACTCGGTCTCGGATCAGACGCAGGTCTGGCTGCTCTACCAGGGCACTTTGTTCGTGCTGGTGATGATGTTCATGCCGGACGGGCTCACGGGGCTGTTCACGTCAACGGCGTCGCAGATCCGGCGCCACGGCGTCGCCGCGGTGTTGCCGCGCATCCTGTTGTGGGTGCTCGCGGCCGTGCTGCTGACGTCGGGCGCAGTGTTCATCGTCGAGATGCTGCAGCGCCTGTTCTCGCAGGACTATCGCGCCTTGGCGCGCATGAGCGCGAGTGCGCCACCGGTCACGCTGTTCGGGCGCAGCTGGGTGGCTGCGGCGATGTCCACCTGGACGGTGCCTGCCGGTCTGCTCGCCGCAGGCGGCCTGGTCGCATGGTGCGCACTGCGACTTTCCCGCCCGCGGGATGAATCAATGCCGATCGTGGCCCCTGCCGGAGAGGCCCACCCATGAGCGACCCCATTCTTTCGCTGCGCGAGCTGCGCAAATCTTTCGGCCCTGCCGAGATCATCCGTGGCGTGGACCTCGATCTGTGCAGTGGCGAGCGCCGTGCGCTGATCGGACCGAACGGCGCGGGCAAGTCCACGCTGTTTCATTTGATCTCCGGCAGCATCGCGCCGACCGCCGGCAGGGTGCGCTTCGATGGCCAGACGATCACGGGCTGGGCTCCGCAGCGCATCAATCGTGCGGGGCTGGCTCGCTCATTCCAGATCACGAACGTCTTCCCGAAGCTGAGCGTGTTCGAGAACATCCGTCTTGCAGTCATGCGGGAGCGCCAGCCGCAATACATGTTCTGGCGGCGAATCGACCGGGTGCCGGGCCTGCAGGAGGCCACCGAACGGCTCCTGGAGCGCGTGCGCTTGCAAAGCCATGCTTCGACCTTCGCGGGCGAGATGTCGTATTCGCTGCAGCGCTCGCTGGAACTCGCGATGACGCTCGCCTCGGATCCGAAGGTGATCCTGTTGGACGAACCCATGGCCGGCATGTCCACCGAAGAGACCCACTACACGCTGGAGCTGATCCGCGAGGTCACGAGCGGGCGTGCCCTGCTGATCGTCGAGCACGACATGGACGTGGTCTTTGCGCTGGCCGATCGCATCAGCGTGCTGGTCTACGGTGAAGTCATCGCCACGGGCACGCCGGACGAGATCCGCAGCAACCAGGGTGTGCGCGAGGCCTACCTCGGCGAGGAGGTCGCATGCTGAGCGGCGGCGCATCGTTGCTGCAGGTGCAGGACCTGCACGCGCACTACGGCAAGAGCCACATCCTGCGCGGCGTCAGCTTCGCTGTCGATCGGGGCGAAGTCGTCAGCCTGCTGGGGCGCAACGGCTCGGGCCGCTCGACGACGCTGAAGGCGCTGATGGGGCTCGTGCCGCCCACCGGAGGACGCGTGCAGCTTGCACAGCGCCAGCTCGCAGGCGCCAAGCCTCATGCCATCTGCCGCGCGGGTTTGGCCTACGTGCCGGAGGAACGCGAGGTCTTCGCCAATCTCAGCGTCGACGAGAACCTGCGCATGGGCGAGCAGCCGCCGGTGGCTGGCGCGCTGCGCTGGACTCTGGACCAGATGTTCGACTACTTTCCTCGCCTCAAGGAACGCCGTAACACCAAGGCGGGCAGTCTTTCGGGCGGGGAGCAGCAGATGCTGACGATCTGCCGCTCCCTGCTGGGCAATCCGCTGGCCATCCTGATCGATGAACCGACCGAAGGACTCGCGCCGAAGATCGTCGCCCAGGTCGGCGAATCCATTGACGACATGCGTCGGCGCGGCCTGTCGGTGGTGCTGGTGGAGCAGAAGCTCGCGATTGCCCTGAAGGTGTCCTCGCGCGTGTGCGTGATGGGACACGGCCGCATCGTCTTCCAGGGCGGGCCCCAACAGTTCGCCGCCGATCGGGAGTTGTTGTCTCGCTGGCTGGCCGTTTGAGCGCCAAGGAACAAGCCCCAAGGAACAAGCACGTGAACACGGCCCAAGACAAGGTCATCATCACCTGCGCCGTGACAGGCTCGGTCCACACGCCGACGATGTCGCCCTACCTGGCGCTGACGCCCGACCAGATCGCCGAACAGGCGATCGATGCCGCCAAGGCTGGTGCGGCGATTCTTCATCTCCACGCTCGCGATCCTGCGGACGGGCGTCCCAGTGCGGACCCGCGCCTGTTCGATCAATTCGTGCCGCGCATCCAGGCCGCTACCGATGCGGTCATCAACATCACCACGGGCGGCAGCACCCGGATGACGCTGGAAGAGCGGCTGGCCTATCCGCTGCAGGCGCGGCCGGAAATGTGCTCGCTGAACATGGGCTCGATGAACTTCTCCGTCCATCCGCTCGCACGCAAGTACACCGAGTGGGTGCATGCCTGGGAAAAGCCTTACGTCGAAGGCATGGAAGACCTGATCTTCCGCAACACGTTCAGGGACATCCGCCACATCCTGCAGGTGCTCGGCCGGGATTGCGGTACGCGCTTCGAGTTCGAATGCTATGACGTGGGGCATCTGTACACGCTGGCCCATTTCGTCGACGAAGGATTGATCGAGGGGACGCTGTTCATCCAGAGCATCTTCGGCATCCTGGGCGGCATGGGTCCCGACCCCGAGAACCTGGTCACCATGAAGAGCACGGCCGATCGGCTGTTCGGCCGGGGCAAGTACCGCTTCTCCGTGCTCGGCGCCGGGCGACACCAGATGCCCTTGCTCACCATGGGCGCAGTGCTCGGCGGCCACGTGCGCGTGGGGCTGGAGGACAGCCTCTACCTCGGCAAGGGGCGCCTGGCGCACTCCTGCGCCGAACAGGTGCTGAAGATTCGACGCATCCTCGATGAACTGTCGCTGGAGGTGGCAACCCCCGAGGAGGCCCGGCGCATGTTGGGGCTCAAAGGCAAGGACGCTGTGGCCATTTCGAGGCCGTAAGGAAAACAATGAATCAACGATTGCAGGGCCGCGTGGCCATCGTCACCGGTGCCGGTGGCGGACTCGGCCGCACGCACGCGCTTGAACTCGCTCGCCATGGTGCGCGCATCTTGGTCAACGACGTGGGAGGCTCACCGGCCGAAGCTGTCGCCGAGGAGATCCGCAGCCGCGGGGGTGATGCCCTTGCCGTCGCTGGCGACGTCACCCGCGCCGACGAAATGGAGGCCATGGCCGCGCAAGCCATCGCAAGGTGGGGTCGCATCGACATCCTGGTCAACAACGCCGGCATCCTGCGCGACCGCACGTTCTCGAAGATGACGCTCGACGAGTTTCGCCTGGTCATGGACGTGCATGTCATGGGCGCCGTCCATTGCACCAAGGCCGTCTGGGCGCAGATGCAGGAGCAGCAATACGGGCGCATCGTCATGACGACGTCGTCGTCCGGCTTGTATGGCAACTTCGGTCAGTCCAACTACGGTGCGGCCAAGATGGCGTTGGTTGGGCTGATGCAGACGCTCGCCTTGGAAGGCATGAAGCGCAACATCCGCGTGAACTGCCTCGCCCCCAGCGCGGCTACGGCGATGACGCAAAGCGTATTGCCCGCGGAGGCTCTCGCGCGGCTCACGCCGGAGCATGTCAGCCCCGGCCTGATCGCGCTGGTGGATGAAGCCGCGCCGACCCGCATGATCTTGCTGGCAGGCGCCGGCAGCTTCGAATGCGCCCACATCACGATGACGCAGGGCGTGCACCTCGATGATGTCTCGACCGCTGGCGAACAACTGTGTCACGCGCTGGAGGCTGTTGCTGATCGGTCCGGGGAAGTCGTTCCGGCCTCCGGTTGGGAGCAATACCAGCTGGAACTCGCGAAGGTGAACGAGCAGGGCCTTCCCGGCGTCATGCCTCGACCTGCACCGGTGCATCGCTCGCCAGCGCCTTCTCCACAACCCCTCGCGGCAGCGTCGGCGCAAACGATTCGATGAAGGCGTGCACATAGCCTCGGAGGTAGTTGCCGCGCCGCACCGCCAGCTTCGTGAGGTTGATGCCGAAGAGGCTCCCCGCATCGATCGCGCGAAGCTGCGTGTCGCGCTCTGCCTCGTAGGCGATGCCGGCGACGATGCCCACGCCCATGCCAAGCTGCACGTAGGTCTTGATCACGTCCGCGTCCATCGCCGTCAGCACGATGTTGGGCGCCAGCCCCTGGTCTTCGAAGGCCTTGTCGATGCGCGTGCGTCCGGTGAAACCGGTGTCGTAGGTGATCAGCGGATACCGCGTCAGTGCTTCGAGCGTGGGCGGCGCGTCGAGCAAGGCATGCCCCGGCGGCACGATCACCGAATGCGTCCACCGGTAGCACGGCAACGCCACCAGTTGCGGGTAGTCGCCCAGCGCTTCGGTCGCGATGCCGACGTCAGCCTCGCCGCTCAGCAGCATCTGCGCGATCTGCTTGGGCGAGCCTTGGTGGAGATGCAGCTTCACGTTGGGAAAGTGCGAGCGAAACTCCTGCACCGCGACCGGCAGCGCATAGCGCGCCTGCGAGTGGGTCGCCGCGATCGAGAGCAGCCCGCTTTCGCGCGCGACGAATTCTTGTCCCGCTTGCTTCAAGTTGGTGCTTTCCATCAGCATGCGCTCGATGATCGGCAGCACATGCTCTCCCGGTTCGGTCAGGCCGGTCAATCGCTTGCCCGCACGCACGAAAAGCTCGATGCCCAATTCATCCTCCAGTTCGCGGATCTGCCGGCTCACGCCGGGCTGCGAGGTATGCAGCGCATGGGCGACTTCGGTGAGATTGAAGCCGCAGCGCACGGCCTCGCGCACCGAGCGCAGTTGTTGGAAATTCATGATGCTCGAACAGAAAACGGCGCCCGCAGGGGCGTGGCGGGCCATTGTCCGCAGAGGCATCGGATCGGGGAACGACTGAATCGTTGATTTCAAATAGGGAAATGATCTATAGGGTGCAAGCCTTCATTACCCCTTCAGGCGCTGCTCGCCACGGTCGCGTCGAAAGTGGGGCGCACGTCCAAGGGCTGCTTGATGAGCCCGACCTGGTGATAGAAGTCCGCCGTGCGCTGCTGGTCGAGGATGAGTTGGGCATCGATGGGCACCCATGTCTGCTCGCGCCGCACGAACTGCAGCTTGGCTGCCTCGGCGGGAATGCCGATGATGCGTGCGAGCGTGGCGCTGAAGGCATCGACGTTTCGGTACGACCAGGCTTGCGCCTTGACGACCCTTTGCAGAAAGTCGCGCAGGACGGGTCGTTTTGCCGCGATGGCGGCGTCTGTCGCGGCCACGTAGCTCAGGCCGGGGAGCAAGCCGCGCCCACTGACGAGCACGCGCGCGTGCTGGCTGGTTTCGGCCAGCGCCGTGTAGGGCTCCCAGGTGGCCCACGCATCGACGGCGCCGTGCATCAATGCGAGCTTGGCATCCGCGGGCGCGAGGAACCGGATGTTGACGTCCTCCGGCTTGAGGCCTGCCGTGATCACGGCTTTGAGCGTGACGTAGTGGCCGATGGAGCCCCGGTTGGTCGCGATGCTCTTGCCCTTGAGGTCGGCCGCGTTCTTCAGCGGCGAGTCCGGCCGCACGAGGACGGCCGTGCCGTACGAGTCGGACCGGTTCGCGCCGATGGCCTTGATGCGCGTTCCCGCGGCCAGCGCGAAAACCAGCGGCGCATCGCCGATGGGGCCCAAGTCGACGGCGCCCGCATTGAGGGCTTCCGCCAGTGGCGCGGCAGCCGGGAACTCCGACCATTGGATGTCATAGGTGAGGCCGTCCAGTCCGCCTGCCGCTTCGAGCAGTGCGCGCAGGCCGCCTTTCTGATCGCCGGCCTTGAGCAGCGGCCGCGCTTGCGCATGCGATGCGGTGGTCGGCAGGGCGATTGCTGCCGCGCCTGAGAGCGTGTGGATGACGAACTGGCGGCGGGTTGCCTGGGCCATGAAGGGGCTCCTTGAAAGTGGAAGTAATCGTGATCAGTGGACGAAGCCGCCCCGGACGAAGCGCACAGGCTCGGCATCCATGCGGGCGATCAGGGCACCGAGTCCGTCGCCGGGCTGCGGCACGTCCTGCGGGGCTCCGGGTGCGGATGCGGTGCGGCACAGCAGGTCGTCTTCGGACCAGCCGGGATTGCCTGGCGCGCTGCGGGCGCGCAGCCAGCCGTCGCGATCGGCGAGCAGCTGCGTGCCTTCGAGATGCTCTGTGCCGGCGATCAGCGCGAAGGCGTCCCATGCGGCGGATGAGTCCACCACGCAATCCGCTTCCTGCGGCTGCGCCTGCTGGGCCTGCTGGGCGGCTGGCACCAGTTGGACGGTGACCACGCGAGGGTCTTCGGGTGCCGGCGCGGTCGCCGGGCCGCGTGCAAGCACGCGCACGCGCTGGCCGCGCCAGGTCGAGAGGGCACGCGGGGAACGGCCTTCGCACCGGACGATGACCTCGGGCAGCGCAATGGGCGCGCTCCAGGCACCCGTCGCCTGAAGCACTTGTCCGGCACTCTGTGCTTTCATGAAGTCGATCAGCGCCCATGCCTCGCCATCGGCCAGCTGCTCGAACGCCGGCATGGTCGAGCTTCCATGCCGATCGCTCGTTCCATGCAGCACGCGCCACAGGAGATCGCCATCGGCGCGCCGCCACAACAGCGGTCCTGCGAGGTCGGGCGGCCACACCGGCTGCGCCGCTGCCAACGGACCTTGTCCTCTTCCATCCGCTCCATGGCAAGCCGCGCAATGCTGCTCATAGAGCGCGTGTCCCTGCGTGATCGACTCGGCGGTGAAGCCTGTCGGGGATCGATGAAAGCTCGTGGGATATGCAGGCACGAGCACGACCTCAGGCCGAGGCCATGGCGCGAGCAGCAGCAGCATTGGCACTGTCGCAAGCAAGAGCCATCGGCGCTTTCGCCAGGCGAGTGCGGTTGCGAGCAGGACTGCCACCAGCGCGAGCACGACCAGCGTCAAGGCCATGCGCCGCGCCTGGCCGAGATCGATTGACAGGTTCTCGCCTGACAGGCGCAGCGGCCAAGGCCACGCGGGCTGTCCGTGGCTCGTGCCGGCCAGGCCCAGCCAGGCCAGCACTTGCAGCAGGCCTGCTTGCACGGTCTGCAGGAGTGCCACCAGCGCGTTCAGCGTCATCACCAGGTGGCATCGAGGCCGAGGTGGCGAAGTGCTTCGTGCCGCAAGGCGGCCAGCCGAGGATGGCCCCGGTGCCTCGGATAGGGCAGGTCGACCACGAGCTGCGCAGCGATGCGCGCGGGCCGGTCGCTCAGCACGACCACGCGATTGGCAAGAAACAAGGCCTCTTCGACGTCGTGCGTCACGAGCAGCGCGGAGAAGCCGGCGCGCTGCCAGAGGTTCACGAGTTCGCCCTGCATGGCCATGCGTGTGAGCGAATCGAGCTTGCCGAGCGGCTCGTCGAGCACCAGCAGGCGCGGGTCGTTGACCAGCGCCCTTGCGAGCGCCACGCGCTGCGCCATGCCGCCCGAGAGCTGATGGGGAAAGGTCTTGGCGAATTCGCCGAGGCCCACGAGCTTGAGCGCATCGTCCACGCGCGAACGCTGCGTCTTCAGCAGCCCGCGCGCCTGCAGGCCCAGCGCGACGTTGTCCCAGACGCTGCGCCACGGATACAGGGTCGGGTCCTGGAACACGACGATGCGCGATGGGTCGGGCCGCGTGATGGGCGCGGCATCCTGTGTGAGGGTGCCGGCAGACGCGGGTTCGAGCCCGGCCACGAGCCGCAGCAGCGTCGACTTGCCGCAGCCGCTCGGCCCCAGCAGGGCGACGAACTCGCCGGGCCCGACGTCGAGGTCGATGCCGTCCAGTACCTGCAGCGCGCCGCTTGCAAGCTTGAACCAGTGGCTGACGTTGCGGATCTCGATGTGCGCACCGGCGGTGACCGCCGGGGCATCGAGGGCATCTACCATTTGACAGTCCCCTTCTGCCAGGACAGCGCTCGATCGCGCACTGCGAAAAGCAGCGTGATCAGCCCGGAGCACAGCGCCGCCATTACCAGAAGCGCCGCATACATGTTGGCGTAGGCCGCCCAGCCTTGCGCCCACTGCAGGTACCAGCCAAGGCCGGCTTTGACGCCCATCATCTCAGCGGTGACCAGCACCGAGAACGACGCACCCAGCCCCATGAAGAGGCCGACGAAGACCTGCGGCAGCGCGGCCGGCACGGCGACCCTCAGCACCAGGAACCATGGCGGTGCGCCGAGCGTGCGTGCGACGTCGTAGTAGTTCTTGTTGACCGAGGCCACGCCCGACCAGCTCAGTACCGCGACCGGGAAGAATGTGGCGAGCGCGACCAGGAAGACGGCTGCCGCGTAGCTCGAAGGCGCGAAGAAGAAGGCCAGCGGCAGGAGCGCCGAGGCTGGCACAGGCCCGAGAAAGCGCAGCAGCGGATGCACCCAGTAGCCCGCGATGCGGGACCAGCCGATCCACACGCCCGTCGCGAACCCGCTCAGCGCCCCCAGTGCGAAGCCGTGCGCGAGCAGCCTCAGAGAGTGGGCGGCCGAGAGCCCGAGCCGACGCCAGTCCTCCGAAGCGACGTCGAGCAGGCTTTGCGGCGGCGCGAAGAAGGGCGGTGGCAGCACGCCGAGCTTGGCGGTCAGCACCTCCCAGAGCGCGAGCAGCAGCGGTGCTGCAACGAGCCATTGACCCGCCGATCGAAGCCTGCGGCCAAAGCGACCTGTGCGGCCGCCGAACAGCGCTGCCAGGAGCAACAGCGCTGCGACGGCGATGGCGCCGATGCCGAACTCGTGAGTGAAGTTCCAGTCACTGAAGCCGATCTCCCGATTGGGCCAAGTGGTGGTCAGAACGCCCAGCGCCAGCCACGCGCTCGCCGCGAGGATGCCTGTGCGCCAGACCTTGATGGGCGCACTCTCCGATGCGCCGCGCGCTTCGTGCGGGTGCGGCTTCGCAGCGCGTGGACGTGCCGCGCCCAGGATGAGGTTGTCGGCGGTGGTCATGCGAGCACGTCCACCGACACATGGTTTGCCAGGCGCGCCGGGTCGGTGCTCTGCTTGAGTACGCCGACCGACCGGAAATCGCGCGCATAGAACTCCACCTCGTCGCGCAGGTTCTTGCCCACGGGGTGGTGCGCGTGCGTCAATGTGCCCAGCAGCGCCTGAAGGTCCTCCACCGGCACCTTCGGCGAATACTTCGCGAAGAGCCTGGCCGATTCGTTCGGGTTTTCAGCCACGAAGTCGGATGCCTGCACGATGGAGCGCACCAGCGCCGCCACCACCGGCTTTTCGTTGCGCACCAGTTCGCCGCGTGCGCCCACGATGCAGCAGACCTTGTCCTTGTATTCGCCCGAGAGGTTGGATGCCAGCTCGAGATAGCGGCCCTTGTTGCGCTTCTCGATCAGGTACAGCGTCGGGTCACCGTCGGCAATGGCCTGGATCTCGCCCTTGTTCACCGCAATGTCGAGCAGGTCGGCCGGATACTGCCGCCAGGTCACGTCCTTGTCGGCGTCGATGCCGTTCTTCTTGAGCAGGATCGAGAAGAAGTTCTTGCCGGGGCTCGCGATATCGGAAACGCCGATGGTCTTGCCCTTGAGCTTCTGCAGGTCGGTGACCCCGGCCTCCTTGACCCCCACGAGCCGCACGCAGCCACCGTGCGAGCTGCCGACGATCTTCACGTCGAACCCCGATTCGAGCGGCTTGAGCCAGCGATGGATCATGCCGACCGCCGCATCGGCCTTGGCTGTGGCGAGCGATTCGAGCAGTTGGTCGGTCGAACCCGTGTAGTTGACGAGATCGACCTGCAGGCCGTTCTTCTCGAAGATGCCGCGCTCCTGTGCGACCACCACCGGCGAAAGGCAGAAGGCCGTCGCGTTCCACGCGAAGCTCAGCTTGCGCTGCTGCGACCACGCGCGCGTGGCGATCAGGCTGGTGGATGCGATGGCGGCCGCGGCGCCGCTGGCGCGCAACACGCTGCGCCGCGAGAAAGACGGATGGTTCATGGTCTGGATAGGAGAAGGCTGGGTGTTGGAGGTGCATCAGGCCGCGCGGCGTTGCGCGGCAACGCGCTGCGCCACCAGTTGGCGTGTGCGGGGAATCAGTTCGCGTCCGTAATCGATCGCGTCCTCGAGCGGGTCGAAGCCGCGGATCAGGAAAGTCGTGACGCCCAGGTCGTAGTAATCGAGCAGGGCGTCGGCCACCTGTTCGGGCGTGCCGACCAGCGCCGTGCTGTTCGAACGGCCGCCAATCTCGCGCGCGACAGCAGTCCAGAGGCGTTTGTCGAGCCGCGGGCCTTGCTCGGCGGCGGCCAGCAGCCGCCTGGCCCCTTCGCTTTGCTGCGGGCCGCCGCGGCCGAAGCCTTGGACCACGCGCAGTCGCCGCGTCTCGTCGAGGATTGCATCCGCTCGCTCCCATGCCTTCTCTTCAGTGTCAGCAAGGATGGGCCGGAACGAAACCGAGAAGCGCACGGTGCGTCCATGCCTGGCGGCTTCTGCGCGCACACGGCCCGTGAGCTCGCGCGCCTGATCCAGTGATTCGCCCCAGAGCGCGTACACGTCCGCATGTTTGCCCGCGACGGGAATCGCCGCCTCCGACGCGCCGCCGAAGTACACCGGCACGTGCGGTCTGTCGTTGAGCGACTGCACCGGCTTCACCTCGGAGAAGGCATTCTTGAAGCGGTAGTGGGCGCCTTCGTGATCGAAGGGTTTGTCGCTGGTCCATACCCGGCGCAGGATATCGAGGTATTCGTCGGTGCGGGCGTAGCGCTGGTCGTGGTCGAGCCAGTCGCCGTCACGCTTTTGCTCGTCGTCCGAGCCGCCCGAGATGTAGTGCACGCCGAGCCGGCCACCGCTGAACTGGTCGAGCGATGCAAACTGCCTTGCGGCCAGTGTCGGCGCGACGAAGCCCGGCCGGTGCGCGAGCATGAAGTGGATGCGCTCGGTGACCGAAGCGGCGTATGCCACTGTCAACGTCGCATCGGGGCTGGTGGAGTGGTGCGGCACCAGCACCCGGTCGAAGCCGGCCTTCTCATGCGCCTGTGCGAATGCCCGCACGTAGTCGCGGTCGATCGCGGGGCCGTACGCCGGATGGATCTCGGAGACCTTCTGGGCCTGGATCATGCCGATGAATTCGATGTCGCTCATGGTGGGTCCTTGCAATGAATGGTTCGGGCGTTCAGGTCGGAACGAAGAGGCATGACCGTAAGGCGAGCAGGTACGAAAGCGAACGCAGAAAAACGTTCTTGGATATGCGTCTTCCGTCGTTTTCGGCATCGGCGGCGGCAGCTAAGGTGCCAGCCCATGAGTTCACAAGCCTTGCGCCGCCTGCCGGTCGCACCTGAAACGGACGATGCGTTGCTGGCGCGACTGTCCGCGCTCTTTGCCGAGACGGCCGCCGACTACGACCGCAGCGGCGCTTTTCCGCACGAGAACTTTGCCGCGCTGCATGCCAATGGGTTGGTCGGCCTGGTCGCGCCGCGCACGCATGGCGGTGGGGGTGCATCGCTTGCGGCGGCGCGCCGAGTACTGTCGGCCGTCGCATACGGCGAGCCCGCGACCGCGCTGATCCTCACGATGAGCTGGCTGCAGCAGCTTGCCATCGGCCGTACCGACAGCCGCTGGCCCGCGCATCTGCGCGACCGTGTGTTGCACGAAGCCGTCCGGGAGGGCGCGTTGATCAACGCCTTGCGCGTCGAACCGGCTCTGGGTTCGCCGGCGCGAGGCGGTTTGCCCGCGACGACGGCGCGCCTCGACGGCCATCAATGGAAGCTCAGCGGCCACAAGCTCTACACGACCGGCATCGAAGGCCTGCGGTGGCTGTCGGTGTGGGCACGCACCGAGGACGACACGGCGCGCGTCGGCGCCTTCCTGGTGCCGCGCGACGCGCCCGGCGTTCGCGTGATCGCCAGCTGGGATCACCTGGGGCTTCGCGCCTCGGGCAGCCACGAAGTGATCTTCGAAGATGTCGCGATCCCGCTCGACCATGCGGTCGATCTGCGTGCGGCGGCGCAATGGGCGCCCGATGCGGGCAGCCAGACCGACATCGATGCCCATGCGACCCAGCAGGCCTGGATGGCGGTGCTGCTGGGCACGCTCTACCTCTCGGTCGCGCGTGCGGCGCGTGACTGGCTCGTCGGGTTTCTCAATCGCAGGGCTCCCAGCGGCCTCGGCGCGCCGCTCGCGAGCCTGCCGCGCGTGCAGGAAGCCGTTGGCGAGATCGAAGCTTTGCTGAACGCCGCGCGCGTGCTGCTGGAAGACGCAAGCGCCGAGGTCGACGCAGGGCGGGCGCCCTCCGCCATACGGAGCGGCTTGCTCAAGTACACCGTCACCACGAATGCAATCCGCGCGGTCGAACTGGCTTTGCAGCTCAGCGGCAACCATGGCCTCACGCGACAGAACCCGCTGGAGCGCCACTACCGCGACGTGCTTTGCAGCCGCATCCATACCCCGCAGAACGACGCGATCCTGGTGGCCGCCGGCAAGGCCGCGCTCGAACGATGAGCGAGCGACTGCGCGATTTCGCCGCCGATTTCGGCCGACTGATGGACACGAGGCCCGAGGAGCCGCGCATCGTGGAAGAGGGTGGGGCGCTGCTGCGGCGTCTCGTCGCGCGCGACGACTGGCTGCCCGATGCCTTCGCCGAGCCGCATCCCACGCGGTACCGGCAATACCTGCTGCATCTCGATGCCGCCGAACGCTTCTCGGTCGTGAGCTTCGTATGGGGGCCGGGCCAGGCCACGCCGGTGCATGACCATACGGTCTGGGGTCTGATCGGCATGCTTCGCGGCGCCGAGTCGAGCCAACGCTACATCGAGCGCGATCGCTTGCTGCTGGCCGATGGCTTGCCGGTGCGGCTCGAGCCGGGCGACGTCGAGGCGGTGTCGCCGACGATCGGCGACTTGCACCGCGTGCGCAATGCCTACGACGATCGCGTGTCCGTCAGCATCCACGTTTACGGCGCGGACATCGGCAAGGTGGCGCGCCATACTTACCCGACCAGCGGCGGACGCGAGCGATTCGTGTCCGGCTATTCGCCGTTGCCCCTCGGCTTGCCCAATTCATCGACATGACTGCTTCCATCTCATTCGCCTCGGTCCGTCACCATCTGCATGCGCGCGAGGAGATTGCGCTGCTCGATGTGCGCGGGGAAGACCTCTATGCACAGGCCCATCCACTGTGGGCTGCCAACCTGCCGCTCTCGCGGATCGAGCTGGATGCATCGCGCCGCATCCCGCGCCGCGACACGCTCATCGCGCTCTACGGCGCGCATGAAGGAACCGACCTCGCACCCCTCGCGGCCGAGCGACTCTCGGCGCTGGGCTACACGCGCGTGCACTTGCTCCAGGGTGGTCTGGAAGGCTGGCGCGATGCCGGCGGAGAACTGTTCCGCGACGTCAATGTGCCGAGCAAGGCGTTTGGAGAGCTGGTCGAGCACGAGCGCCACACACCCTCGCTCTCGGCGCAGGAGGTCAAGGCCCTGATCGATGCGCGGGCTGACGTCGTGGTGCTCGATGCGCGGCGCTTCGACGAATTCCAGACCATGAGCATTCCCACGGCGACCAGCGTGCCGGGCGCTGAACTGGTGCTGCGCGTCCGCGAGATGGCGCCCGATCCGGCCACACGGGTGATCGTCAACTGCGCCGGACGCACGCGCAGCATCATCGGCGCGCAATCGTTGGTGAACGCGGGGATTCCCAATCCCGTCGCGGCGCTGCGCAACGGCACGATCGGCTGGAAGCTGGCCGGGCAGCAACTGGACCACGGAGCGTCGCGCCGCGCGCCCGCGCCGGGCGAAGAGAACCGCGCCGCCGCGCAAGCGAATGCGAGGGACGTGGCGCGGCGGGCGGGGGTTCGCTGGGTTGCGCTCGACGCGCTCGCCAGTCTCCAGGCGCCGGGCCGCACGGTCTACCGCTTCGACGTGCGCACGCCCGAGGAGTACGAGGCCGGACATCTGCCGGGCTTTGCTAGCGCGCCAGGCGGCCAGCTGGTCCAGGAGACCGATCACCACGTGCCGGTGCGCGGCGCACGCGTCGTGCTTGCAGATGACGACGGCGTTCGCGCCCCGATGACGGCGTCATGGCTCGCGCAGATGGGGTGGGATGTGCATGTCGTGGAGCCGCATCCCGCCTCGTCGCGGAGTGAGTCGGGTGCGGCGCCGCTCAACCCTCCGGATCCACCGTCCGCCGCCGCGACGGTCCGCTATCGCCGTCCGTATGAAGGAACCGATGCGCCTGCGGAAGCGATGCAGGCGTACCTGGACTGGGAATTCGGGCTCGTCGCCCAACTCGCGGCCGACGGAACGCATCACTTCAAGGTCATTTAGCCGGCCGCTCCGACCGGCCGCGCCGGCATCGCGTCGATGGGCCTATGCCATCTCGCCTCCATGCTTGCAAACGGGTCACGCAACCGGTCGAACGGAATACTCCCGTCAGGGGTCCCTTACGCCGAAAAACGCGGTCACTGCACGAGCGACTTGAGTAGCATGGAATTTCTTTGCTGTCACGTTCCAAGATGCCCAATGCAAACGGAGTTACCTCCTTGCGGCTCACGAAGATCTTGTTCGGCTTGCTGCTTTCGTGCGTTGCGAGTCTGCTCGCCTCGTCGATTGCCCTCGCGCAATCCACCGATGCCGCATCGGCCTGGGCGCGAACCAACAGTGTCGTCGGCATCGTCGAAGGCGACGTCGCTCTGATACGCCAGACCACGCGCTATGCGCTCGCCGAGGGCGTGGTGTTGAACGAGCAGGACATCATCGAATCGGCGCCCGGCGCCTTCGCACAGATCGAACTCCCCAATGGCGTGCTTGTCGGCATCGGCGAATCGACGCGGCTGATGCTGCGGCCTCAGGTGGGCAAGGGCCTCGCGGCGCCGCCGCTCTATCTGCTCGAGGGCTGGCTCAAGACCAGCGCCAAAGGTGCCTTCGGCTACGTCACGCCGAGTGTCGAAGTCGCGGCGCAGGATGCCACCACCGTCATCTACACCAAGGGCGCGCAGTACGCGCTGTTCGTCGAATCCGGCAGCGCCAGGCTCACGCAGCGCGATCGGGCGCAGTCGATGGTGCAACTGAGCGCTGGCGACTTTGCACAGCGGCGTGAAGGCAGTGCGCAGACGGTCGCGGCGCGTGCGGCGCCCGATTTCCTGGGCAAGGTCCCGCGTCAGTTCCGCGACAGCCTGCCCGCCCGCGGTGAGCAGTTCGCCAAGCGCAACGTGACACCCAAGGTGCGCGGCGAAATCACATACGCCGATGTGGCGGCCTGGCTGGGCACCGAGCCGGCACTGCGGCTTCCGTTGCTGCCGCTGTGGCGAGGGCGTGCAAGCGACCCAACCTTCCGCGCCGGCGCCAAGGCCGACTTGGCGCAGCACCCTGAATGGGAGCCCTACGCCGACCCCGAAGGCTATGCCCGCCGCCTGGCCGAAGAGGCCGAGCGTCGCCGCGCGCGCGAG
>NZ_JBFTRG010000026.1:0-60620 GCF_056399425.1 Variovorax sp. 01N429 | reverse complement strand
GCCCTCTATTATTACACGATTTTCAGAAGATTCGAAAAACTTTTGAAGTTTTTTTCTTCCCCCTCTCCGCTCATCTCAATACCACCCCGGAGAGCAACATCAAGATCCGTGTTTAGCGGAGCCTTCGATTATGACACGGTAAAAAGACCATATCAATTCAAAGGTCTTCGCCTGCTTGGCCTGCTTTCTCACGAGCGTTAAGGCAGCCAATCCAGCGCAGCTCTCGATTATGCCACGCTTTTAAAGCGATCCTGCACACTCGTCCCGGTCGAATGCGGTTGAACGGCGTCCTACAAAATCCTTCACCACGCTCGGCCGAGTTCTCCATCATAGGCCCGCTTTCAGTTGTGCGTGGAGGCATTCGGCCCCTTCCGCTCAGAGCGGTCATCACGGTCAAGCGTGGTGCCCAACTCAGATAATGCAGTCCATACATGGCACTCATTACTCTTCTCGACGCCCAATTGGCATTCGGACACGTCCCGCTACTGGATCACGCGGACTTTTCACTCGTGGAATCGGAACGTATCGGCCTCATCGGCCGCAACGGTGCCGGCAAGTCTTCACTTCTCAAGATCATCGGGGGATTGGAGAAGCCCGATGACGGGACCCTCCAGGTCCAACAAGGGCTAAGGACTACCTACGTTGCGCAAGAGCCATCTCTCGACATGGAGGCCAACGTCTTTGTAGCTGCGAGCGCAGGGCTGTCGGAAGTGATCGCCATTCGGGATCAATACCTGTCCGGCGCGCCGGGTGTTGATCTCGATGCGCTTCAATCGCAGATCGAAGCGTTTGATGCCTGGAACTGGGAGCAGCGGGTCGAGGAAACATTGCATCGCCTTCATCTGGACGGCGCGGCGCGGGTCGGTTCGCTTTCCGGCGGTACGCGCAAACGCGTGGCGCTCGCGCAAGCGCTCGTCGCCACACCCGACGTGCTGCTTCTCGACGAGCCTACCAATCACCTTGATCTCGACTCGATCGAGTGGCTCGAGCAGTTGTTAATCGACTTCAAGGGCAGCGTGGTGACGATCACGCACGATCGGAGCTTTCTCAACCGGGTGGCGACCCGTATCTTGGAACTGGACCGGGGGAAGCTGAACTCCTATCCGGGCAATTTCGAGCAATATCTCGTACAGAAGGACGAGCAGCTTGCACGGGAAGCAGTAATCAACGCAAAAGCCGACAAGCTGCTGGCCCAGGAGGAGATCTGGATCCGCAAGGGAGTCGAAGCGCGCAGGACGCGAAGCCAGAGCCGCATCAATCGCCTTGAGGCACTGAGGGCGAACCGGGCCGCAAGGCGGGACGTGCTCGGAAGCGTCAACATGGACGTCTCATCCGGCCAAGGCAGCGGAAAGATCGTCGCTGAACTGACTGACGCCTCCAAGACGTTCGGCGACAAGCCAGTGATCCGCGGCTTCACCAGCACGATCCTGCGCGGCGACAAGGTAGGTTTGATTGGCCCCAATGGCGCAGGCAAGACGACCCTGTTGAAGTTGATCCTCGGCGAACTGGAGCCGGACAGCGGGAAGATTCGACGCGGGACCAATCTGCGAGTGGCCTACTTCGACCAGATGCGCAATGCGCTCAACCTCGACGCAACGCTGGAAGACTTCATCAGTCCAGGAAGCGAATGGATCGAGATCGGTAGTCAGCGCAAACACGTGAAGAGCTACCTTGCAGACTTCTTGTTTTCACCCGCACGCGCCCATTCGCCTGTACGGTCGTTGAGCGGAGGAGAACGCAATCGGCTGCTGCTGGCGCGTCTGTTCGCGCGTCCCGCAAATGTGCTGGTTCTGGACGAACCGACCAACGATCTCGACATCGACACACTGGAGCTCCTTGAGGATCTACTCCAGAACTATGACGGGACCGTGTTCCTCGTGAGCCACGACCGCACCTTCCTGGACAACGTGGTCACGAGCACGATCGCGTTCGAAGGCGACGGCAAGTGGCGCGAGTATGAAGGCAGCGTGCAGGACTGGTTGACCCAATCGAAGCGTGCACGAGAGATTGCAGAGGAGCGAGCCGTGGCGGCGGCCCCTGTCGCGGCAGCACCTCCGCCAGCCCCTGCTGCACCGCAGCGCACGGGGACGAAGAAAAAACTTTCCTACAAGGAACAACGAGAGTTCGAACTGCTCCCCGCGCAGATCGCAGCTCTCGAAGACGAGCAGAAGCGCATCGCCGACGCGCTGGATCAGGATGGCAGCGCCATCTACGCGAATGATCCATCTCGAGCAGCCGAGCTTGCCGAACGCCACGCAAAGATCGAAGAAGAGTTGCTGGCGGCCCTCGAACGTTGGGAAGAACTCGGCGCGGCCGGCGAGGGATAACGGCGTTATTGTCTGACGCGAGCTGGGCTATGGCCGCGCTTAGCATGCGGCGTCCTGACTTTACAGACCCCGCATGCATTCATTCCGGATGGTCCGACGGTGCGCCGCAATGGCCCTGCGCCTTTGCGTGGCATCCGGCTTTGTCTTGTGTCTCTCCGCCTGCGCACAGCTGCCCCAGGACGTGCAGAGGCCGGTCTCAACAGCTTTAGCGACAGCCTCGGACACTCCTTTGGCCGCGATCGTCAGGCAACGCCAAGAGGCTGCAGCCACCCGCTTCGACTCCGGTTTCCTCCTGCTCGAGGGGCCCCAGGCCGCCTACGGAAGCAGACTCGCGCTGGTACAAGGCGCGCAGAAGACATTGGACCTGCAGTACTACGCGATTCACGCCGACGCGAGCACGGCGCGTCTACTCATTGGCGTACGCGAAGCGGCCCGGCGGGGCGTGCATGTGCGCGTACTCCTCGACGATTTCCACAGCACGGGCCGCGACGCGCTTGTGATGCGTCTCGCCTTGGAGCCCAACATTGAAATGCGAATGTTCAATCCCTTGGTCGGTGGGAGAGACTCGACTCTGGGGCGCCTCGTAAGCTCGCTCGACGATGCTTCTCGCATTCAGCAGCGCATGCACAACAAGCTGTTCATCGCCGACAACGTCATGGCTGTCGCGGGGGGCCGCAACCTGGGGGATGCCTACTTCGGCAACGACAAGAGCGCAAACTTCATTGACCTCGATGTGCTGGCGGCAGGACGGATTGTGCGCGACCTTTCACGGACCTTCGACGCCTATTGGAACAACGAGCGAGCCTATCCGGTGCAGTCCCTCGTCACGCGCAAAGAGCTCGACAAGTTGCGCAGCGACGCACGGGCGGCGGACGCCACAGAGCGAGAACGCGCCCCGAGTGGCGCCGCACCGCCTCAGGTGGATGGTGCACCCCCCTCCGCCGCTCAGCGTGCTCACGCATGGGACGAACAACCGATGGATCTCCGCGAGGCCGCGTTCGTATGGGCTCCCGCGGTCGTACTCGTCGATAAGCCAAACAAGATTCCCCTCGACGGATCAAAATCAGATGCGAGCGACTCCAAACTTGCACAGGCCCCGGTCGTCAGCGGCAAGTCGGCACGTCCTCCAGGCTCGCGCCCGAACAGTTCCATGGATGCGGCAGCCAACGCTGCAGAAGACGGCGACACCGTCGTCGAAGGCCTTTTGCAACTGATCGGCCTCGCCCGACACGACCTGCTGATCATCTCTCCCTACTTTGTCCCCGGTCCGGAAATCAAACATGCCTTCGCCGCCGCTCGCGCACGCGGCGTCAGTATTCGCGTACTGACGAACTCGCTTTCATCAAATGACGCTCCCATCGCTCATGTGGGCTACGCGCGGCATCGGGAGGAACTTCTCTCGATGGGCATCGAACTCTACGAGTTGCGCAGCGAACAAGCGGGCCTGAGTAGCGCCCTCGGCGCAGGGAGCAACGTTGCCGGCGAATCACGGTCGATGCTCCATTCGAAGGTGCTGGTTCTTGATGGGCGTCTTCTGGTGGTCGGTTCGATGAACCTCGATCTGCGCTCGCAACTTCAGAACACGGAAATCGCATTGCTGATTCGAAGCAATGAGCTTTCACGGATAGCGACCGACAATATCGAGAAGGCCTTTCGAGAGGGTGCATGGCACGTTGAGCAACGCGATGGCCATCTGGTTTGGCGGGCGCCGGCAGGCAGCGGGGTGGCGGACGCCATGTCCGAGCCCGACACCAGTGCCAGTCTGCGTTTGCTGCTCAAACTGCTGGGTCCACTCGCCCCCGACAAACTGCTTTGAGAGGCGCTTCTCGGCGCCTAGACCTGATCCCGCACACGGGTGAATACTCGCCAGAATGCAGCATCCTGCCCCGTTGCGAAGTTGATGCGCATCAGCGTGGTCGGAGGTCGTCTTGCATGAAATAGCGAGCCTGGCGCGATCAGATAGCCCTCGTCGAGCATGCGTTGCGTCAGTACATCCGTGTCGACGCCCGTGTCGAGCCAGCCGAAAAGTCCAGCGGGTTCCGAAGCCAGCGTGCATCCCGCACCCAGGGCCAGCTTGACTGTGCGCCCGCGTGCGCCATCGAGGCGCAGTCGAATTCGCTCTGCGTGCCGGCGCAATTGACCTTGATCGATGCACCAGGCCAATGCTCGCTCCAACAACGACGGCGTGGTCAAAGTCGCGATCAGCTTCGTCTCCAGAAGTCGCCCGACCATCTCCGGTGAAGCCGCCAGAAAACCGATGCGCCAGTTGGGCGCGAGGATCTTTGCAAATCCGCTGACATAGATGGTGCGCTGCAAGCCGTCGAGCGCGCAAAGACGGGTCGCGTACTCGGGCGCGAGGTGGCTGTATGTGTCGTCTTCGACGATGTGAAAGTCGTGCTTGTTGGCCAACTGGAGGACGCGGTGGGCGCTGCCGGGCGACAGGCTGTACCCGGTCGGGTTGTGCAGCACGCTGACACTCACGAAGAGCTTGGGACGGTGACCTTCGCCCGCGTTGCAATAGCGCTCCATCACGTCCAGGTCCGGGCCGTCGGCATGGCGCGGGACGGGCAGGATTCGCATGCCGAGCGCTTGGAGCCGCGCGAACTCGAGCGCCCACCCGGGTTCCTCGACCATCACCGGATCTCCGGGCCGCAGCAATGTCCGGCTCACGATGTCCAGCGCATGCGTAGCGCCCACCGAGGTCACGATCTGCTCGGGACCCGCCGGTACGTTGATGCGCGCAAGCTTGGTGGCCAGGCTTCGCCGGAGCCCACTGTCGCCCGCTGGCTCGCCGTACTGCAGCGAAAACTCTTGCAGCGACTTGGTGTTCGTCACGCGACGCACGGCCGCAGGCATGAAGGTCGATTCCAGCCAATCGGGCGGAAACACACCCATGCCGGGCTGTGGCTTGTCGCTGGGCCGGTAAAACATGCCGCGGATCAACATGCTGGCGTCTGCTGCGACCGTCTGCGCCTGCGGTGGCTGCGCGGCAAAGGTCATGCGGGCAGGCGCGTTTCCGGCGGGCGCAGCAGAATCACGCACATAGAAGCCTTTTTGACGCCGCGCCTCGACCAACCCCTGAGCAAGAAGCTGGTCGTAGGCTGCAACCACCGTGTGCGCACTGACGCCCTGCTGCCGCGCACATTCACGGACAGAAGGCAAGCGCGCCCCCGGGGCGAGCAGGCGGTCCCGGATACGTTCGGCAAAGCGATCGGCGAGCTGCCCTGTGAGCGACTGTGTGGACGTTCGTGTCAGCATGCGATTCGGTTCTGTGTTGATCATCAGACCAATACAGACTGCCTTCATTGTTTGAGAAACTGTATAGGAACTGTAATGGTCATGAGTTTAGACTGTGGCCTATGAACTGGCAAGAATTCACCACGCTGCTGGTACTGGCCACGGCGATGAGTTTTTCGCCAGGGCCAAACACCACTCTGTCCACGGCTCTGGCTGCCAACAGAGGCTTGCCGCATGCCATGCGATTCGTGATCGCCGTCCCTGTCGGATGGACGCTGTTGCTGCTGCTTTGCGCAGCAGGCATCGGGGCCCTTGTGGTGGCGGCCCCATCCTTGCGGCTGGTCATCAAGGCCTTCGGCATCCTCTATCTCCTGTGGCTCGCATGGAAGCTCAGTGGAAGCGCCACGCTTGCGCAGGCAAACGGAAATAGCGAGCAACTCGACGTCGGCTTCAAGCAGGGCGTTCTGCTTCAGTTCCTCAACATCAAAGCGTGGCTTCTGGCATTGACGCTGGTTGCTGGCTGGATCGCGGGCCACGCTGATGCGTTGCACCGTTTCGCAATCGTTGCGCCCGTGATGCTCATCTACGCCTTCGCCAGCAACTTCAGCTATGCAGTGGCCGGCGCGTTGCTCCGCCACTGGCTGGCGCACGGCCGCCGGCTGCTCTGGTTCAACCGCGCCATGGCGGCCGTACTTGTGCTCACAGCGTGCTGGATGGTCGGCGTATGAAGATCAAGGACGAGACGCTTGGCATGTGGCTCGGCGTGCTCGGTGTCGCCTTCTTTGCCGTGACGCTGCCCATGACACGGCTCGCCACAGGCACGCAAGCGGCGCCGCAACTCTCGCCCTGGTTCGTGACGCTGGGTCGCGCGGCCCTCGCCGGCGTTCTTTCGGCCATCTTCCTGCTCGGCACGCGCGCTCCCCTGCCGCGGCCGCATCAATGGAAAGCGCTGGTCATGGCCGTGCTGGGCAATGCGATCGGTTACCCGCTGCTTCTGGCCTATGCGCTGCGTGTGGTCACTGCGAGCCATGCCGCCGTGGTCACGGCACTATTGCCGCTCGTGACAGCCGCGTGCGCTGCCTGGGTGCTGCATCAGCGTGCGAGGCTGGGCTTCTGGCTTTGCGCCATCGCAGGCAGTGCGCTGGTGCTGGTTTTTTCGCTGCTGCGCGCGAACAGCCAAGGCGCGAGCTTCGGCTTCGAATGGGCCGACGTGCTCTTGGTTGGAGCTGTGTTTGCGGCCTCTCTCGGCTACATATACGGCGCGCAAGTCACGCCTGCACTGGGCGCTGAACGTGTCATCTGCTGGGTCTGCGTACTTGCATTGCCTGTGACGCTGCCGGGAACGCTGTTGCTTTGGCCACAGCAACCGATTGCCGGGTCCGCCTGGGTCGGCTTCGTCTACGTCGGAGTGTTCTCGATGTGGGTCGGCTTCTTCGCCTGGTACCGCGGCCTGGCAATGGGCGGCGCCTTGCGCGTGAGCCAGACGCAACTGCTGCAACCTTTTCTTTCCATCCTCGCCGCCATTCCCCTGTTGGGCGAGCCGCTCGATATCGTTACGCTCGGCTTTGCCGCCGCGGTGGTCGCCACCGTGGTTGCGGGGAAGAAGCTTTCGCAACCGCGGGCCCGTGCCGCTCTCGCCACCGCTTCGCGATAACGATTCATACATTCACGGAGTCATGACATGAACTGGAAACTCGCCGCACGCGCCGAAAAGATGAATCCTTCAGTGATTCGCGAAATCCTCAAGGTGACCGAACGCCCAGGCATCATCAGCCTTGCCGGGGGCCTGCCCTCGCCCAAGACCTTCCCCATCAGCGAATTCGCCGAAGCCTGCGCCGAAGTTCTGCACAAGGATGGCCAGGCGGCCCTCCAATACGCTGCCAGTGAAGGCTACGGTCCGTTGCGCGAAACAGTCGCGGAAATGCTTCCGTGGAACGTGGACCCTGCACAGGTGCTGATCACGACCGGCTCGCAACAAGGTCTTGATCTGATCGCCAAAGTGCTGCTGGATCCCGGCAGCCACGTGCTGGTCGAAACGCCGACCTATCTCGGCGCGCTGCAAGCTTTCTCGCCCATGGAGCCCCTCCCCATCAGCGTCGCGAGCGACAACGAGGGAGTGGTCGTCGACGACATGGTTGCCAAATCGAATGACGCGCGGTTCGTTTACCTGCTGCCCAATTTCCAGAATCCGACCGGTCGCACGATGACTGAAGAGCGGCGTGCAGCGGTATCGGCCGCGGCGGCAAAGGCAGGCCTGCCCATCGTCGAAGACAACCCCTATGGTGAACTCTGGTTCGACGAAGCGCCGCCGCTGCCGCTCACCGCTCGCAACCCCGAGGGGTGCGTCTATCTTGGCTCCTTCTCGAAAGTGCTTGCGCCCGGCCTGCGCCTGGGCTTCATGGTGGCACCCAAGTCGATCTATCCGAAGTTGCTGCAGGCCAAGCAGGCGGCCGATCTGCACACGCCGAGCTTCAACCAGCGAATGGTCTCCGAAGTGATGCGCGAGGGCTTCCTGAGCCGCCACGTGCCGACCATCCGCGCGCTGTACAAGCGCCAGCGCGATGCGATGCTCGCAGCGCTCACTCGCGAAATGAAGGGCCTGCAGGTCGAATTCAACAAGCCTGCGGGCGGCATGTTCCTGTGGCTGCGCCTGCCCCAAGGCATGAACAGCGTCGAGCTCCTGCCCAGAGCGGTCGAACGCGGCGTCGCGTTTGTTCCAGGCCTCCCCTTCTACGCTGGCGAAGGCGATCCGCGCACGATGCGTCTCTCCTTCGTCACTGCAAGCGTCGACGAAATCGACACGGCCATTGCCGCCTTGGCAGATGCGGTTCGCGAGCAGCTTGCGCACAGTGCCGCGGCCGAAGTTCAGCGCCAGTTAGCCGCCAGCCCCACCTGAGATCGCACCAAGGTAGTCCGACATGCTCAACATCTGGGGGCGCATCAGCTCCATCAACGTACGCAAGGTAGTTTGGTGCGCACAGGAACTCGGGCTCGACTTCCAGCGCACCGAGGCAGGTGGAAAATTCGGTGTCGTCCAAACGCCGGAATACCTGCAGCTGAATCCGAATGCCATGGTGCCGGCGATCGACGACGGCGAAGGCGAGGACCGGGTCGTACTCTGGGAGTCGAACGTGATCGTGCGCTATCTCTGCGCCAAGCATTCGACAGGAAAGCTCTACCCGGAAGCCCTCGCTCAACGTTTCGATGCCGAACGGTGGATGGATTGGCAGCAAACCACCTTGAATGCGGTCAGCGGCGGCGCGTTCAAGCAATGGATACGCACCCCGGCATCGCAGCGACAGCCCGAAGTGATCGAATATTCAGTTCGCGCGACGGAGCCGTTATTCGCTTTGCTGGACGCCCATCTTTCGACGCGTGCTTTCATGCTTGGAGACCAGTTCTCGATGGCCGACATCCCGGTCGGTTGCGAAGCGCATCGCTGGTTAGGGCTGCCGCAAACCGAATATGCGCACCCCTCGTGGCCGAATGTGGAGCGCTGGTTTGCAGACCTGCGCAGTCGGACGGGTGCGCGCGGCGTGCTCGACCTTCCACTTGAATGACACAGATGAAAACTCGCCCGTTCAAACAAGTCGACGTCTTCACCTCGACGCCCTACTTCGGCAACCCCCTGGCGGTGGTGCTCGACGGGACCGGGCTCGACGACGTGACGATGCAACGCTTTGCGGCCTGGACACACCTGTCCGAGACCACATTCCTGCTGCCCCCCACCGATCCGGCGGCCGACTACCGCGTGCGCATCTTCACTCCTGGTGGCGAACTGCTCTTCGCGGGCCATCCGACGCTCGGCAGTTGCCACGCGTGGCTGCAGGCCGGCGGAAAGCCCAAGGCGGGCAACCGCATCGTCCAGCAATGCGAAAGCGGCCTGGTGCCGATGCACAGGGAGGGCGATCGCCTGACCTTCGCCGCACCGCCTTTGCGGCGCAGCGCACCCAGTCCGACGATGCTGGCGAAAGTGGCGGCAGCGCTGGGCATCCGCGCTCCACAGATCGTCTCGGCGCAGTTGCTGGACAACGGCACTGTCTGGCTGGGCCTGCTGCTGGCCGACGCTGACACGGTGCTTGCGCTCAAGCCCGACCATCGCGCCTTGTTCGAACTCGGCTACAAGGTCGGTGTCGCCGGATTGTCTGCAGCTGAATCACCCCAGCCAATCACGCGCTCGAATCGCGAAGCGCGAGCATTCGTGCGCTCGGACGAATCGGCCCCGGGCATCGAAGTACGAGGATTTGCAGCGCCGGTCGGCGTCGAAGAAGACCCGGTCACCGGAAGCTTCAACGCCAGCCTCGCGCAATGGCTGATCGCCGACGGCCATCTCCCGGAACGCTACGTGGCGACCCAAGGGCAAGTGCTGGGCCGCGATGGACGCGTCCACGTCATGCGCGACAGTGACGGCCAGGTCTGGGTGGGCGGCGACTCGGTCACCTGCATCGACGGAATCGTCACGCTCTAGGCTAGCGCGATGAAAGCGCGACTGGACCATCTGGTGATTGCCGCGGCGACCCTGGACCAGGGGGTGCAGTGGTGCGAGGCCACATTCGGTGTGCTACCCGGTCCTGGCGGCGCGCACCCTCTGATGGGCACGCACAACCGTCTGATGAAGATCGGCGCGGCAGATTCGCCGCGCCTGTATCTTGAAGTCATTGCGATCGATCCCGCCGCAGCATCGCAGCGGAACCCAATGAGACAGCGGTGGTTCGACTTGGACGATGCCGCACTGCAAGCGACGCTAGAGCGCGAAGGCCCACGACTGGTGCACTTCGTCGCAGAAGTCGCGGACGTTCATGCCGCAGTCCAGATGCTGAGCCAAGAGCGGCTCGATCGTGGCCGCGTGATCGAGGCATCGCGCGATACGCCAGCCGGTCGCCTGTCGTGGCAAATCACGGTACGCGATGACGGTCAGCGACTGTTCTACGGTGCATTGCCGACATTGATTCAGTGGGGCCCCGTGCATCCGAGCGACAGCATGAGCGATTCGCGAGTTGCCCTGCGTTCGCTGAGCATTGCACATCCGCGTTCGACGGACCTCGCCTCTGCGCTCCGCGCGATCGGCCTGACGGGCGTATCTCTGGCGAACGGCGCACCCGATCTTCACGCTGTGTTCGACACGCCGCGCGGCACCGTCGCGCTCCACTCCCGAGGAATCTGATCATGTTGACCGCCTCCGAATTCGCCTGGTTCAGCCTCGCCGCGCTCATACTGGTGCTGACGCCCGGGCCCAACATGATCTATTGCGTCTCGCGCGCGCTGTGCCAGGGCCGTGCCGCCGGCTTGATTTCGCTCGCCGGCGTGCTGCTCGGATTCGTCATGCACCTGATGGCAGCAGCGCTCGGCCTCACGGCGCTGTTGATCGCCGTTCCCTTCGCATTCGACGCCATCCGTCTCGCCGGCGCCGCCTATCTCCTATGGCTGGCCTGGCAAACCGTGAAGCCCAATGGCACCGCGCCGTTCGAAGCACGACTGCTGCCGCACGACAGGCCGGCCAAGCTTTTCAGCATGGGCTTCCTGACCAACCTGCTCAACCCCAAGGTGGCCATGTTCTATCTCTCCTTTTTCCCGCAGTTCCTGCATCCCGACCGCGGCTCCGTACTGTTGCAGAGCCTGGCGCTCGGCGCGGTTCAAATCCTCGTCAGCGGCGGGATCAATATGCTGCTGGTCTTGGGCGCGGCAAGCATCACGGGCTTTCTGTCGAGGAGCAAAGCTTGGCTCCTCGCGCAGCGGTACGTCATGGGCAGCGTGCTCGGCGCGCTCGCCGTTCGCATCGCCCTAATGGATCGCAAGTGATGAGATTCAGCCGCGAAGAGATCGAATCCGCGTTGAGCACCGTCCACTCGGCGATGCCGCCCACGCCGCAGTACGCATGGCCGTTGCTCGCGCAACGCCTGGGATGCACGGTTTGGACCAAGCACGAGAACCACACGCCGATCGGCGCTTTCAAGCTCCGCGGCGGACTCACCTATTTCGAGACGCTGGCACGCGATCAACCTCGGATTCGGCATGTCGTCAGTGCCACGCGTGGCAACCACGGCCAATCGGTCGGCTTTGGCGCTCGACGCCACGGTATCGCCGCCACCATCGTGGTGCCCCATGGCAACTCGCTCGAAAAAAATGCAGCCATGCGGGCGCTGGGCGTGACCCTGGTCGAGCATGGCGACGAGTTCCAGACGGCAAGCGAGCACGCCGCCGTGTTGGCCGAACGCGACGGATTGCATCGCGTCCCTTCGTTTCATCGCGAATTGGTGCGCGGCGTGGCAACCGGCTGGATCGAGTTCTTCGAGGCCCTGGCGCCTGCTCCGCCGGATGTCCTGTTCGTGCCGATCGGCCTGGGTTCCGGCTTTGCGGGCGCAGCGGCTGCCCGCGCACATTGCGGCGTGTCTACTCGGCTGATCGGCGTCGTCTCGTCGCACGCCACCGCATATCTCGACTCATTTCGAGCCGGAACGGTGGTCGAGGCACCCGTCAGCACCCGCCTGGCCGATGGCATGGCTTGTCGAACACCTGTCCCCGAAGCGCTGGAGGTGCTCAGGCGCGAGGCCGACGACATCGTCTCTGTCGCCGACGGCGAAATCGCCGAGGCGATGCGAATTCTTTTTACTGACACACACAATGTGGCCGAGGGCGCGGGTGCCGCCGCGCTTGCGGCCGCAATCCAACAGCGCTCCCGTTGGCAGGGAAAGACGGTCGGCATTGCGCTGTCCGGCGGCAATGTCGACGCCGATATGTTCGCGGGTGTGATCACCGGATCCTGATCCCAAAAGCACACGCAACCCCGCTGTTCGTTTGTCGTATGTAAGTGGTAGACGAAGACTACAATCCCGCTCCCTTCAGCAACCGACATGGGATTGCCATGAACAAGCGCGTCATCGTCGCTGACGATCATCCAATCATCAGAGCCGGCGTGCGTATGGTGTTGAAAGACGCCTTGGACATCTCCGTCGTCGCCGAAGCCGATTCGCCGCAAGCGCTGATCGCCGTGCTGGCCGAGACACCCGCTGACTTGCTGATCACCGATTTTTCGATGCCGGGCGGAGAAGAAGCAGACGGCCTCGCCCTCGTCCAGCGCATCCGCCGCCTGTACCCCGACATGCCGGTCATCGTGCTCACCATGATGAGCAACGTCGGCGTGCTCGGCGCCATCCTCGCCAGCGGTGTGCGCGGCCTGATCGACAAGGCCTCGGGCATGAACGAGATCGCGATCGCGATTCAGGCGGTGGGTCAAGGTCGCGACTACATCAGCACCACTTTCAAGCACAACCTTCAGCAAAGCCAGTTCGACACCGAAGTCGGCGCCTTCGCGCGCCTGTCGCCGCGCGAAGGCGAAGTCCTTCGACTTTTCGCTTCGGGATTGACCGTGTCCGCGATTGCGGAACGTCTTTCGCGCAGCATCAAGACCGTCAGCCGCCAAAAGTCCGATGCGATGGCAAAGCTGGGTCTCAAGAGCGATCTGGAGATCTACGTCTTTGCGCGCGAACACAACCTGATCTCCTGAGTATTCAGCTTTCCCGTCGCCGCCGCGACCTGAAGTTTCCGAACCACTGGTCAAAATCGAGCCATGGGAACTCTCTATCTCGTGCGCCACGGACAGGCCAGCTTCGGCGCAGCGGACTACGACAATCTCAGCGCGCTCGGCAAGAAGCAGTCGGTGCGCCTCGGCGAATACTGGCGCGAGCGCGGCATGCAGTTCGATGCCGTCATCACGGGCACCTTGAAGCGCCATCGGCAGACCTGGGAAGGCATCGCCGAAGGTTTGGGGTTGAAGCGCGACGACGTCCTTCCCTGGCCGGGACTGAATGAATACGACAGCGAAGCGCTGATTGCGACCATTCACCCGGACAAGCTGGAGCGAGCCGACACGCCGGAGATGTACCGGCACCATTTCCGCCTGCTGCGCCAAGGGCTAGACAGCTGGATGCAGGGTAGGACAGAGCCAACCGGCATGCCGACCTACGTCGATTTCCTCGCGGGCGTGACGAGCGCTCTGGACCATGTTCGAGACAAGCACCACGGCGCGAAGGTGCTGGTGGTGTCGAGCGGCGGCCCCATCAGCACCGCGGTGGGCCATGTGCTGGCTACCAGCCCCGCCACGACGATCGAGCTGAACCTGCGCATGCGAAACACGGCGGTGACGGAGTTTGCCTTTACGCCGAAGCGTCACATGCTCGTGACCTACAACACGCTGCCGCACCTTGATGGCCCGGCGTACGAAGACTGGGTGACCTACTCCTGAACGGGTGGGACACAGCCCCCTTCAACCCAGCTGAGATAGCCTGCCGATCCGCCGGCAACCGGCATGCGAATGATCTCGGGCGTCTCATAGCTGTGGCGCTCGAGGATGAAGGACTCCAGCGCCGCATAACGTGCCTCGAGCGTCTTGATGTGCAGCACCCACTCGGGCTCGCGATGCAACGTGTCCTGCCATCTGTACAGGCTTCGCACCCGCTGCACCGGCACGCAGGCGGCCAGCCGCTGCTCGACGATCTCGGCCGCGAGCGTTTCAGCCTCGTCTTCGGTGCCGAGGCTGGTGGTCACAATGCAAAAGGCGGAGTTCATGTCCTTCTCACTTCTCCATTCGGAACCTGTCCAGAACCTACCCTTGCCAGACGCCGTAGCCGGCCTGGCGCAGCGCGATGCCGAGTTCCACTTCCATGTCCCTGGCCGCCTCGTAGGGCATCGGGTTGTACATCGCATAGAGCGCCGGCAAAAGCCGAAGGCCATGATCACGGACAAAGCCATTGGCCTGGATGCCCGCCTTGTGCTTGTCAAAGCGCACGTCCGGATCAAGACCGGTCATCCCGACATAGACAAAGGGCATGCCCAGCTTGTAGTCGGGATTCACGCGGCGAAAGCGCGCGGCATTCCACACCTGATCGCCGAGTTCCACCACGTACACATGGTGGTGATGGCGACTTCGTGTTTTCCGAACCGGCATGTCCTGCACCCAGAGGCGGTGTCGCCGCCGCGCGAACTCACTTCCGCTTGATCAGGCCGTAAAGGACCAACAGCACGATCGCGCCGACCACCGAAGCGATGAATCCCGCGCCCTGACCCGCCGTGTACCAGCCCATGGCCTGACCCACGTAGGTCGCTATCAGCGAACCCGCAATACCGATCAGCGTGGTAACGATAAAGCCTGCGGAGTCATCTCCGGGTTTGATGGCGCGTGCCACAAGGCCCGCGACGAAGCCAATCAGAATGGTCCAAACGATGCTCATAGGGTTCCTTCGGCGAAGAGTCGCGGTGGGGTTTTCATGATAGCGCCCGAGCCCCCTGGCGTCCTACACACGCATGGGTCGGACCGCGCTATACAGGCAGCATGCTCGAAAAACTCCCCGATGTGATCGGCCACGCGCTGCACGACGTCCGGGCCGGTCTCGACCAGATAGCTTTCAACACACTCGGTTTGCGCCAAGGAATGGCTTCGATCAAGCTCGCCAGCCTGGCCTTTGCCGATCACGCCCCAGTGCCTTCGCGCTATACGGCCGATGGCGAGGGCGAGTCGCCACCGCTGCACTGGACCGAGGTGCCGACCGGCTCGACCTCGCTGGTCCTGCTGGTGGAAGACGCGGACTCTCCGACGCCGCACCCGCTGGTTCATGCGATCGCAGTCAATTTCCCGCCGGGCGATGGTAATTTGCCCGAGGGTGCGCTTTCGCGCGACGACGAAGAAGGAAAGGTGTTTCGTGCGGGCCTCAATTCGTATCTTCAGGCGAGTTGGCTTCCGCCCGATCCGCCGCCCGGTCACGGCGTGCATCGCTACGCTTTCCAGATCTTCGCGCTGGGCGCCCCGCATGACTTTTCGGCGACCCCTGGCCGCGATGAAGTTTTCGACGCGCTGAAAGAGCATGCCATCGCGAGCGGTCTCCTGATCGGCACCTGCGAGCGGCCCGACGGTTCGATCAAGATCAAGGATCTCGCGCCGACGGGGCCCTTGCCGGCCGGCTGAAGATCCGTGGGACCGCGGATCCGCTTTTCGAACGCTTCAGGGCAATGGCCCGGTGTTTGCTGTGGTCAGCGGCAAACGCGCCACTTCCGCCAGCAGGGCTGCCAGTTGCGCAGCGCTCGCTTCGACCAGCGCGCGGCCTTTTTCGGCGGTCGCCGCCGCGGCATTGCCGGCGGCGCCTTCTGGGTTGTAGTCTTCCATCGCCCAGCCGAGTTTGGCGCTCCGCCCGTTGCCAAGGACCGAATAGTCGACGGCCCGCTGTCGCGAAGTCGAGCCGAAATCGCGAGCGGCCTCCATGTCGACCTGACCGGGAGACAGGGCCAGCATCATCGAGGTCTCCATCTCGCCGGCATGGACGCCGAACCGATGCTCATCGTCGCTGAACTGAGTGGCAGCCTCTCCGAGCGGCAGGTTGAACCAGCTCGCGCTGTAGACGATAAGACCGTGCGCCGCACGAAGTTCGCGCGCCACGATGTCCATCGCACCGACGTGCCCGCCATGGGCGTTGAAGAGCACCAGCTTTCTGACGCCGGCACGCGCAACGCAGGCGCCAATCTCGCTCCACAAACGGATCAGCGTTTCCGAAGACAAAGTGAGGGTGCCGGGGAAGCGTGCGTGCTCGGGGCTCAGGCCAACATGCTGGGTCGGCAGGAACAGCACCGGCAGATCGGGCGGCAGCAGCGGAAGGGCAGCCTCGACGATACCATCCACAAGCGTCGAATCCACGCTGAGCGGCAAATGCGGACCGTGCTGCTCCGTGGCGCCCAACGGGAGCACTGCAACGGTGGTCGCCGGATCGAGCGCGCGAAAGTCGCGCGTCGTGAATCGAGACCAGTAGCGGCTGGGGGGAGCTTTCATCCGGGCAATCTTAGTGCCCTGCGAGGGGTTCCACTTCTGCTTCTGCTTCTACTTCTTCTTCGCCACCCGCCAAACCGTATTGCCCACGTCATCGGCGACCAGAAGCGCGCCGCTCTTGTCCAGTGCAACGCCGACGGGCCGACCCTGCGCCTTTTGGTCGGCATTCAAGAAGCCGGTGAGAAAGTCGACCGGGGGACCGCTCGGGCGACCGCCGACGAAGGGCACGAACACCACCTTGTAGCCCGCGAGCGGCTTGCGGTTCCATGAACCGTGTTCGCCGATGAATACGCCATTGGCGAACTGCGCCGGCATCCCTCGCGGGCTCGAAAAGACGACGCCGAGCGGCGCCCGGTGCGAGCCAAGGGCGTAGTCAGGTGCGATCGCCTTGGCGACCATGTCCGGTCGCTGCGGGACGACGCGATTGTCGACATGCCCACCGTAGTAGCTCCACGGCCAGCCATAGAACGCGCCCTCCTTCACCGAAGTGAGATAGTCGGGCACGAGATCGCTGCCAAGCTCATCACGCTCGTTGACGACCACCCAGAGACTCTTCGATTCGGGCTCCCAGGCCGCCGCGGCGGGATTGCGCAGGCCGCCGGCAAAGAGGCGCTTCTGCCCGGTCTTCGGATCGACCTCCCACACCGCGGCTCGTCCTTCTTCGGCCGCAAGACCGTTTTCACCGGCATTGCTGTTCGAGCCGACCGTCACGTAGAGCTTGGACCCGTCACTGTTCGCGACGACGTCCTTGGTCCAGTGATGATTGATGCCCGCGGGCAGATCGGTCACCCGCGTCGGAGTCGCCGTGACGGTCGTCTGGCCTTCGGCGTACGGAACCTTCACCAGCGCATCGGCGTTCGCGATGAACAACTCGTTGCCGACCAGGACCACGCCAAAAGGCGAGTTGAGGTTCTCCATGAACACCTGCCGCACATCGGCCACGCCGTCGCCGTTGGAATCCCGCAGGAGCGTGATTCGGTTGGCACTCGGCACGCCCGCCCCCGCGCGGTTCTGGACGACCTCCTGGACCTTTGCCCTGATGCGCGCCATCAGGCCGTCGCCGCCGTCATGGCTGCCTTCCGGCGGGGGCGGCTTGTTGCTTTCGACGACGAGGACATCGCCGTTTGGCAATGTGTAGACCATCCGCGGATGGTCGAGCCCCCGGGCAAGCGGTGTCACCGCAAACCCTTCGGGAGCCGTCGGGCCGGCAGTGTCCGTCCAGCCGATGGCAGGCGCGATGTTGAGCGTGGGGATCAGCGTGCTCGTGGGCGGAGGCAATTCGGGCGTTGCGCCGATGCCGGCGTCCGGCGGCAGTTTCGCGGCCTCGCCACAAGCGCTCAACGAGATCGCAATAACCAGCGGCAGGGCCAGCGGGGCGATCGCGGAGCGGGCATGAATGCGGAGCATGGTCTTCATGGGTCGAGGTCCGTCCAATCTCAATCTGTAACCATGCATCTTGAGGCATTCGCCGCGTCCGACTGTCGGCGACGGGCGCTTTCGAGCGTGGGCACACCCCGCCGCGCCCGCACCGCTACCATCGGGCAATGACCGACGATCTTTTTCGCGCCGACGCGTATCTGCGCGATTGTGAAGCCCGCATCCTGAGGATCGAGGAAGGTGCCGTCGTGCTCGACCGTACCGTGTTCTATCCGCAGGGTGGCGGCCAGGCGGGCGACAGCGGATGGCTCGAACCCAGCAGTGGCCGCCGGTTGGCCATTGCCGATACACGCAAGGCCAAGGATGTCGAGGGCAGGCCCACCACGGACATCCTGCACGTGCCGGCGCCCGAACAGTCCGCGATTCTCGATACCCTGAAGCCCGGCGAACCCGTAGCCGCGCACATTGACTGGGAGCGCCGCCACAAGCTGATGCGCTTTCACACCGCCACGCATCTGCTTTGCCATTTGGTTCCTCAGCCGGTCAACGGCTGCTCCATCACCCCCGAGTACGCTCGCCTCGATTTCCACATGACGGAGCCGCTTGACAAGGAGACGCTCACCGCCGGTCTCGCAAGGCTTGTTGCTGCCGGCCATCCTCTCGCAGTGGGCGCCATCACGGATGACGAACTGGACGCCAACCCGGCGCTGGTCAAGAGCATGAGCGTTCAGCCGCCGCGCGGTTCCGGAACCGTTCGCACCATCCGCATCGGCGAATCCGAGCAGATCGACTTTCAGCCCTGTGGCGGAACGCACGTGGCGAACACGCGCGAGATCGGCTCGGTCGTCGTGACGAAGATCGAGAAGAAGAGCGCCAACAGCCGGCGCGTGGTGCTTGGATGGGCATCCTGATTTCGCACTGGAACTTCGCCCTGAACACCCGCTCGGACTGACGGCATGGAATTTTTATCCTCTCTACGCATCGCGGGTTTCGCTTTTGCGGCGCTTTCCGCGCTCACAACCTGCATGCCGGCGGCCGCGCAGTTGAGCTCCAAGGTGGGCTCGGTGGTCACGACACCGCACGTGCGCGCCGAACTGATTGCGAATGCGCCGGACGGCGTTTCGCCGGGGGCGCCCGTCTGGGTCGGGTTGCAGATCACGCATCAGCCTGAATGGCATACGTACTGGAAAAACGCTGGTGATTCCGGCCTTCCGACCGAGCTCACGTGGTCACTTCCACCTGGCGTGTCGAACGGCGACATCGCTTGGCCAGTGCCAAGAAAGATCCCCATCGGCAATCTCGCCAACTACGGCTACGAAGGGACAGTGTTGCTCCCCGTGCAACTCACGGTAGCGCCCGACTTCAAACCGGCCACGGCGCCCACCGGCGCCGGCGAACTCGATGTGCGGCTCAAGGCATCCTGGCTCGTATGCCGCAAGGAATGCATCCCGGAAGAGGGCGAGTTCCGGCTCAAGCTGCCGCTGCAAAGCTCGACAGCACTTCATGCAGGCGAATTCGAATCGGCATGGGCTGCGCAGCCCGTGCCTCTCGCGAAAGCCGGCCAAATTTCCATCGCTGGCGACAAGCTCGAGGTTCGCGTCGAAGGCCTGCCTGATCCGGCGCACGGAAAGACGCTCGAGTTTTTCCCCGAAACGGGCGAGGTGATTCACACCGCCGCGATACTCGGAAAGGACTGGAATCAATCGTGGGACGGCGCGACCTGGACTGCGACCGTGCCGCTCGCCGAGCAACGCAGCGCCAGCCCCGCGGTGATGCCCGTCGTGGTCGCACTCTCCGAAGGCGATCGGCAGCCCGGCAAGCCATTTGCGTGGAGAACCGAAGCTCCCGTCAGCGGCAATTGGCCTACCGTCGCGGCCAAAGCACAGGTGACACCAGCGCTTCAGGCAGCGCTCGACGCCAACAGCAGCGGAAGTGGCAACGCCCCAGTGAGCCGCCCTTCCGGCACGCTCTGGGTCGCGCTGCTTGGCGCCCTTTTAGGAGGCTTGCTCCTGAATCTCATGCCCTGCGTGTTTCCGGTGCTGGCCATCAAAGTGCTCAGTTTTACCCGGCGAGCGGAAGACCAGCGCGGCCACCGCGTGGCTGCGCTCGCCTATGCAGGCGGCGTCATCCTGTCCTGCCTCGCGCTCGGCGGCGCGATGCTGGCCTTGCGGGCTGCGGGAACCCAGCTGGGTTGGGGATTCCAGTTGCAGTCGCCTGCGGTCGTCGCGGCACTGGCGGCGCTGTTCACGCTCATCGGGCTCAATCTCGCCGGACTGTTCGAATTCGGAAACTTTGCATCGCCCTCCCTGGGCGCTGTGCAGGCGCGGCATCCAGTGGCCAACGACTTTCTTTCGGGGGTGCTCGCAGTCGTGATCGCCTCGCCTTGCACTGCACCTTTCATGGGCGCGTCGCTGGGCTTCGCGATCGGATTGCCGGCCGTCGAGGCCTTGCTGATGTTCGGGGTGCTCGGCTTTGGGCTGGCGCTGCCCTATCTCGTCGCTGGATTCGTGCCTGCAATCGCCCGCCTGTTGCCGAAGCCGGGGCCCTGGATGGACACGCTGCGCCGCCTGCTCGCCTTCCCGATGTTCGCCACGGTGGCGTGGCTGGTCTGGGTCCTGGGCCAGCAAAGCGGCATCGACGGCGCGGGCGCGCTGCTCGGCCTGCTGATCTGCCTGGCCGCGATTGCGTGGGCACTGACGCTGGGTGGCCGCACGCGCGTCGCCATGACAGGGCTCGCCCTTGCGGTGACAGCGGTACTGGCGGTCGCGATCGGCGGGAACGTCGTCAAGACGACGGAGCCGCGCCAGAGCGAAGCTGCTGCCGGCGAACGCTGGCAGCCTTGGTCCGCTCAGCGGGTTGCGGCGTTGAACGCGGGCGGCCAGCCGGTGTTTGTGGACTTCACCGCCGCCTGGTGCGTGACCTGTCAATACAACAAGAGAAGCACTCTTTCGGATGATGCCGTGCTGGCGGACTTCGCCGCCAGGAACGTCGCGTTGCTCCGCGCCGACTGGACGCGCCGCGATCCGTCCATTACCGCCGCCCTGACGGCATTGGGGCGCAGTGGCGTGCCCGTCTATGTGCTTCAGGCGCCGGGCAAGGCGCCGATCGTGCTGACCGAAATCCTGAGCAAGAATGAGGTGCGCGCGGCGCTGGCGGCGCTTTGACCCTGCGGCAATACGGGTTGTCACATGCGCTTGAAGAATCCGTTCTAAGCTGCGGTGGTTGTTGCGTATTTCTCATTGGAGGTCAAAGCTGACCATGTCACCATCGTCATCTTCCGAATCCCGTTCTTTTCGCGCCGCACGCCAAGCCAGGGCGGCCCTGACCCGGGCTTCACGGCGCGCTGTCATGACGGCTGCCGTCGCGCTCGGCGCGACTTTCCTCATGAACGCCCAAGCCATGGCTGCCCCCGCTGTCGGCCAGCCGGCTCCCGATTTCATTGCCGTCGACACTGCCGGCAACCAGCATCGCCTCTCAGACTTCACCGGCAAGTACGTGGTGCTCGAATGGACCAACCCCGGCTGCCCGTTCGTGCGCAAGCACTACGGCAGCGGCAACATGCCAGCCACCCAGAAATCGGCAACGGGCAAGGGTGTCGTCTGGCTGGCCATCAACTCGACCGAACGCGCTGCCAGCGACTACCTGAAGGCCCCCGAACTGGAAGCCTGGATGCACGAACAGTCGGGTGCGCCGACCGCCGTGCTGATGGACGAAGACGGTGTGATCGGTCGAGCCTACGGTGCACGGACGACGCCGCACATCTTCATCATCGACCCGAAAGGCACGCTCGTATATGCCGGCGGCATCGACAGCATCGCTTCGGCGCGCCCCGAAGACATCAAGACAGCTGCCAACTACGTGAACCAGGCGCTCGGCGAGGCTTTCGACGGCAAGGCGATCAGTGCCGCGACGACGCGGCCCTACGGCTGTTCGATCAAGTACAAGACCTGAGTCACAAGACCCGGGTCGCCGAAGGCTGCGGCCAAGCCCCTGCGACAATCGCGGGATGCCTTTTGCCCCCTTGAAGAACGACACTTTCCTGCGCGCCTGCTGGCGCCAGGCCACTGACCACACGCCTGTCTGGCTCATGCGCCAAGCTGGGCGCTACCTGCCAGAGTACGTTGCCACCCGTGCAAAGGCCGGCAGCTTCATGGGCCTGGCGACCAATGTCGACTACGCGACGGAAGTCACACTCCAGCCGCTCGAGCGCTACCCGCTCGACGCTGCCATCCTGTTTTCCGACATCCTCACTGTTCCCGACGCCATGGGACTCGGGCTTTCGTTCGAAGTGGGCGAAGGGCCGCGCTTCGCACGACCCGTGCGAGACGAGGCGGCAATTTCGGCCCTCGAAGTGCCGGACATGGCCAAGCTGCGCTATGTGTTCGACGCGGTCGCATCGATTCGAAAGGCCCTTGACGGCCGCGTACCGCTGATCGGGTTTTCAGGCAGTCCCTGGACCCTGGCCTGCTACATGATTGAAGGCGCGGGTTCGAGCGACTACAGGCAGGCCAAGACGCTGCTCTACAGCCGCCCCGACCTCATGCACAAGCTGCTCTCCGTGAACGCGGATGCGGTGGCCGCTTATCTGAATGCCCAAATTGCGGCCGGTGCCCAGGCCGTGATGGTGTTCGACAGTTGGGGTGGCGTGTTGGCTGACGGCGCATTCCAGGAATTCAGCCTCGCGTATACGGCGCGCGTTCTATCGCAGGTTCAACGCAATGGCCCTGACGGCGAACCCGTGCCGCGGATCGTATTCACCAAAGGCGGCGGCCCGTGGCTGACAGACATGCGCGCGCTGGATTGCGAAGTATTGGGCCTCGACTGGACGACCAATCTAGGCAAGGCACGAGCGCTGGTCGGCGAAGGCACCGGTGGCAAGGTGCTGCAAGGAAACATCGATCCCAACGTGTTGTTCGCGCCGCCCCGGCAGATCGAGGCTGAAGTGGCGAAGGTCCTGCAAAGCTTTGGGCGGCCGCACACTGACATCCAAAGCACAGGTCCGACCCACATCTTCAACCTTGGCCACGGTATTAGCCAGTTCACCCCGCCGGACCAGGTCGCGGTGCTCGTCGATGCTGTTCACGCGCAGTCGCGGGCACTTCGCGCCTGAGACGATTGTTATCAGTTGTAAACACAAGACGAGCGATCAGCGCTTTGTCAAGGGGGCAAAAAGCGTAAGGGCCGACTGACTTATGCACAAAACACCTGTTGCGGTGCGCAAAAAATATCTGAGGTCCGATGCCGATGCTCCTAAAGGGATAGCGCAGCTAAGTCATTGATTCATAAGGGGATTGAACTTTGCGGTTTTTGCGAGCATTCCAACGGAAGCCTTGATTTTCAAGGGCTGCCGTTGAATCCAGACCCGATATCAACAAAGTTATCCACAGAAAATCTGGATGAACCGCAAAGCGCATCAAAATCAACAACTTAGGTCGTTTTGTTCAAAGTACCTTTAACAAACAAGCGCAGCGGAGATCGCGGTTGAACTGGCGCGTCGACGTCGCAGTTCAGACTCCTGCCCATAGCGCACTAGGGGATGTCCTTAGTTACGCAAGTGGCGCGCCGGTGACGCCGGGCGCTTTGGTGCGGGTGCCATTGGGACGCCGTGAGGTGCTTGGCGTGGCTTGGGCGACGCATGCGGAGGCCGCCGAGGCTGCCGAATCCGGAGCACCGGGCGTGGAATTGAAGTCCATCGGCGCGGTCCTTGATGCGCTCGCGCCGCTCGGCGATGCCTGGCGAGATCTGGTGGCCTTTGCGGCTCGCTATTACCAGCGTTCCCTGGGTGAAATCGCGCTGGCCGCCTTGCCACCGCAGCTTCGCGACTTGTCGAGCGTGCAATTGGCTCGGCGCCTGAAGCGAAAGAGCACGTCAGCGCCCTCGAATGCCGACGCTTTCGCTCCTGTTTCCGTGATCCTCAGTGACGAGCAAACCGCGGCCTTGGCGCGCTTCGAGGCCGAACCCGGGCCGTTCTTGCTTTTCGGTAGCACTGGAAGCGGAAAGACCGAGGTCTATCTTCGCGCCGTAGCGGCGCTCCTCGACCGCGAACCCGAAGCACAGGCGCTGGTGATGGTGCCCGAGATCAACCTGACCCCACAGTTGGAGGCCCGCTTCAAGGAGCGGTTCGCAAGCCGCTTCGGCGCGGATGCGGTCGTCTCGCTGCACAGCGGCATGACGAATCCGCAGCGTCTTGCGAGTTGGCTCGCCGCTCACAGCGGCGCGGCTCGTATCGTGCTCGGGACCCGGATGGCGGTGTTCGCCTCCATGCCCACGCTGCGACTCATCGTCGTCGACGAAGAGCACGACCCCAGCTACAAGCAGCAGGAGGGCGCTCGCTATTCCGCACGCGATCTGGGGGTGTGGCGCGGTCATCGCGAAAACGCGAAGGTGATCCTCGGCTCCGCCACCCCCTCACTCGAAACCTGGCACCAAAGCCGGCCGCCGTCAGGAGAAGATGCAGGCGGCCGCTATGCGCGGCTGGCAATGCCTTCGCGCATCGGCACCAGCTTGCTCCCCACAGTGCGACTGGTCGATATGAACCTTCAGCCGCCCAGGACGGTCTTGTCGGTCGCCCTGCTCGATGCCATCGGCCAGCGCATTGCGCGAGGCGAGCAAAGCATGGTGTTCCTCAACCGGCGCGGCTACGCACCCGTACTGGCATGCGGCGACTGCGGTTGGAAAAGCGAATGTCCACACTGCAGCGCTTATCGGGTGTTCCACAAGATCGATCGCACGCTGCGCTGCCACCACTGCGGTTTTGCCGAACGCGTGCCGCGCACGTGTCCAGCCTGCGGCAATCCCGATATCGCGCCAGTCGGCCGCGGCACCGAACGGCTTGAAGAACACTTGGGCGAGCTTTTCGCGCCCGTCCAGCGACCGGATGGAAGCGCAGTGCGAATCGCCCGCATCGATGCCGACAGCACTCGCAAGCAGGGCGCCCTCGAATCGCAGCTGGCGGCAGTGCATGCAGGCGAAGTCGATGTGCTCGTGGGCACGCAGATGATCGCCAAGGGGCACGACTTCAGGCGAATCACGCTGGTGGCGGCCGTCAATCCGGATGGGGCGCTGTTTTCGAGCGACTTTCGAGCGCCGGAGAGGTTGTTCAGTCTGCTCATGCAATCTGCGGGACGGGCGGGCCGTGACGCGGCGTACTTGATGTCGCAAGGTGCGACCGCCGAAATGTGGATTCAGACGCACCATCCGCAGCATCCGCTTTTTGCGGCCTTGCGGCGCCATGACTACCCCGCCTTTGCTCAGCGCGAACTCGAAGACCGCGCCGCCGCCGGCATGCCGCCGTTCGCGTTCCAGGCGCTTTTGCGCGCGGACGCTCGATCGCAAGAGGTTGCGCAGGCGTTTCTCGCTTCAGCGAGTTCCGCGGCTGAAAGCCTCGCTGGGTCGGAATGGGTCACGCGCTACCCGCCGGTTCCGCTCGCGATTCAGCGCGTTGCCAATGTGGAGAGAGCGCAGATGCTGGTCGAAAGCCAATCCCGGGCAGCCTTGCAACGGTTGCTCGCAGCCTGGCAACCGCTGTTGCATGAGCTGCGGCGGACGCCCGAAGGCAAGGGGGTGATCCGCTGGCTGGTCGACGTCGACCCGCACAGCATCTGATCGCCCCCGCAAAATCGCTCGGTCCTACAGCAAACCGACCGGCTCCTTGCCCATTTCCACGTACTGCAAACTGGAACGCCGTCTTCGATTTGCCGCCCCTGGCCACGCCAACAACACCGCAGCGAGCAGGTAAATGGCGAGCGCCACGCCCGTACCGAGGGCACCCACGTGCCACAGCCAGGTGACGACGGCCAGGCAAACCAAGGAAAGCACCCCTCTCATCAAAGTTGTCATGTCAACTCTCCCGATCAGGAACTCACTTTAGCAGCGACTTTGAGAACCTAAGAACTATCCACAGGCAATATTTCGCATTACCTCCGGCCGCCTCCAATGTGCGGCCAAAGAAATACTCCAAACGGGGCTTGACGATGCGCAGGGGCGATGTCAAATCTATGTAGATGGCGGGCTCATTTCGAGTCCTGCAAGGGGTGGAATCGTGAAATCGCCGTTCGGAGTACTGTGGGGACTGTCGCTCGCATGTCTGGTCTGGGGGGCGCAAGCGGCCGATCTGGAATTGGAAGGCGACCGGCTGCTGGTTAGCGGAATGCTCGACGGCAGCGCGATCAAGTTGTTCGAGGAGCATCTCGCCAGCGGGAAGGTGCGAACCGTCGTCTTCGAGAACTCCCTGGGCGGCACCCCCGAAATCGCCAGCGACTACGCGCGCACCATTCGGGCCAAAGGGGTCAATACGGAGGTCCGCGGCCAGTGTCAGGCGGCGTGCGCTTACGCCTTCCTGGCCGGCCGGGAGCATCGCTTCGGGCGCGGGTTCCAGGTCAATGGCTTGCTCATACCGGTTTCCGGCCGGCCGCGCCCCGCCGACCTCACGGGTCGCTGGGATGGAGAAGACAGCTACCGCACCCTTGCCGAATTCATCGGTCCCGCGCCCGGCGCTCCTGCAGCGGGACAGGACCCGGCCGGTGCGAGCACAGCAAGCGTTGCCACTGGCACCGCCACGGCCATCTCAGCGTCCGCGTCCAGCCCGGCCGTCGCGCCAAGGGAGCGCTGGCAACCGAATCAGGGCGTGCTCTTCGTCTCCACGCCCACATTGTTCGGCCGCGTATACAACAGCTTCTATTGCGACGGCACGCAGGGGCGTGACATGTCCCGATGCGAGTTGCTCCCCGATGCCGACCCGTACAAGCTGGGCGTCCTGACGCCGTGAGTCGAACCCGCCTCAGTGGATCAAGCCCGCCGCAAGAGGGAAGGTAAAGAAGGCTGCAACCGTCGTCCAGAGAATGATCCGGGCGATGCGGTCGTTGTCGGCGCCGAATCGCTCGGCGAGCATCGACACATTGCTGGCGCTTGGGAGCGCCGCCACGAGCACGATCGCGACCAGTGCCGGCCGCGCCAAAGGCACGCCTAGCGCCATGGCGCCGCGCGCGATGCCGTAGACCACGAGCGGATGCGCGACCAGCTTGATCGCGATGATCGGCAAGACGTCGCGCAATGGCGCGGGGCGCGGCGATGCCCGTGCGCTGCCCATGGCCTGCGCAACTGCGGCGCTGGCCTGGTGTTCGCGCGCCAGCAGCGAAGCACGCGCGAGCACCGCGCCAATGGTGAACAAGGCCACGGGCGATGCGGCGTCGGCCAGCATTGCGATGGTGCGGTCCAACGGGCCCGGCAGGATGGCGTGCGTCGCCGATGCCAGCACGCCGAGCAGAATCGCCCACGGCAGCGGATTCTGCAGAACGCCACGCAGTGCCTGCCGCAAGGCCTTGCCACCGCCGTGCTCATGGGCCGCGTCGAGGCGCGACAGGGCGATACAGAGCGACGAAGTCACGATCATGTCGAACGAAATACTGATGATCGTCGGCGTCGCGGCCTGCGCACCCAGGATCGCCACCAGCAGCGGAACCCCCATGAAGCCGGTGTTCGGAAAAGCGGCGACCAGCGCGCCAAAAGCCGCATCGTTCCATCCAATGCGCTCATTGCGGCTCACGGCAACGGCGGCGCCCACGACCAGCAGTGCGCTGAGACCCCACACCAGCGCGACGCCCGCATCGAGCAGCTGCCCGACGGGTGCGCTCGCGCCGAAGCGAAACAACATGCACGGCAGCGCAAAGTAAAGAACGAAAACGTTCAGGCCTGGAATGGCCGCCAGCGGCAGGGCTCCGCCGCGGGTGGCGGCATAGCCGGCGGCTATCAAGGCAAAGAAGGGAACGGTGACGAGGAAGATCTGGAGCACCGGGCAATTGTCCCTGGCACGACTTAACGCAAAAAGCTGCGTCGGTCTACCACATCTGCTCGCCGCGCGCGAAACGGGCCGCCCGTATCATTGCGCGCTTTGCGCTTCCCGATCTCTCGCCTCCATGTCTTCCGGTCTCAATCTCGCGCAGCAAGAAGCGGTCAACTATATGCACGGGCCTTGCCTGGTCCTCGCAGGCGCGGGTTCCGGCAAGACGCGCGTCATTACCCACAAGATTGCGCGGCTGATCCAGGCGGGACTGGAGCCCAAGCGCATCGCGGCCATCACCTTCACCAACAAGGCCGCCGCGGAGATGCGCGAACGTGCAAAGAGCCTGATCGGACGCGAAGCGAAACACGTGATGGTCTGCACCTTCCACGCGCTCGGCGTACGCATGATGCGCGAGGACGGCGCGGTGCTGGGGCTGAAGCCGGCCTTCAGCATCCTCGACAGCGACGACGTGACCAAGATCCTCAAGGATGCGGGCGGCACCACCGATGCGGCCACGGCGCGCATCTGGCAGTGGACCATCAGCAAATGGAAGAACATAGGCCTGAACGCCGCGCAGGCCGAAGCGCAAGCGGCCGACGACAACGAGCGCATCACGGCGCGCATCATGGCGCGCTACGAAGAGCGGCTCGTCGCCTACCAGAGCGTCGATTTCGATGACCTGATCGGCATGCCGCTCAAGTTGCTGCAGCAGTTCGATGAGGTGCGCGCAAAGTGGCAAGCTGCGCTCGGCCACATTCTGGTCGACGAATACCAGGACACCAACGCCACGCAGTACGAAGTCCTCAAGGCCCTGGCGGGCGAGCGCGGGCGCTTCACCGCCGTTGGTGATGATGACCAGTCCATCTACGGCTGGCGAGGCGCCACGCTCGACAACCTGAAGAAGCTGCCGGTCGACTACCCCAAGCTCAAGGTGATCAAGCTCGAGCAGAACTACCGCAGCACGAGCGCGATCCTGCGAGCGGCCAACAATGTCATCGGCCCGAATCCCAAGCTCTTTCCCAAGACGCTGTTCAGCGAACTCGGCGAAGGCGAGCCGGTTCGTGTCGTCGATGCGGACAGCGAGGCGCACGAAGCCGAGCGCGCCGTCGCACGCATCCAGAGCCTGCGAGCCGGCGACGCCATCACGCAGGGGCAGCAGCACAAGGAGTTTCGCGACTTCGCGATCCTCTATCGTGCAAACCATCAGGCCAGGGTGATCGAGCAGGCGCTGCGCAAGGCGCAGATTCCTTACAAGGTCTCAGGCGGGCAAAGCTTTTTCGATCGAGCCGAAATCAAGGATCTGTGCGGCTGGTTTCGCCTATGGGTCAACAACGACGATGATCCGGCCTTCCTGCGCGCCGTGACCACGCCCAAGCGCGGCATCGGACACACGACGCTCGCGAGTCTCGGCACCTTCGCCAGCCAGTACAAGCTGAGCCTTTTCGAGGCGTTGTTCAGCCCTTCGCTGCCGAGCGTCATGCCCAAGCGCGCGCTGGAAGGTCTTCACGAGTTCGGCCGCTACATCAATGACCTGGAGTACAAGGCGCGTCGCACGATGGGCGCCGAGGACTCGCGTGCATTCCTTGCCGAGTGGCTCAAGGAAATCGACTACGAGAAGCACCTCTACGACGGCGAGGAAAGTGAACAAGCCGCTGCGAGCCGTTGGACCAACGTGCTGGAGTTCTGCGACTGGATGTCCCAGCGCTGCGGCGGGCAGATCGACGACGCTTCCGGAGCGACCGTCGAGAGCGAGCGCAAGAGCCTGCTCGAAGTCGCGCAGACGATCTCGCTGCTGTCGACGATCAGCGAACGCGAGAAGGACCAGAACGTGGTCACCCTCTCGACGCTGCACGCATCCAAGGGATTGGAATGGCCCCATGTGATGCTGATCGGCGTCACGGAAGGGTTGCTGCCCTTCAAGCTCGACGACGATGGCGGCCGTCAGGAAAAGATCAGCGAAAGCACGCTGGAGCGCCTGCAGGAAGAACGGCGCCTCATGTATGTGGGCATCACGCGCGCACAGCGCAGTCTCGCAGTGAGCTGGACCAAGCGACGCAAGCAGGGCCGCGAGATGGTCGCCGCGCAGCCGAGCCGCTTCATTGCCGAGATGGCGCTCGACAAGACGACGGCCAAGGAAGACCCGCGGGAAAAGCTCAAGGCATTGCGCGCGGAATTCGCGAGGAAAGTTCAGGACAACGCAGCAGCCGCCGCGGCTGCCGCATCCGCGCCATGAAGCGAACGACCTGGGTCTGGATGGCAGCTTGCTGCCTCTTTTCGGGGTGCGTTGCCGTTCAGGACTCCGCCAGGTCGGCAGGGCCGGCGCCGGTGCGTTCGGCCGAACAGATCGCGAACTGCCCCGCCAGCGGATCGGAGATGCCGCTTGACGCGCTCTTTGGTGAATGGGAAGCGCGCTTCGAAGGCATCGCTGGCATTGCCAAGGTGCAGCTTGCCAAGCATCCCGACTATGCAGGTGTGCGGGGCACCATCACGCGCGGCGAAGGAACTGCCGTCACCGTGGCCCAACTCGCGGGCGACATCGACGACCAAGGCATGCTGAGCCTCGACGAGTCGCAGGACGGCAAGGCCATCAGCGGAGTCTGGCTCGGTGAACTGGGACCCGGCTCTTGCGGCAGCCAATGGCGGGGCATCTGGCGCAACGCCGCCGACGACAGCAATCACCCTTTCACGTTGACCAAGATCGGCAACGCCGGGACTGAACGATGAATTCACGTTTTCTCTATATCGGTGCACTCTTCTGCGGGTTCGGTGCGACGGGCGCCATGGCAGAGGCCGTGGACAAGCCACCGAGCCCGTTGGCTCAATCCGAACTGACATGGCAGGCCTGCCAAGGGCTCTCGGGGCCGGCCAACAGCGAAGCTCGACTCGCCTGTTTCGATCGATGGGCGCAGCAGCAGACGTTGCCGGCCGCTGCAGTGCCACCCGCACCTCCGGTGCTCGCGGAAACGCTGCCGCCCGTGGATGCCACCGTGCCCGCCACGCGCGTGATCACCCTCACCAGCGAGGATGGCTGCCGCGATCGCCAGTACTCTCCCCTGTCGCGATTCTGGGAACTGGAGGCAGGCAGCAATTGCGGCACCTTCGGCTTCCGCGGCTACAGACCTCTCAGCGTGGGCATCGGCGCGGCGGCCCAGGCTCCGGAAACCGCGACTTCGCCGGCACCGAACCACACGGGCGTCGACAGGCCTTACCAAGCACAGGACATGCGCATCGGCCTGTCCTTGCGCACCAAGCTCGCGCAAGGCTTGCTCACGGGGGATGATCCGGTCAAGAAGGACGCTCTCTGGTTTGCTTATTCGCAGGCATCGACCTGGCAGGTGTTCAACGAAGAGCTTTCGCGCCCCTTCCGCACCACCGATCATGAACCGGAGGTGATGTACACCTACCCGTCCGATTACCAACTCCCCGGCGGCTGGCGCCTGCGCTATACAGGCCTGGGACTGGTGCACCAATCGAACGGCCAGGACCTGCCGTACTCAAGAAGCTGGAACCGCGTCTACCTGATGGCGGGTGCGGAGTTGGGAGACCAATTCGTGATCACGGGACGCGTGTGGAAGCGAATCAAGGAAAACGCAGCCGACGACGACAACCCCGACATCACCAAGTACCTTGGCAACGCCGACCTCAGGGTCGGCTGGCAGGTCGACCGCCTCAACCAACTCGGGGTGTCGGTTCATGGCGGCAAGGGCGGCATCAAGCTCGAATGGTTGAAGGCGATCGGCGATCCGGTGAAGAGCAACCTGCGCTTTCAGACGCAGCTCTTCTATGGCTATGGCGACACGCTGGTCGACTACAACCGCAAGCGCACGGTGTTCAGCGTCGGATTGGCGCTGGTCGATTTCTGAGGCTAGTGCGGCACTTCGACTGCCGCAGCGCTTGCGGCCGCGCGACGCGGACTGCGAATAAGCAGCAGCAGTGGAATCGCCGCCAGGGTGACGACCATCATGATCCCGAAGTCGTCCAGGTAGCCGATCAGCACACCTTGCCGCGTGACCTCGCTGTTCAGCATGGCCAATCCGGTGGAAGTGGCAGGATTCAACATCTGCGGCAGGTTTGCCAAAGCGTGATTGCCGGGCCCGACCGTCGCCGCCAAGGTCGCGTGAGCCTTGCTGGAGCCTTCCGTCAGTAGCGCCTGGACGATCGAGATACCGACGCTGCTGCCGATGTTGCGCAGCAGGCTGAAGATGGGCGTGCCCTGGTTGCGCAACCGCGGCGCCAACGTCGCGAAGGTCGCCGTGGACAGCGGCACGAACGTGAATCCGATTCCCAGGCCCTGGATGAACCCTGAAGTAATGATCAGCGTGCTGTCCATCTGAAGGGTCATGCTGGTCATCTGCCAGAGCGAGAACGCTGTCAGGCTGAAGCCCACCGCCATGATCGCCCGCACGTCGACGCGCTGCACCAGCCGACCCACGGCAATCATCGCGATCATGGTTCCGATGCCCCGCGGCGCGGTGACTTGGCCGGTGTAGATCACCGGGTAGTCCATCAGCCCCTGCAGAAAGCTCGGCAGCAGCGCCATCGTGCCGTACAGGATCATCCCCACGATGAAGGCGAACAGCAGGCCCGTCACGAAGTTGCGGTCCTTGAGCAGGTCGCGATCGAAGAAGGAAACTCCCTGGACGGTCCACGTGTGGACCACGAAGAACGCAAAAGCAACCAGCGCAGTCACGGCTTCGAGCCGGATCTCCCAGGAATCGAACCAGTCCATCTGCTCTCCGCGGTCAAGAAAGAGCTGCAGCATGCCGATCGCGATGCTCAGCGTGATGAAGCCGAACAGGTCGAGGCGCTCGCCCTGTGGACGGCTTTCCGGCAGATAGCGCACGATGCCCCACAGCGCGAAGATGCCGACCGGCAAGTTGATGAAGAAAACCCAGCGCCAATCGATGTTCTCGGTCAGCCAACCGCCCAGGAGCGGGCCGAGAATCGGCCCGACCATGATGCCGGCGCCCCAGATCGCCATCGCCTGGCCGACCTTCTCGCGAGGGTTGATGTCCAGCAAGACGGCTTGCGACAGCGGCACCAGCGCCGCGCCGAACACGCCTTGCAGCAGTCGCGCGGCAACGATCTCGACCAGCGAGGTCGCAATTCCGCACATGGCGGAGGCGATCGTGAAGCCCACGATCGAGACGATGAAAACCTTGCGCCGGCCCCAGTGGCCGCAGAGCCAACCCGTGAGCGGCAAAGCAATGGCCGCTGCCACGATGTATGACGTGAGCACCCAGGTGATCTGATCCTGCGACGCTTGCAGGCTCCCCTGCATATGAGGCAGCGCGACATTGGCAATGGTCGTGTCGAGCGCCTGCATGATGGTGGCAAGCATGATCGAGACCGTGATCAGCCCCCGGTGCGCGACAGCATTGTGAAGGCTCGGCGTCGTCATTTGCCGGCTCCTGCGGCCGCCGCGTCCAAGGCGATCAGCCCATCGCGCGCCTTCCCGAGGAGGATGAGAAGCTGAGCACGCTCTGCCGGCGTCATGTGCGCGAGCGCCCGCGCATGCAAGCTGTCGCCGATGGTCAGCGCTGCGTCGAGCGCCTTCTCCGCGCTGGGGGCCAGGCGAACTTCATTCATGCGTCGGTCATTGGCGCTTGCCTGCCGATAGACCCACCCCGCCGCTTCCAGCCTGTCGCACAGCCCGCCGACGGCCATGGCGCTCAGATCCAGGCGCTGCGCCAGTTCGACCTGCGAAAGCGGTCGCTCATCGTCATGCATGGCCAGCACCCCAAGCAGACGGCATTGCGCACGAGAGAGGCCGATGCGCTCACGCGACAGCCGGTCGAATTGTTCACCATAGCGCTTGGCGACATCGTTGACCAGGAAGCCGAAGCGCTGGGAGAAGTCTCTTTTCATAAGCGCCGTGATTATAAATATGCTTATGAATTCTGGCCTGCGACCGACAGGGCCGGGCGTGCGACCGCGCCTACCAGGTCGGTTCGCGTTCGGGAGTCGCCGTGATGTGATGGATCGACAGATCCGCGCCGTCGTATTCCTCTTCCTGCGACAACCGCAAGCCCAAGGTCGCCTTGAGCGTGCCGTACACCGCCGCGCCTGCCAGCGCAGCCCAAGCCACACCGATCGCGACGCCGATCAACTGGGCCATCAGGCTCACACCGCCGATACCGCCGAGCGCCTTGCTGCCGAAGATGCCTGCCGCGAGACCGCCCCAGGTTCCGCAAAGGCCATGAAGGGGCCAGACGCCAAGGACATCGTCGATACGCCACTTGTTTTGCGTGAGCGTGAACATCACCACGAAGATTGCGCCCGCCACGCCGCCGACGACCAATGCCCCCAAAGGGTGCATGAGGTCGGAGCCCGCACAAACGGCCACCAGGCCGGCCAAAGGGCCGTTGTAGACGAACCCTGGGTCGTTCTTGCCCAGTGCCAGCGCCACCAGCGTGCCTCCGACCATGGCCATTAACGAATTCACCGCCACGAGTCCTGAAATCCTGTCGAGCGTCTGCGCGCTCATCACGTTGAAGCCGAACCAGCCGATGCAAAGGACCCACGCGCCCAAGGCCAGGAAAGGAATGCTCGACGGCGGATGAGCGCTCAGCGAGCCGTCGCCGCGATACCGGTTGCGGCGTGCCCCAAGCAGGAGTACCGCGGGCAGCGCCAGCCACCCCCCGACCGCGTGGACGACCACGGATCCGGCGAAATCGTGGAACTCGCTCCCGGTCACCGAAGCGATCCAGGCCTGGATGCCGAACGCCTTGTTCCAGGCAATGCCCTCGTACAGAGGGTAGACAAATCCGACGATCACCGCCGTGGCGATCAACTGCGGCCAGAACTTGGCACGCTCCGCAATGCCTCCCGAAATGATCGCGGGGATCGCAGCAGCGAAGGTCAGGAGGAAGAAGAATCGCACCAACTCGAAGCCGCTCTTCGCGGCGAGTTCCTCGGCGCCCACAAAGAAATGCGTGCCGTATGCCACCCCATATCCGACCAGGAAATAGACAACCGTGGAGACGGAGAAGTCCACGAGGATCTTCACGAGCGCGTTGACCTGATTCTTCTTGCGGACTGTGCCGAGTTCAAGAAATGCGAATCCGGCATGCATGGCGAGGACCATGACTGCGCCCAAGAGGAGGAACAGCGCGTTCGCGCCCTGTGTTAGTGCGTCCATGAAAGCTTGCGGGAGTTTTGGCGTTGAAGTGGTGCGCTTTGCCTCTATTGGCAAATGCGCCGCTTCCGCAAGCAAAAGTGGTGCCTACAGCGCGCAAAGATGGTGCCGAATGGTCCAAATCACTGCACGTCGCACCGAATCGGCCCGATCTATCGGGGCGAACGTTCAGACCGCTGTACGTTCGATCGCGTCCCTGATCCGCTGGAACACCCTCGGGCTGCTGAAGTTCTGCACTGAGTCGCGAACCGCATCGGCAGTAGGGAGCAAGGAGCGGTCGCTGGCGACCCGCTGTATGAGATCGCTCAATGCCTCCACATCGCCCACGGCAAACAGCCATCCGTTCTCGCCGGGACGGATGATGTCGCTCGGCCCGGACGGGCAATCGCTGCTGATGCACGGAATGCCGCGCGCCATCGCCTCGATCAAGACCAACGGAAAGCCTTCATAGGACGAGCAGAGGACGAGGGCATCCGCCTCTTGGATGGAATGCCAGGGCTCCTCTTGGCGGCCGAGCCAATTCAGTCGATCCGCGATGCCCAACTCCTCAGCCAGGGATTGAAGCTCCGCCAACTCCGTTTCCGGACTGCCCGAGCCGATCAGGTCCAGTCGCCAGTCCGCTTGCACCCGAGCGAGCGCGCGCAAGAGGTCGTCAGTGCACTTTTGGTCGCCGCGCATGAGCCGCCCGACGTGCAGCAGGCGCAACGGACCCTGCTCTGACCGGGGAATCGGCACAACCGATTCCATACGCGTGCCGTTGTAGACGAGGTGCACAGCTTCGGGTCGAACACCTGGCACAAGCTTGGTTGCATCGGCGATTTGCGGACTGATGCAGAGGTGCCCGTCTGCAAACCTGAGAAGGTCGGTTCGCTGCCGATGGACCGTTGAAAAATGCAGCCACGCCAAAACCGGACGTTTGAGGCGCGCAAGCCACAGCCCCAATTTGACGAGCAGAAGCGTGGAGCTGTAGATGACGACGACAGCGTCCGGCAGCTGCGTCTTGCAGGTACGAACAAAGGCCGGCAGGCCCCGCAGCATCTGGGTCTTCAACGAGGTCGAACCGTTTTCGACTTCCGTATAGGCGATCCCTTCATGCCATTTGGGATCTCGAACACTGGGACACAACGCGAGCACGCGAACGCGGTCGCCGTGCGCCTGCGCTTCCTCCGCCAGGGACCGGACACACACTTCGATGCCCCCCAAGCCTGACAGGGTACCGACGACAACGAGAATTTCCATAGATGTAGGTGACCCGCATGCGGTTCATCGCCCGCTAACCTAGGGTGCGGGACGTAAGGCAAACGTCGGACACCAAGGCGGTGCCGTGTCAGCCAATTCATCGGCGAGCCATGATTCGATACATGTAGAAACGGCCTGGAACACCGGGCGCGGCCTGGACCCAGGCGATTCCCTCAGGTCTTTCAATGCCAAAGGCTGGGGTATCCGGCCTTGCGAAGTTCGGGCGTGACGCGCTCCCAGCGCCAGGCACCCTGATACGCGCCATGCACGAGGCTCCGCATCAATGAATCCACCGATGCTTTGCGAATCATCGATGATAGTGATAGCATCGATTAATTATGGCGAATCAACAGAATCACCATGAGGTCTGCCCTGTCGACGCACAGACCCAGTTCGTATGGATCGTCGGGCACCCCATCGATCAGGTGAAGGCGCCTCAACTTATGAATCCGCACTACATGGCAGCGGGCGACAACGTCCTCGTTTTGCCAGCTCGAGTCAGGCCCGATGACCTCCGGAAAGTCTTCGAAGGCGCCCAACAGCTCGGCAATCTGCGCGGATGGATCGTCACGGTTCCGCACAAGATTGCGCTGGCGTCCTGGATGGACGAGCTTTCGGTGGCCGCGCGCGTCGCCGGCGCCGTGAACGCCATTCGCTTTCGCAACGGCAAGGCCTGTGGCGATCTCTTCGATGGCTACGGCTTCGTGTCCGGTCTCGGTGCGCGGGGCTTCGAGATTGCCGGTTGCTCGGCACTGGTACTGGGCGCAGGTGGCGTCGGCTCTGCCATTGCGCTCGCGCTCTCGGAAGCGGGCGCCGCACGCGTGTCCGTCTCCGACATCGATGTCTCGCGCGCGCAACGGCTTGCATCGCGTCTCTGCGAACTCGGCCCAGCGGGCACGCGCTTCGATGCCGGAAGGGCTACATCGACCTCTGGGTTTCAGCTGGTCGTCAACGCCAGCCCTGTCGGAATGGCCGGCGACCCGCGTCTTCCTATCGACCCCGGGTTGCTGCGTAGCTCGCATGTTGTCGCCGAGGTCGTCATGACCCCGGAACTCACGCCGCTCCTGCTTGCCGCGCGCAGCTTGGGCTGCGAAATCCATCCGGGCAAGCAGGTGCTGGAGGGCCAGCTTCAGAAGCTGCTCGATTTCTTTCGCTGATGCGGAACCGCCCCATCTCAAGCATATTGGAGACATCGCATGACAACCATCGCCCCTGAACTTTCCAACACGTCCGAGCGCGAATGGTTTCCGCGAAGGCGGGCGTTCCTGGCTGCCGCGGGCCTTGCCGGCCTCGCCCCGCTCGCCGGCGCCGAACAGGCCTATCCTTCGCGACCCGTCACGATCGTCGTGGGATTCGCGGCCGGCGGCATCGCCGATTCGCTCGCCCGGATCTCGGCCCCGCTGCTTGCGGCGCAGCTCAAGCAGAGCGTCATCATCGACAACCGGGCAGGTGCCGGCGGCACCATCGCCGCAGCGTTGGTCGCGAGGGCGCCCAAAGACGGGTACACATTGCTCATGGCCTCCAACGGGCACGCCATCAACGCCACGATGATGAAGCCCTTGCCCTTTGACGCGATCGCGGATTTCGCCGCAGTCGGCGGCGTCGCGGCGACGCCGCTTGTCGCGGTCGTGCGCTCGGATTCCCCCTATAAGACGTTCGCCGACGTCATCGCCGCAGCCAAGTCCAAACCCATCCCGTACGGATCGGGCGGCGCAGGCACGTTGACGCATCTGTTGCCGGAGCTCGTCGCATCGAACACCGGCGCAAACTTCACCCATGTGCCCTATCGCGGCACGGGTCCCGCCATCATCGACCTGATGGGGGGTCAGATCGAGTTCGTCATGGACCTGGTGCAGACGGCGCTCCCGCAAGTCCAGAGCGGGAAGCTGCGCGCCCTCGCGGTCAGCAGCCGGCAGCGCTCGCCGCAATTGCCCGACGTGCCCACCTTGGCAGAGACGGCGATGCCCGGCCTCGACGCCCAGGGATGGTATGGGCTGCTCGCCCCGGCGGGCACGCCCGTAGCGATACTGGACAAGCTCAACGCCGCGCTCAACAAGGCGCTCGGCGATCCGGCCGTCGTCGCGCGCATGACCGGCCTGGGCTCAACACCCATTGCGGGCTCGCGAGATGCATTCATGACGCTGCTGCGCTCCGAGGTCAAGCGATGGGGCGACATCGTCATCGCCAAGAAGATTACCGTCTGAGATGCCCATGCTTGATATCACCCGTGAAATCGAATGCGACGTTCTGGTCATCGGCGGCGGCAGCGCGGGCATCGCGGCGGCGATCAGCGCCGCACGCAATGGCGCGAAGACACTGCTCGTCGAGGCATCGCCCATGGTCGGTGGAGAACTCGTCAGCGGCATTTCCATGCTGGGGATGATTTCCACGCGCGGTGAGTGGATCGTGGGCGGCATTGCGCGCGATCTGCTGCGCGAAGTCGAGGAGCTTGGCGGCTACATCGGCCCGGTGTTCGACTACCGCTCGCTGCATCTGGTGTGCTTCGACCCGGAACTGATGAAGTTCGCGGTGGTCGGCCTCTTGGGCAAGGCTGGTGTCGAAGTCATGCTCTACACGCTGGCGACAGGCGTTCTATCGGCCGGCGGGGATGTGCGTGGTGTCTTCGTCCAGAACAAATCCGGTCGCCACCTGGTGCGTGCCAAGGTCATCATCGACGCCAGTGGCGACGCGGATCTGGTGGACGCCGCCGGCGGCAAGACCGAACTCGGCAAGGATGGCCGCTTCTTTCAGCCGCCCTCCCTGATCTTTCGCATGACCGGCGTGGACACGCCTCGCCTGCTGGAGAATGTCCGGACCCATCCCGAAGAATACGGACTCGCGGAGTTTCCCGGCATGGGGATGTCGCGCGAACAATGCGCCGAAGGACTCTGGAAGCAGGGCCAGCCGAAAGTGGTCCTTCTCGGGGAGCGCGGCATTCTCAAGCGCGCAGTGGAAGCCGGAGAGATGTTTCCCACATCGATCGTCGCCGTCGTGCCGGTCTCCACGGCGCGCCGGGAAGTCAGCATCAACTGCACGCAGATCGGCAATGTGGACGCCACCGACACGCGCCACCTGAGTGCAGCAGTGCCCACCTTCTTCGGCCAGATCCAGCAATCGATGCGCTTCCTCAAGGAGCGCGTGCCCGGCTTCGAGGACGCGCACTTCTCGGGCGTCGCTGGCAAGATCGGTGTGCGCGAGACGCGTCGCATTGTGGGGGACTACATCCTCGACGAGGAAGACGTGCTGGGCGCACGCAAGCGCGATGACGTGGTGGCCAAGGGCGGCCATGAGATCGACCTGTTCGCGGTGTCGTCTCATCGCCGCCAGACCATCAAGGACGGCGGCTCCTACGACCTGCCCCTGTCCGTCGCCATTGCGAAGGGTGTGCGCAACCTCTTCGTGGTCGGCCGCTGCCTGTCCGCCACGCGCGAGGCGCAAAGCTCGGCGCGTGTGATGGGGACCTGCATGGCGATGGGCCAGGCGGCAGGGGCTGCTGCCGCGATGTGTTCGGCCGATGGGCACTGGGGCGGCGACGTCCGCGAGGTCTCCATTCCCGAGTTGCAACGCCGCCTGCGCGAGCAAGGCGCCATCCTCCAGAGCGAAGCCTGATGGCTCAGGCGCCAGACTTCGACGTCCTGGTTGTCGGCGCAGGCGCAGCCGGCATGACGGCCGCGCTGTCTGCCTCGTCCCGCGGCCTCAGCGTGCTGCTGGTCGAATCGACCAACCAGGTGGGCGGCACGAGCGCGACCTCGGCGGGCACGCTGTGGATTCCCTGCGCCTCGCCCCAAGACGCCGATGACAATTGCCGCGGAACGGCGCGTGCCTACCTGGAGGCCAGCATCGGGCCGGGGGCCGACAGCGCGAAGATCGAAGCGTTGCTCGAGTCGGCGCCCGAGCTTCTGCGGTTCCTGCGCGAAGAGACAGCGGTGCGCCTTGATCCCGTGGCACGGCATCCAGACTATCTTCAGGCTTTGCCCGGCGCCACGCTCGGCGGTCGGGCGTTCGCGCCGTCCACGTTCGACGGGCGGCGTCTCGGTCGCGACTTTGCACGTGTGCGCCCGCCCCTGCCGGAGTTCATGGTGCTGGGTGGAATGATGGTCGCCAAGGCCGACATCCCGATCCTTCTGAACGCCATGCGAGAGCCGCGCGCTTTTCTCGGCGCCGCGCAACTGGTCGCGCGCCATGCGAGGGACCGGCTCACGCGGCCTCGCGGCACCCGGCTGGTCATGGGCAATGCGCTTGTCGCCCAACTCTTCAGCAGCCTGCTGCACTCCAACGTCAAGATCGCATTCGACACTCGGGTCGCGCGCATGGCGCGGACAGCATCGGGATTCGACTGCGTAATGGCCGGCCCGCAGGGTGAACAGCGGGTTCGGATCGGAAAAGCCGTGGTGCTGGCGACCGGAGGCTTCTCGGGCAACGTAGCGATGCGGCAGCGCTGGTTGCCCGCCCTTGCCCGCGACCACAGCGTCGCACACGCAGGCGACGCCGGCGGGGGCATCGACCTGGGACTTTCACTCGGCGGCGCGGTGGAGGACGATCATGTACCGCCCGCGTTCTGGATGCCCGTCTCGACGATGAAGCGCGCGGATGGCAGCGTGGCGACGTTCCCGCACATCATGCTGGACCGGGCCAAGCCCGGGCTTCTCGCAGTGGACGCGACCGGCAACCGCTTCGCCAATGAAGCCGACGCCTACCACCACTTCTGCGAAGGGATGCTCGAATCGAATCGCCGCACGGGCAGCAAGCGATTTTTCCTGATTGCTGACGCCGCATTTGTCAGCAGCTATGGCATCGGCATGGCTCGCCCAGGCCTGAAGTCGCTGCGGCGGTTTGTGCAGGCCGGCTACCTTACGCAGGCCGATTCGCCAGCCCAACTCGCAGAGCGCCTCCATCTCGAAGCCGGCGCCCTCGAGCGCACGCTGACCAGATACAACGAACTCGCCGCGCGCGGCGTGGATCTTGACTTTCATCGTGGCGAGTCGGCGCTCAACCGGCACAACGGCGATCCGCTCCACGGGCCGAATCCGTGCATGCGCGTGCTCGACACGCGCTCGTTGCATGCGGTCGAGATTCATGTCGCCGATTTGGGCACGAGCGTGGGCCTCCGAGCAGACGAAGACGCACGCGTCCTGGACGCTGGAGGGCAACCGGTGCCGGGCCTCTATGCCTGCGGCAACGACATGGCGTCCATGATGCGAGGAGCCTATCCAGGTCCGGGAGCGACGCTGGGTCCCGGAATGACCTTCGCGTGGCGCGCCGCGCGCCACATGGCGAACCGCTAGGGCCTCGCCCGGGTCCGCGTCTTTGCCGCCGGCGCAGGCGCGCCGCCCATCACGGCGATCAGTTGCTGATGCGTGCGGTCGATGTGTTCGAGCGCAAGCTTCTCCGCCAGCTTGGCGTTGCGACCCAGGCACGCGTCCAGCAGGGCCAGATGCTCGCCCTCGGCACGGCGCGAATAGGCCCCATCCTTCGTGAGCTGCAGGCGATAGCGGTCTTGCAAGTCCATGAGCGTGCTGCAAAAGTGCATGAGCATGGGCATGCCGCAGCCGGAGAGCACAGCCAGATGGAATTTGCGATGGGCGCTTTCCCATTCGGCCGCCGAAGTCGGCCCAGGTTTTGCCGCAACGCGCTTGCCGAGCATGTGCGCAGCCGCCGCCACGCGCTCTTCCCAGTCGTCGTCGCCATGCAAGACCGATTCCCGAATCGCGACAGGCTCGCAGAGCTTTCTGATGGTGACTATCTCCCCGAGGTTGGCGCGCGACATTTCGCTGACGCGGAACCCACGCTTGGCCTCGAAGCGCACGAAGCCTTCCGCCGTGAGCCGGGACAGCGCCTCCCGCAGGGGGCTCAAGCTCACGTCGTATCTGCCTTTCATCTCATCGAGGTTCAGACGCGAGCCAGCGGGGTTGTCTCCTCGAAGGATGCCGATACGGATCTGTCGGGCCAACCGATCGGACAACAAGTCTTCCGATTCCCCTTCCACGATCGTCCGCACGGGCGGATCCACGAGCGAGGGTTGGCCCGCTGCCTGGGCCGATGTGTTGGTAGAACGCTTCTCGATGGATGCCATGGTGGCGATCATAGGCCGGCAGTCATGGATGCCGGATCAGGACTTCGCGCTCCGGCTGACGGCCCCGTCCGCTACGGCAGACGCGAGGAAGTCCCGCGCCGCGACGCAACCGGCGGGTAGCAGTTTCTCCTGCCTCACCGAGGCGCGATGGACTTAGCGTTAGCCATACAGTCCTGTTCGATAGCCTGTGCTGCCTTTGGCAGGTGCTTTGTTGGCAATTGAAAAAAAAATTGCCAAAAAAAAGCGGCCTCTTTTGGGAGGCCGTTTTCTGTGTGCCTCTTGCTAACCTGTTGAGTTGCAAGGGACGATGACTGGTGGCCTGGGGCGGAATCGAACCACCGACACGCGGATTTTCAATCCGCTGCTCTACCAACTGAGCTACCGGGCCATGGTGTGCAGCCGGCGATTATACAGTGCTGCGGCGGCCTCTCGACAGGTCGACACCGAGTTGCTTCAGCTTTCTGTATAGATGGGTTCGCTCAAGACCTGTCTTTTCTGCCACGCGAGTCATAGAGCCGTTCTCCATCGCGAGATGGAACTCGAAGTAGGCCTTTTCGAAACCGTCACGTGCGTCGCGCAGCGGTCGATCGAGATCGAAGCTCTGCGTGGCTTGCGGGCCCAATTCGGCCGGTGACAACTGAGGTGCGGCGGGTACCAGAGCGCTGTCACCTATGGTTGTGACGACGGCAGAGAAACTGCTCGCCGGCGGCACGACGCTGGCAGCCGCGCGGCGGGCGTTTTCACGGGCCAAGCCCTGCTCCACTGCCTTGAGCAGTTTCTGCAGAGTGATGGGCTTCTCGAGGAACGCGAATGCGCCGATCCGAGTGGCATCGACTGCCGTATCGATCGTGGCGTGCCCGCTCATCATGACGACAGGCATGCTCAGAAGGCCGGCGGCGGACCACTCCTTCAACAGCGTCACGCCGTCGGTGTCAGGCATCCAGATGTCGAGGAGAACGAGATCGGGACGCGCGCGCTGACGCGCTGCACGCGCCTCGGCTGCGTTCTCCGCGAGTTCCACGTTGTGGCCTTCGTCATTGAGAATTTCGAAGAGCAGGTCTCGGATACCCAGCTCGTCGTCGACCACGAGGATGTTTGCCATGTGTGCTTGAGATGTGCGCCGATGTTTGTGTAGTTAGGGGAGTCGTCTCGCTGCCCTTCCGACCGAGCCGTCATGTGCGCTCAGGTGACGGATGACTTCAAGTCCTCGGTGTGAGCAACCGCTCCCTGCGGTCCTCCCGCAAGCGCGAATGATAACGAGACTTGCGCGCCAACCACAGCCCCATCGACCATACGATTGGAAAGTTCGATGCGCGCTCCGTGTTCGTCGGCGATTTTCTTGACGACTGCCAGACCGAGGCCCGTGCCCTTGGACTTGGTCGTGACGTAGGGCTCGAAGGCGCGCTTGAGGATGTGCTCGGCAAAACCCGCGCCGTTGTCCTGTACGGTCAAGCGTACTCTCTGGCCGGATTCGCTAAGCCGAGTGCGGACGACGACCTCGCCCTTGTGCCCCGTCCGCGCGGCGTTGACCTCGGCAGCATCCTGGGCGTTTTGCAACAGGTTGTGAATGACCTGCCGGATCTGCTGTGCGTCCGCACGAATGGGCGGACAACGATCATCCAGTTCAGGGTGCAGGGGGACCGAAGAGCTCTCGGACGGATAGAGATGCAGTACGTCCGCCACCAGTGCATTGAGGTCGACTGCCTTCAGGTCGGCTGCCGGAAGGCGCGCGTAGTCCCGGAACTCGTTGACCAGCCGCTTCATCGCATCGACCTGGTCGACGATGGTCTTGACCGACTTTGTGAGAATCGCCTGCTCAGGAGCCGCGACCTTGCCGGAGAGCTTCATCTCGAGGCGCTCCGCCGAAAGTTGGATGGGGGTGAGCGGATTCTTGATCTCGTGCGCCAGTCGTCGCGCCACCTCGCCCCAGGCTTGCGCACGTTGTGCCGACACGATTTCCGAGATGTCGTCGAACACCAGCAACCTCGTTGCCTCTGGCAATTCCGCTCCGCGCGCCACAATGTTGATGGCGTCTTCCGACATCGCATCGCCTTGCGCGTGAAGCTCGAACGCGTGCTGCCAATGATCGAGACCATGCTGAAGCCGTTCCACGTCGAAGTCGTCGAACTGCTGCTGCACGCTTTGAGCGAATTCGGACAAGCCCGGCACTTCGGACAAGTGCTGGCCTTCGTAAGCTGCCAGTGGCACCCGCAGCACGCGCGTGGCGCCCGGATTGGTGGAGACGATGACTCCGTCGGCATGAAGCACGATCACACCCGACGTCAGGTTATCCAGAATTGTTTGCAGATTCGAGCGGGCGGCATCCAGTTCGCCCATCGTTTTTTCGACCGCCCCCCTCGCATCGGCCAGTTGCTGGGTCATGACGGCGAACGAACGAGTCAGCCCCCCGAGTTCATCCTTGCCCTGCAGTACGGCAGTGGGACGAAGATCCCCCCCGGCCACTTGGCGCACGCCGTCGGCCAAGACGAGAAGGGGCCGCGCAAGCTGATTGCCAAAGAGCACGGCCAACAGCACCGCGCCGAACACCGCGAGAAAGAGCGTGAGCGTGAGCGTGCCGATGTACATCCGGCGCAGGCCTTCACGGGCGAGCGCCCGTTCCTGGTACTCACGGTTGGCCTCTTGCACCGCCAAAGCGTTCGCGACGACTGCCGGCGGAAGAGGCTGCGTGACCTGCAGGAAGCGTGGCTCCGTGTTGAATTCGAAGCCCTGTCTTTGCACCAGAGCAATGGCCCGCACGCTCGCAGGCGGTGGCGCTGCCGCGCCTGGCGCCGGTGCTTCGTCAAGCCCTTCGATGTGCGCGACGGCGCGATCGGCGCGCACCTGCCGCAATTGCTGCTGCGTAGGCCGCTCGGGATTCAGCTGAAAGCGCGACGCGCCTGCACCAGCGACCAATTGGCCATTGCCGGTCCAGAGCACAACGTCGGTGGCTCCCAGCTGGTCGCGGATGCGTTCGAGCACCAGCCCGGCGCCTGCGTCCGAGACGTTGGCGAGCTGCGCGCTGGCCGTCTTTGTCTTGCTCATCAGGTCGTCTGACAGCGAGTCCAGGGTGGCGCGGCCGAGGTTCAGGCCTGCATCAAGAGCGCCCTCCACCTTGACGTCGAACCAGCTCTCGATCGAGCGCGCGACGAACTGATAGGACACCACGTAGACGAGCATGCCCGGCACGACGCCGACCAGCGCAAAGATGGCGGCGAGCTTGATCAGCAGCCGACTGCCGAACTTGCCCTGCCGCAAACGGCTGAGAAGCCTGAACGCCACCCAGCCGATGACGAGGATCAACACCACCGCCACAACCACGTTGATGTAGAAAAGCCGCGCGTAATTGCGCTCGTAGAACGCGCGGTTGTTGGTGGCTTGCGCCAGCAGGAACATCAACACGAGGCCGATGGCGGTCACCATCGCGGCACCGACGCCGATGGCCCATCGGACAGCGCGAGAGCGACGTGCCGCCGGAGACCGGGAGCCGCTGCGCGGTTCGGTGCTCACCGGGCCTTCTCCAGCGGGAGCCGCGTGGTCTTTTCAACGGAGATATCCCAGTCCGACTGGCCGAAAGCGCCAATCTGGAATGGACGCGGCAGCTGCGAAGTGTCCAGGCGAAATCGGAACATGACCGGATGACTCGGCCCGTCACCGATCTCGGAAATGTCGCCCAAGCGCATGCGGCCGACTCGGCGCACGCCCTCGAGGGCTTCCGCGAGAGTCTCGAAGTTCTGGTTCAACGAAACGCCGAAACCTGCGTTGGTGATAGGTACGGGTGACACGTTGAGGCGCCATCGACGGCTGAGCGGCTGATAGGCCAGCCGCATGTATCGGGAAGCTTGTGCCACTTTGAGATCCGTCCAGTACCAGCGTTCCCGGTAGAGTTCCGCCTCTGCCACGAAATAGATCGCGATACCCTTGTCCAGGACCTCTTCGACCAGAGGTGACAGTTCAAACTGCACTTGAGCGGTGAGATACACGCCGTCATCGGCCTCCTCGAGCCGCATCTGGGTCACGGAGGCGCCATGTGTCTCTGCTGCGACCGCTCCCGGAAACCAGGCCAACACCCAGACGAACGCCAGCAGCACGGCCAGCCAGGTCGCGGAATGTTTGTCAGCGCTGCAGCCTCTCGAGCAGGGCGTAGAAGAAACCGTCGTGATCACCCAACGGATTGTCCGGGACGCCACGCGCATTCACCCCGCTTTGGGGGAGCAAATGCCCGGGCGAAGGCAGTAAACGGGCGTCGGTGTTGTGCGCAAGGAACGCCTCAATTTGGTGCGAGCCTTCTTCGCGAAACACCGAACAGGTGCAATACAGCAATCGGCCTCCCGCCCGCACCAGCGGCCAAAGGGCGGCCAACAGCATCGCCTGCTGGAGCGCGAGCTGGCCAATATCGCTTTCCCGCCGCAGCCAGCGCACGTCAGGGTGCCGCCGGACGATGCCTGAAGCAGTGCACGGCGCATCGAGCAGAACGGCATCGAACGGTAAACCGTCCCACCATTCCGCAGGACGAGAGGCGTCAGCAATGACAACTTTCGCGCTCATTCCCAGACGCGAGAGGGTTTGGTCGATTCGGCGGCTGCGGCCCGCGTCCACCTCGAGCGCGGTGACGTCAATCCTGGCCGACGCGCCCAGCTCAAGCAGATGCGCAGTCTTGCCGCCGGGCGCGGCACACGCGTCCAGCACGCGCAATGGCGCCGACCCTTTCTCGAGGCCGTCCAGAAGAAGTGGCGCAGCGATCTGCGCTGCGGCATCCTGTACTGAGCACGCGCCGTCGAGAAAGCCGGGCAGCTGCTGGACCGGTCGGGCGCGTACCAGCTGGATACCGCTGGCACCAACAGGCATCCCGGGCAGGTCTGCTGCCTCCAGCGCGTGCAGATATGTCGCCACATCCGTCTTCAGCAAGTTGACGCGCAGTGTCATGGGCGCTTGCGCGTTGTCCGCGGCCAAGACGCGTTGCCATTCGCGGGGGTGATCTCGCTTCAGCCGCTCGATCCACCAGCGCGGATGATTCCATTGCGCCACGGGCTCGTGTTCGGTAGCCGCCACCAATTCTTCGCGCTCGCGCAAGAACCGTCGAAGACAGGCATTGATGAAGCTTGCCTGGGCCCTGGTGCCTGGATTGCGCTTGGCGGCCTCGACCGCCTGGTCAACCAGCGTGAAGGGTTCATAGGGTGACCGCTCGGGATCCCACGCCAGCGCGAGCGCGGTGCAAAGCAGCGCGTCCGCGGCCGGCGGAGGCGTTCGCTTCGCCAGGTGCCGGCGTAGCGCTTCGGCACGGCCGAGCCACCGCAGCACCTGAAATCCGAGCGCCTGCACGCCTGGCCGCAGGGCGGGCTCTACTCCTTCAAAGGCGGCAGAGCCGGAAACGCCGGCGCGGATCGAAGCCAAGGCCGACGAGGCAAGCTGGAGCTGGCGCCAGAGCGGCGGCGATGCGAAGTTGGAATCTGAAAGATCTGGCAAATGAGGTCAATGGTAATTGGGCTAATGGGCAATGCGTCAGCCGCAGCAGGTGATCAGCGCAGCGGGGCTGCGGCTTTGAGCTGCATGATCCACGCCACCAGGAGAGCTGGAAACTGGGTAATGGCGGCGTTGTACCTGCCGACCGCAAGATTGAACTGGCTGCGAGCCATTTCGGCAGCCGCCGAGGGTTCCGGCCAAGCAATGGGGACGGAGCCTTCGGAAGACTCATCTTTGCCCTCCAGTGTGGCCGGTCGCGACAACGTGCCGTCGGCTTCGAAACTGACCACGGCGTCCGGATACAAGCGCTGCCATGCGCTGACCATCACGTGCATCGCGGTGCTCATTGCGGCAACACTTGCCGGGTCCAAAGGACGAAGGCGAGTGGTCGTCATAAGGGTCGAGAGCTGATTGGCGGCAGCTTGCAGCGACGCACCCGGAGCCGCCTGCACTGCGGAGGGCTCTTCATCCTGGGCGGAGCGGGCGAGGACGAACTCGAGCTGACGAGCCAGCGCCGCGTCAAGAATCGCGTATGCATTCAATGCCGCTGAGCGTAGCCGCATGAGCCGGTTGTAGGCGCCGACGAACCAGAACAGCGCGAGGGCGCCGCCAATCCAGTACGGCAGAGAGTCGGGCAGGCCGTTCATCTAGTCAAGCATGGCGTTGAAGAAAAAGAAAAGCCCCCGATCCGCGAGCGGAAAGGGGGCGTTTGCTACCGGTCATGTCCGGCGATGCTAACCAACTATTCGGTTGCGGCGCCTTCGCTGGCGTCGGCCGTCGTGGTGGCTTCGTCCGCGGCGGCTGCCGAACCGGACAACTCGGCTGCTTCGGCCTCAGCGATCGCGCGACGTTCGGCTTCGTCCATCGCGTCCTTCACCTTGCGTGCCTGGTGGTAAGCCATGCCGGTGCCTGCGGGGATCAGGCGGCCAACGATGACGTTTTCTTTCAGACCGCGCAGTTCGTCGCGCTTGCCCATGATCGCGGCTTCCGTCAGCACGCGCGTTGTTTCCTGGAACGATGCCGCGCTGATGAAGCTGTCGGTCGAGAGCGATGCCTTCGTGATACCGAGCAGCAGGTTGGTGAACGTCGCGGGGATCTTGCCGTCGGCGCGCAGGGCGTCGTTGGTGTTGAGCATCTCGCTACGTTCGACCTGTTCACCGGCGATGTAGTTGGTATCGCCGGGGTTCTCGACCACGACGCGACGCAGCATCTGGCGAACGATCACCTCAATGTGCTTGTCGTTGATCTTCACGCCCTGCAAGCGATACACGTCCTGCACCTCGTCGACGATGTAGCGCGCCAGCTCTTCGGAGCCTAGCAGGCGCAGGATGTCCTGCGGGTCTGCCGGGCCATCGACGATGGACTCGCCCTTGTTCACGACTTGGCCTTCGTGCACGAGGATGTTCTTTTCCTTCGGCACGAGTTCTTCCCAGACCTTGCCTTCCGGGTCGGTGATCTGCAGGCGTACCTTGCCCTTGGTCTCCTTGCCGAACGACACCGTACCAGTCATCTCCGCCAGCATGCCCTTGTCCTTCGGCGAACGCGCCTCGAACAGCTCGGCCACCCGCGGCAGACCGCCGGTGATGTCACGAGTTTTCTGGCCTTCGACCGGAATACGCGCCAGCACTTCGCCGGGGCCCACGTCCTGGCCGTCGCGCACCTGCACCAGGGCGCCAATCGGGAAGCCGATGGTCACCGAGTGATCGGTGCCGGGGATCTTGACCTCGGCGCCGGACGCATCGATCAACTTCACCTGCGGGCGCACGACCTTGGCCGCACCGCGACGCTTCGGATCGATCACCACCAGTGTCGACAGGCCGGTGACTTCGTCCACCTGCTTGGCGACCGTGAGTCCTTCCTCGACGTTCTCGAACTTCGACGTACCGGCGAATTCCGTGATGATGGGGCGCGTCAGCGGATCCCAGTTGGCCAGTACGTGGCCCGCCTTGATCTGCTGATCGGCCTTCACGGCCAGCGTGGCACCGTACGGCACCTTGTGACGCTCGCGCTCACGGCCATGCTCGTCATGGATGACGATCTCGCCCGAACGCGCAATCACGACCAGCTCGCTCTTGCTGTTGGTCACGTAGCGCATGGTGGCATTGAAGCCGATCACGCCGTTGGACTTCGCTTCGACACTCGAGGCAACAGCCGCACGCGATGCCGCACCACCGATATGGAAGGTGCGCATGGTCAGCTGAGTGCCGGGCTCGCCGATCGACTGGGCAGCAATCACGCCGACCGCTTCGCCGTTGTTCACCAGGCCACCGCGGCCCAGGTCGCGGCCATAGCACTTTGCGCACAAGCCGAAGCGTGTCGCGCAGGTCAGCGCCGTGCGAACCTTGACTTCGTCAACGCCTTCGGCTTCGAGCGCCTCGATCACATCTTCGTCGAGCATGTCGCCTGCTTTCGCCAGCACTGCACGCGTTTCCGGGTGCAAGATGTCCTCGGCTGCAGTGCGACCCAGGATGCGCTCGCGCAGGGATTCGATGACCTCACCCCCTTCGACGATCGCGCGCATCACTGCGCCGTCTTGCGTGCCGCAGTCCTGTTCGATGACCACCAGATCCTGGGTGACGTCGACCAGGCGACGTGTCAGGTAGCCGGAGTTCGCGGTCTTCAGCGCAGTGTCAGCCAGGCCCTTACGGGCACCGTGAGTGGAGATGAAGTACTCCAACACGTTCAGGCCTTCACGGAAGTTGGCCGTGATTGGCGTTTCGATGATCGAGCCATCCGGCTTGGCCATCAGACCCCGCATACCTGCGACCTGGCGAATTTGCGCTGCGGAACCGCGCGCGCCCGAGTCGGCCATCATGTAGATGGAGTTGAAGGACTCCTGCTCCACTTCCTTGCCATGGCGATCGAGGACCTTCTCCTTCGACAGCTTGGCCATCATGACCTTCGACACCTCGTCGCCGGCCTTGCCCCAAATGTCGACCACCTTGTTGTAGCGTTCACCCGACGTGACGAGACCGGACACGTATTGCTGCTCGATCTCCTTCACTTCCTTGGCGGAGCGGTCGATGATGCCGTGCTTCTCGGCGGGCACCAGCATGTCGTCGATTGCAATCGAGATGCCTGCCTTGGTCGCCAAGCGGAAGCCGTTCTGCAACAGCTTGTCGGCGAACACGACGGTCTCCTTCAGGCCGCACTTCCGGAACGAAGCATTGATGAGCTTGGAGATTTCCTTCTTCTTCAGTGCCTTGTTGATGTTCGAGAACGCCAAGCCCTTCGGCAGGATCTCGGACAGCAACGCGCGGCCGACCGTCGTGTCGACGAGGGAGGCCGATGGAGTGAATTCGCCCGTGTCCTTGTCCTTCGTGTATTCCGTGATTCGCACGCTGACCTTCGCGGTGAGCTCGACCACATTGGCGTCGAGCGCGCGCTGGACTTCGCCGATGTCCGAGAACATCAGGCCTTCGCCCTTGCCGTTGATGCGATCGCGGGTGGTGTAGTACAGACCCAGCACCACGTCTTGCGATGGCACAATCGACGGTTCGCCGTTGGCGGGGAACAGCACGTTATTGGATGCCAGCATGAGCGTGCGGGCTTCCATCTGCGCTTCCACCGACAGCGGGACGTGGACGGCCATCTGGTCACCGTCGAAGTCGGCGTTGAAGGCCGCGCAAACCAGCGGATGCAGCTGGATTGCCTTGCCTTCGATCAGGATCGGTTCGAAGGCTTGAATGCCCAGGCGGTGCAGCGTCGGTGCGCGGTTCAGCATCACCGGGTGTTCCTTGATCACTTCTTCAAGGATGTCCCACACGACTGGCGTGCCGCTTTCCACTTCCTTCTTCGCCGCCTTGATGGTGGTTGCAATGCCCATGGCTTCGAGGCGCGAGAAGATGAAGGGCTTGAACAGCTCAAGCGCCATCAGCTTCGGCAAGCCGCACTGATGCAGCTTGAGCGTCGGCCCCACCACGATGACCGAACGTCCCGAGTAGTCGACGCGCTTGCCCAGCAAGTTCTGGCGGAAGCGACCGCTCTTGCCCTTGATCATGTCGGCCAGCGACTTGAGTGCACGCTTGTTGGCACCGGTCATGGCCTTGCCGCGGCGGCCGTTGTCCAGAAGCGAATCAACTGCTTCCTGGAGCATCCGCTTTTCGTTGCGCGCGATGATCTCCGGCGCCTTCAGTTCGAGAAGGCGGCGAAGGCGGCTGTTGCGATTGATGACCCGGCGATAGAGGTCATTCAGGTCGGAGGTCGCAAAACGGCCGCCGTCCAGCGGCACCAGCGGACGCAGGTCCGGAGGCAGCACTGGCAGCACGTCGAGAACCATCCACTCGGGCTTGATGCCCGACTTGCGGAAGGCTTCCAGCACCTTGAGGCGCTTGGAGTTCTTCTTGACCTTGACTTCGGAACCCGTCAGGTCGCCGCGCAGCTTCTCGATCTCGCTGTCGAGTTCGATGCCCATCAGCAGATCCTTGATGCCTTCTGCGCCCATCTTGGCGATGAATTCGTCGCCGTATTCCTTGCGCTTCGCGTCATAGTCGTCCTCGGACATGATCCCGAACTTCTTGAGCGGGGTCATGCCAGGATCGGTGATCACGTAAGCTTCGAAGTACAGCACGCGTTCGATGTCGCGCAGGGTCATGTCCAGCACCAAGCCCAGACGCGACGGCAACGACTTCAGGAACCAGATGTGAGCACAGGGAGCGGCCAGGTCGATGTGACCCATGCGCTCGCGCCGCACCTTGGTCTGGGTGACTTCAACGCCGCACTTCTCGCAGATCACGCCGCGGTGCTTCAGGCGCTTGTACTTGCCGCACAGGCACTCGTAATCCTTGATCGGACCGAAGATCTTCGCGCAAAAAAGGCCATCGCGCTCAGGCTTGAAGGTCCGGTAATTGATCGTCTCGGGCTTCTTCACTTCGCCGAAAGACCACGAGYGGATCTTCTCGGGCGAGGCCATGCCGATCTTGATGGCATCAAAATGCTCATCCGGAGTGAATTGCTTGAACAGGTCGAGTAGCGATTTCATAAGACTCTTTCCCTTTTCAATTAAGAACGCTCGAGCTCGATGTCGAGCCCCAGTGAACGGATTTCCTTGACCAGCACGTTGAAAGACTCCGGCATGCCGGCTTCGATCGAGTGCTCGCCCTTGACGATGCTTTCGTACACCTTCGTACGGCCTTGCACGTCATCGGACTTCACGGTCAGCATTTCCTGCAGGACGTAGGCAGCGCCGTAAGCTTCCAGCGCCCACACTTCCATTTCGCCGAAACGCTGGCCGCCGAACTGCGCCTTGCCGCCCAGCGGCTGTTGCGTGACGAGCGAGTACGGGCCGGTCGAGCGAGCGTGCATCTTGTCGTCCACCAAATGGTGGAGCTTCAGGAAGTGCATGTACCCAACAGTGACAGGGCGCTCGAACTGGTCGCCGGTACGCCCGTCGTACAGGTAGGCTTGGGTACGGGTCTCTGTCAGGCCCTTGAGCTTGGCGATGTCCTCGGGATAGGCAAGCTTCAACATGCCGCGGATTTCTTCTTCCGAAGCACCGTCGAACACCGGCGTCGCAAAAGGCACGCCCTGCGACAGGTTTTCTGCCATTTCGAGCACGTCGGAATCGCTCAGCTTGCCGAGGTCTTCCTTGCGACCGGAACCGTTGTAGAGCTGGTCCATGAACTTGCGCAGTTCAGCCACCTTGGCCTCAGCCTGCAGCATGTCGCCGATACGCTGTCCGATGCCCTTGCCGGCCCAACCCAGATGCACTTCCAGCACTTGACCCACGTTCATGCGCGAAGGCACGCCCAACGGGTTCAGGCAGATGTCGCATGGCGTACCGTCGGCCATGTGGGGCATGTCTTCGACCGGAACGATCTTCGAGACGACGCCCTTGTTGCCGTGACGGCCAGCCATCTTGTCGCCAGGTTGCAGCCGGCGCTTGACCGCCAAGTAGACCTTGACCATCTTCAGCACGCCCGCGGGCAATTCGTCGCCTTGCGTCAGCTTCTTGCGCTTTTCTTCGAACGCGAGGTCGAAGCTATGGCGCGTCTGCTCGAGCGAGTTCTTGATCGACTCGAGTTGCGCAGCGACTTCGTCTTCCGCCGGGCGAATGTCGAACCAGTGGAACCTTTCGATTGACGACAGATAGGCCTTGTCGAGCTTTGTGCCCTTGGCCAGCTTGTTGGGGCCACCGTTGGCGACCCTGCCCGTCAGGAGCTTCTCGATGCGGTCGAATGCGTCGGCCTCAACAATGCGCAGTTGATCGTTCAGGTCGAGGCGGAAACGCTTCAGCTCGTCGTCGATGATCTGCTGCGCGCGCTTGTCGCGGGTAATGCCTTCGCGCGTGAACACTTGCACGTCGATGACGGTGCCCTGCGAGCCTTGGTCAACGCGCAGCGAGGTGTCCTTCACGTCGGAAGCCTTCTCGCCGAAGATCGCGCGGAGCAGCTTCTCCTCAGGCGTGAGGGTGGTCTCACCCTTGGGGGTGACCTTGCCGACGAGCGTGTCACCTGGCTGCACCTCGGCGCCGACGTAAATGATCCCGGATTCGTCCAGCCGATTGAGCTGCTGCTCGGCGAGGTTCGGAATGTCACGCGTGATTTCCTCTGCACCCAATTTGGTGTCGCGGGCCATCACCACCAGTTCCTCGATATGGATTGAGGTGTAGCGGTCTTCGGCAACCACACGCTCGCTGATCAGGATCGAGTCCTCGAAGTTGTAGCCGTTCCAGGGCATGAAGGCGATCAGCATGTTCTGGCCAAGCGCCAGTTCGCCAAGATCAGTCGACGCGCCGTCAGCCACGACGTCGCCCTTGGCGATCTTGTCGCCGCGCTTGACGATGGGCCGCTGATGGATGTTGGTGTTCTGGTTGGAGCGCTGGTACTTGATCAGGTTGTAGATGTCCACCCCGACTTCGCCGGCCGCCGCTTCAGCGTCGTTCACACGCACTACGATGCGGGTCGCGTCGACGTAGTCGACGGTTCCGCCGCGGGTGGCGGTCACCACGGTGCCCGAATCGACTGCCGAGACGCGCTCGATGCCCGTACCGACGAAAGGCTTTTCGGGGCGCAGCACAGGCACAGCCTGACGCTGCATGTTGGCGCCCATTAGCGCGCGATTCGCATCATCGTGCTCGAGGAATGGCACGAGCGAAGCAGCCACCGAAACGATCTGGGCGGGCGACACGTCCATGTACTGGACGCGTTCGGCGCTCACCAGGATCGACTCGCCAGTCTCGCGAGCTGAAACCAGGTCGCCCGTCAGCTTGCCATCCTTGTCGAGCGCGGCATTGGCCTGAGCGATGACGTACTTGCCTTCTTCGATGGCGGACAGGTAGTCGATCTCGTTCGTGACCTTTCCATCCACCACGCGGCGATACGGGGTCTCGATGAAGCCGTACTCATTCAGGCGAGCGTAAAGAGCCAGCGAGTTGATCAGACCGATGTTCGGCCCCTCAGGCGTTTCGATCGGGCACACGCGGCCATAGTGCGTCACGTGCACGTCGCGCACTTCGAAGCCAGCGCGCTCACGAGTCAGACCGCCCGGGCCGAGGGCCGAGACGCGACGCTTGTGCGTGATCTCGGACAGCGGATTGGTCTGGTCCATGAATTGCGACAGCTGGGACGCACCGAAGAATTCCTTCAGCGCTGCCGAAATCGGCTTGCTGTTGATCAAGTCGTGCGGCATCAACGGTTCTTGTTCCGCTTGGCCGAGACGCTCTTTCACAGCCTTCTCGATACGGGCGAGGCCGGTACGGTACTGGTTCTCGGCCAGTTCGCCGACGCAACGAACACGGCGGTTGCCAAGGTGGTCGATGTCGTCGACTTCCCCACGGCCGTTGCGCAGGTCCACCAGGATCTTGACGACCGCGAGGATGTCCTCGTTGGTCAGGACCATCGGGCCCGTCGATTCGTCGCGGCCGACCTTGGCATTGAATTTCATGCGGCCGACGCGCGACAGGTCGTACGTGTCCGGGTTGTAGAACAGGCGCTGGAAGAGGGCTTGCACCGCATCTTCCGTCGGCGGTTCGCCGGGACGCATCATGCGATAGATGGCCACACGCGCAGCGAACTCATCGACGGTTTCGTCGATACGAAGCGTTTGCGAAATGTAGGCACCTTGGTCGAGTTCGTTCGTGTAGATCGCCTGCACGTCCTGCACGCCGGCGGCGCGCAGCTTCTTGAGCAGCGCTTCGGTCAACTCGTCGTTGGCCTTCGCCAGGATTTCGCCAGAATCGGGGTCCACAATGTTGCGGGCCACGACGCGACCGACCAGGAAGTCTTCCGGCACGCTGATGTGCGTGGTGCCCGATTGCTCGAGTTCACGCGTGTGGCGAGCAGTGACCCGCTTGTCCTTGGCGACCACGACCTTGCCCGACTTGTCAGTGATGTCGAAGCGCGCGACTTCGCCGCGGAGACGTTCGGAGACGAACTCCATCTGCGCGCCGCTGTCCATCAGACGGAAATTGTCGTTCACGAAGAAGTTCGCGAGGATCGACTCCGGGTTCAGGCCGATCGCCTTCAGGAGGATCGTGACTGGCATCTTGCGGCGACGATCGACGCGGAAGTACAGCATGTCCTTCGGATCAAACTCGAAGTCGAGCCAGGAGCCACGGTACGGAATCACCCGAGCCGAGAACAGCAGCTTGCCCGAACTGTGCGTCTTGCCTTTGTCGTGCTCGAAGAACACGCCTGGAGAGCGGTGCAACTGAGAGACGATGACGCGCTCGGTGCCGTTGATGATGAACGAGCCCTTGTCCGTCATGAGCGGCACTTCGCCCATGTAGACCTCTTGTTCCTTGACTTCCTTGACCACCTTCGACTGTGAGGTCGACGACTCACGGTCATAAATGATCAGTTGGACCTTGGCACGAACGGCCGAAGCAAACGTGAGGCCGCGGGTTTGGCATTCGCGCACATCAAACGCAGGCTTCGCGAGGTTGTACTCGAGGAACTTCATCTCGACGAAACCGTTGTGCGAGACGATTGGAAACGCTGCGTCGAACGCAGCCTGCAAACCTTCGACAGTGCGTTTCTGGGGCGGCACTCCGGCTTGCAGAAAAGCGGTGTACGCGTCTTTCTGCATCTGCAGCAAGTAGGGGATTTCGACGACGCTGTCGCGGTTACCGAAATTCTTTCGGATGCGCTTGCGTTCGGTGTAACTGTAAGTGGACGTTTGGGCCATGAGAGCTCCGGAGCTTGAGATCTTCAGCGACTTGTCAGCAATGCTTTCGCATCACTGCTTGGCGGCTGGCCACTACCAGCCGTTGGCGGACAGTGATGCGTTGCACATCACCCGAACCAAGGGGTCTTCTGCAGTCGGGGTCAGAAAACACTCAAAAACCGTGCAACCGCAGCGGCTTTTGGGTGCGCTCTGAAAGCGGCAAAGGCTGGAGGGCCTTCCGGCACACTCCAGCCCTCAAGGGAAGCTGAATTACTTCAGTTCCACCTTCGCACCAGCGTCTTCCAGCTTCTTCTTGGCGGCTTCGGCGTCAGCCTTGGACAGACCTTCCTTGACAGCCTTGGGAGCCGCCTCCACCAGGTCCTTGGCTTCCTTGAGGCCCAGGCCGGTGATTTCGCGAACTGCCTTGATCGCCGAAACCTTATTCGCGCCTGCTTCCATGAGCATGACGTTGAACTCGGTCTTTTCTTCTGCAACGGGAGCAGCGGCGCCGCCACCAGCGGCAGGAGCGGACATTGCCGCGGCGCTCACGCCGAACTTCTCTTCGATGGCCTTAACCAGGTCGTTGAGTTCCAAGACCGTCATGCCGTCGAGCGCGGTCAGAAATGCGTCTTTATCGAATGCCATTTTTGTTTCCTAACAATTGGGTTGAATTATCAAAACGCAAGGCTCAAGCGGCCTGCGCCTCCGCCGGTGCTTCGGCTTGTGCTTCGCCACCACTGCGCTTCTCTGCGAGAGCGGCCAAAACACGGGCCGTGCGCGAGATTGGGGATTGCATCAAGCCCAGCAACTGCGCCAACAACACTTCCTTCGAAGGAATGTTTGCCAGTTGCTTCACGCCGTCGACGTCCAAGGCCTTGCCGCCGAAGGCGCCGCCGCGAATGACCAACTTGTCGTTGGTCTTCGCGAAATCGGCCACCACCTTCGCGGCGGCCACAGCGTCTTCGGAGAAGCCATAGATCAGCGGACCGGTCATCTGGTCGCCGATGATCTCAAATGAGCTACCGGCGACAGCACGGCGTGCCAGAGTGTTTTTCAACACGCTGAGGCTCACGCCCTTGCTGCGCGCGTCGGTGCGCAGTTTGGTCATATCGGCAACCGTGATTCCACGGTATTCCGCCATCACGAGCGTTTGAGCTTTTGCGGCGAGGCTGGTCACATCACTGATGACCGCTTCTTTCTCACTGCGATTCAGACTCAAGGTCTACTCCTTTTAAATGCGCCCCTCGGCTGGAGCCTCAGAACGCGCTTCACGCAGCGACCAACTGTTCCGGAAATGAACTCCATTGCAGCGGGATCGCCATCTGCGCTGGCCGCCACACGAAGTGGAGCGATTAAGTACAGGCATCCCTGCACGCCAGCGGTCTTGGATGGCCCGGGGTTGCGATTGACGCGACTCCGACCCACCACATCGTCCGGCCACCGCAGATCGGCAGCCGAACAAATACATCAGCCCTGGGCGATAGTCTGCGTGTCCACCCGGACACCCACACCCATCGTCGAAGACACCGCCACCTTGCGCAGGTAAACACCCTTGCTGGTCGCCGGCTTGGCCTTGACCAGGGCGTCGATCAGCGCAGCCAAGTTGCCCTGCAGCTTGTCGTTGTCGAACGAACGGCGGCCGATCGTGCCGTGCACGATCCCAGCCTTGTCCACGCGGAACTGGACCTGGCCAGCCTTGGCGTTCTTGACGGCGGTCGCGACGTCGGGCGTCACCGTGCCGACCTTCGGGTTCGGCATCAGGCCGCGCGGGCCGAGGATCTGGCCCAGCGTGCCGACCACGCGCATCGCGTCCGGCGCGGCGATCACGACGTCGAAAGGCATGTCGCCAGCCTTCACCATCGCGGCCAGGTCGTCCATGCCGACGATGTCGGCGCCAGCGGCCTTGGCTTCTTCAGCTTTGGCGCCCTGGGCGAACACGGCCACGCGCTTGGTCTTGCCGGTACCGTTGGGCATCACCACGGCGCCACGCACAACTTGATCAGACTTCTTCGCATCGATGCCGAGCTGCACCGCAACGTCGATGGACTCGTCGAACTTCGCCGTGGCGGCTTCCTTCACGAGACCGAGCGCATCAGCGAGCGGATACAGCTTGCCGCTATCGACCTTACCCTCGAGGGCCTTTTGCTTCTTGGTGATCTTTGCCATTTACACGCCCTCCACATTCACGCCCATCGAGCGAGCCGAACCGGCGATGGTACGAACCGCGGCGTCGAGATCGGCAGCAGTCAGATCCTTCATCTTGGTCTTGGCGATTTCTTCGAGCTGTGCCCGAGTGATTTTTCCGACCTTGTCGGTATGAGGACGTGCAGAACCCTTATCAAGCTTGATCGCCTTCTTGATCAAAGTGACGGCCGGAGGCGTCTTGATGATGAAGGTGAAGCTCTTGTCCGCGAATGCCGTGATGACCACGGGCAACGGCAAGCCTGGCTCGACACTTTGGGTCTGCGCATTGAATGCTTTGCAGAACTCCATGATGTTCAAGCCGCGCTGACCCAAGGCGGGTCCGATTGGCGGCGATGGATTGGCCTTACCAGCTGGCACTTGCAGCTTGATGAAGCCGACGATTTTTTTCGCCATGCTTTTCTCCTTGCGGGTGATAACGCCTAGGCTTCTTTAGCCTTGGCTCCCCGGGGTTAACGACTCTTTGTCCAAGTTTCTTGCCGAGCCGGAGAAGCAAGAAACAAAAATCTCGCGGCCACACGGTGCGGATCGCGCTTGTTTCACTTAGGTTTTTTCGACCTGCGCAAACTCGAGCTCGACTGGCGTGGCACGGCCAAAAATCATGACCGAGACGCGTACCTTGCTCTTCTCGTAGTTGACTTCCTCGACAGTGCCATTGAAGTCAGTGAATGGGCCTTCCTTAACGCGCACGAATTCGCCCACCACGAACTCAACCTTGTGACGCGGCTTTTCAGTGCCCTGCTGCATTTGGCTGACGATGTCTTCGACTTCTTTCTGCGAAATCGGAGCAGGCCTATTCTTTGCGCCGCCAACGAATCCGGTGACCTTGTTGGTGTGCTTCACCAGATGCCAACTTTCATCGTCCATGATCATTTCGACCAAGACGTAGCCTGGAAAGAAGCGTCGTTCCGTCGTGCGCTTCTGACCGTTCTTGATTTCGACTACTTCCTCAGTCGGAACCAGGATTCGGCCGAACTTGTCCTGCATGCCGGCGCGCGCAATGCGCTCGGTGATGTTGCGCTCAACCGCCTTCTCCATGCCTGAATACGCATGAACCACATACCAGCGGAAGTCGGGATTGGCGGCTGGAGCCAGCACAGGCACACCTTCCGGCGCAGCTTCGACCACATCGTCAGTCATTTATTTTCTCCAACCCAGAATGAGATCGAAAAATACCCATTCAAGAGTCTTATCGGTGAGCCACAGGAAGATGGACATGATTGCGACAAAGGCAAACACATAGGCGGTCATCTGGATCGCTTCCTTACGCGTCGGCCAGACCACCTTCTTGACCTCTCGCCACGCATCACGACCGAAGGCCCACAGCTGGCGGCCGCTTTCGGAACTCGCAAAAGCCCCCACAGCGGCAGCAAGACCGATGAGCAAAGCCACCCACTGCACCACCGCGCCCTGTCGAGCCAGCAAGTAGAACGCCACGATGGCGCCCACGGCCAGGACAACGGCCATAGCCAGCTTGGCTTTGTCCGCATTGGTGCTAACCGTTTCGATTTGAGAAGAAGCCATCTTGGGCAATATTCCTGGGCCTTTCAGCCTTCATTCAAAGCGCCATCTGAGACGCCGAAGCCCGTCAGGGCATGACGGGCTTTTAGAGGCCACCCTCAGGTGGCAGGGGCAGTAGGAATCGAACCTACAACCTTCGGTTTTGGAGACCGACGCTCTGCCAATTGAGCTATACCCCTTCGCGATCCTTAAATCAGATGTCGAGGATCTTTGCCACGACGCCCGAGCCGACGGTGCGGCCACCTTCGCGAATTGCGAAGCGCAGGCCCTCTTCCATGGCAATCGGGTTGATCAGCTTCACTGTGATCGACACGTTGTCGCCCGGCATGACCATTTCCTTGATTTCCTTG
>NZ_JBFTRG010000025.1:0-80553 GCF_056399425.1 Variovorax sp. 01N429 | reverse complement strand
GCCGAAGCGCGCAGACTCAGGCGGATCAGGGCCGCGTGTGTCTGAGCGCAGCGAGTTTCACGCGGACCCCGCCTGAGTCGAGCACTGCAGGGAAGCCCGAAGGGCCGGCGCAGCGGGGTCGCACAGCCCGCACCGCATACCGGGCGGCCGCCCCAAGCAACAGAAACCGGCACAAACCCACGACGCCTCATGAAGCCACCACAGCGTGCTCCCCGCCCCCCATATGTGCCCCCAGCACATGCCTTTCAGCCGTAGCAGCAGGCGTCTCGAACACCACACGCCCTTCGCTCATCACCACGATCCGGTCCGCCATCTCCAGCAACTCATCGAGGTCCTCGCTGATCAGCAAAACCGCCCCGCCCCGCGCCCGCACCTGCACGATGCGGGTGTGAATCTCCGCCACTGCCGCGAAGTCCAAGCCGAACACCGGATTCGCCGCGATCAACACATTGATATCGCCCGCCAGCTCTCTCGCCAGCACCGCGCGCTGCACATTGCCCCCTGAGAGGCTGCGAATCGGTGCGCCCTCCCCCTGCGTCTTGACGCCGTATTCAGCAATCCATTCGCGCGCACGACGACGCCACAGCGGAAAGTTGAGTACGCCAGCGCCCATCGTTTGCCACGCCAGCGGCGGTTGGTCGAAATCGCGAAGCGCCATGTTTTCCGCAACGCTGAGATCGCCGACGCAGGCATTGCGCAGCGGCTCCTCCGGCAGGCTGCGCACCTTCAGGCGCCGGTTCTCCTCGCGCCGCGCGCCATAGGGCTTGCCCATGACCGTGACTTGCCCTGCGAGGCGCGGCCGTTGCCCCACCAGCGCCTCCACCATCTCTCGCTGACCATTGCCCGAGACGCCGGCCACGCCCAGGATTTCGCCGGCGCGCACGCTCAAGCTGAGATCGTGCACCGCCAGCGTGCCGCGATCACCCTGCGCACGAAGCCCGTCGATGCGCAATGCCACGGGTGCATCCGCCGGCGTGTCCTTCATGGCATGCAGCGCGCGCCCCGACGGCGCCGCCGTGTCGCTCTCCGGCGGCGGCGCTTCGCCTTCACCCATCATGGCGGCCGCGAGCCTCGCCGGGTTCGTGTCAGGCACCCTGCAGTGATGCACCGCCTTGCCGCGACGCAGCACCGTCACGCTGTCGGCATAAGCCATCACCTCGCGAAACTTGTGCGTGATGATCAGCACGGTGCACATTCCGCTCAACGCGAACTCGCGCACGTGGCCCAGCACCTCGTCGGCCTCTTGCGGTGTCAGCACCGAAGTCGGCTCGTCGAGGATCAGCAGGCGCGGCTTCAAATAAAGCTGCTTCAGCAGTTCGAGCTTCTGCTTCTCGCCAGCCGCGAGTTCCGAAGGCCGGACATCCAAGTCGAGCGCAAAAGGCGTCGTCGCCAGAAAGTCTTTTAGCTCGGCGCGCTTTCGCCTCCAGTCGATCATGGCCGGCGTCTTGCCGCCCGCCAGCAACAGGTTTTCCGCGACCGTCATGCCGGGTGCCAACGTGAAGTGCTGGTAGACCATGCCGATGCCGAGCGCCCGCGCGACGATCGGGTTCGCGATGTCCTGCTCGCGCCCATCGATCATGATGCTGCCCTCCTCGGCGCGCTGGAACCCCGCCACACACTTCACCAGCGTGCTCTTGCCGGCGCCGTTTTCTCCGAGCAGCGCATGCACCGTCCCCGGCTCGACATGCATGGTCACATGATCCATCGCCGTGAAGCTGCCGAAGCGCTTGGTGAGCTCGTAGGTGTCGAGCGCCAGCGCCCCAACGGCGGGTGGGCTCGGATTGACAGGGGCGATCATGCTCGGGGCCCTTCTCTTTCTAGGTGGCCGAGACCGCGTCCAGCAACGCGACCGACCTGGCGTGTGCGCCGAAAACGCCACCCTGCATGGTGATCATCTTCAGCGCCGCAAGATGATTGCCGGAGTCTGTCGCAGCGGTGCAGTCCGACAACAGCAGGCACTCGAAACCGCGATCGTTCGCGTCGCGCATGGTGGTGTGCACGCAGACGTCGGTGGTGATGCCTGCGAGGATCAAGTTCTCGATGCCGCGCGTGCGCAGGATGAGCTCAAGATCGGTCGCATAGAACGAGCCCTTGCCCGGCTTGTCGATCACCACCTCGCCGGCCTTCGGGGCCAGTGCTGGAATGATTTCCCAGCCGGGCTCGCCACGGATCAGGATTCGTCCGCAAGGGCCTTCGTCACCAATCCCCACGCCGTTGGCACCGATGCGTCGCGACCGCCAGCGCTTGTTCGGCGGCAGATCGGCAAGATCCGGCCGATGGCCCTCGCGCGTGTGGATGATGTGAAAGCCGAGCTGCCGCAGCCGCGCCAGCGTCAGCGCGATCGGCTCTATGGGCGCCTGGACGAGCGACAGGTCATAGCCCATCACGTCCACGTACCCGCCCTTGCCGCAGAAATCGGTCTGCATGTCGATCACGATGAGCGCCGTGTTGTCGGGGCGCAGATCGCCGTTGAAAGGCCAGGGATAAGGCTCTGCCGCGACAAACCGCTGCATTTGCTCGATTGATTTCATGAGAGGTTTGCTCGATGCTTCTCAACGTGTTGAAGACAGTTCACCAGGACTTCCGACGGCCACGCTGCCGGGCTTGCAGGTCAGCACGAGGATGAACAGCGTGAGCACGTAGGGCACGGTATTGAACAGGTGGTACCCCCAGCCCACGCCCACCGACTGCAGCGCCGGGCCAATTGCGCCGGCACCGCCAAAGAGCAGCGCGGCGCCGATGCAGCGAAGCGGGCTCCAGCGCGCGAAGATCACCAGCGCCACCGCGATCAGGCCTTGGCCGCTGGAGATGCCCTCGTTCCAGCTGCCTGGATAGAAGAGCGTCAGCGATGCACCGCCCAGTCCCGCGATGAAGCCACCCGCAGTGGTAGCCGCGATGCGCAGCCCCGCGACTGAGTAGCCGAGCGCGCGCGTCGCGTTCGCCGAATCGCCCGCCATGCGGATCAGCAAACCGATGCGCGTATGCGCGAAGCCCCACCACAGCAGCACGGCCATCACGATGCCGACCGGCACCAGGGAATTGACCTGCAATGCTGAGCGAATGACGGGGTTGTCGCTCCAGTTGCCCAATGGAATCGCGGGCAACTGCGGCGCCTGCGGCTGGATCAGCGGCTTGCCCAGATAGAACGCGAGCCCGGTTCCGAACAGCATCAACGCGATGCCGGTCGCGACGTCGTTGACTCGGTCGAGCGAACACAGGAGCCCATGCAGCAGCGCGAGCATCGCACCGACGGCGCCGCCGATCAGCACGCCAAGCCACGCCGATCCTGTCAGCCAGGCGCCACCGAACGACGCCATCGCCGAAAGCACGAGCACCCCTTCGAGGCCGAGATTGATACGGCCGGACTTCTCCGTCAGGCATTCGCCCAAGCTGACGAACAGAAAGGGCGCGCCGACACGCAGCGCCCCACCGACGATCGCAGCGACGAACGCGATCCACTGGTCGGTTGTCATTGCGCGATCTCCTTCACGAGCACGGCCGCCGGCGTGCTTCGGGGCGCACGATTCCTGAACAAGGCCTTCCAGTCGATCATCCGCAATCCTTCGCTGGCCAGAATCAGGACGAAGGCCATGCCCTGCAGCACCAGCACGGATGCATCGGGCAGACCAAGCCGCCGCTGCAACAAGCTGCCGGCGGCGCCGAAGCCGCCAAACAAGATCGCGACGGGGATCACCGCCACGGGGTTGTGTCGAGCGATGAAGGACACGAGGATGCCCGCATAGCCATACCCGGCAATCAGCGAAGCATTGGCGTTGGTATGAACCGCCGCAACTTCGACTGCACCCGCGACGCCAGCGCATGCGCCGCCCAGTCCGCATGCAGCCAGGATCAATCGATTGGCAGGCAGCCCCACGAGTTGCGCGGTGCGCGGATTGCCTCCGACCACCCGCACCGAAAAGCCCGACGCCGTGAAGCGCAGCCAAAGCCCGGACACGACGCACGCGACCACGCCGATCACGAGCCCCCAGTGCACGTCCGAACCGCCGATGCCGCCAATTCCCAGCCCGTCCGCGAGCGACCGAGTCGCCGGCTTGTTGAGGCTCGCGGGATCACGCAGCGCACCTTCCACGAGATGCTTGAAGAGCCCGATGGCGACGTAGGCGAGCAGCAGACTGCTGATCGTTTCGTTGATGCCGCGGTACTGCCGCAGCCAGCCCGCAAGCGCGATCCACGCTGCACCGGCCACCGCGCCCGCGATGCAAAGCGCCACCGTTCCCACAACGTTGGCCGGCAGCGGCAACACATACGGAAGCGCAGCGCAGGCCAGTCCGCCGAGCACCAGCGCACCTTCGCCACCGATGATCACCAGCCCCGCGCGCGCCGGAATCGCCACGCACAGCGCGGTCAGCATCAGCGGCGCCGCCCGCTGCAACGTGTTCTGCCAGGAGAACCAATCCCCAAAAGCGCCCTTGAACAGGATGATCCAGACATCGACCGGACTCACCCCGGCGAACCAGACGAACACGCCAAACAGCAACAGCGCCGCCGCGATGGCGAACACCGGCAATGCAATCTCGCGAAGAGTGTTGCGCATGATGATTTGCCTTCAGTCAAACAGCACTGTCAGCAGACACTTCCAGGAATACCGCGGAACCGGCTCCGCCCGGCCGCCGGTATTGCCCCCTGCAAGGGGGTAGGCGAAGCGACACGAAGTGCGCGAAACCTGGGGGTCAGCCCACGGCCCCCACGACGCCTTCCACCAGATAGTTCATCTTCTCCAGCTCGAGATCAGTCTGCTTGAACGCCTTGCCCGCAGGAATCACAACCGCGCCCTTGTTGTCCTTCAGCGGCCCCTGGAAGATGTCGAAGTTGCCTGCGACCATCTTGCTCTTGGTGTCATCGGCGTTCTTCTTCGCGGCATCGGTCACCATCGAGCCGTAGGGCGACATCTTCACGTAACCCTCCTTCAAGCCACCGCGCAGGAAGTTCGGATGCGGCTTGCCAGCTTGCGCTGCGTCGAGCACCGTCTTGTAGGCCGTCAGCCAGTTCCATTCCGCACCGGTCAGGTAGGCGTTGGGCGCGAGCTTGGCCTGGCTCGCGTGATAGCCGCAGACCATCTTGCCGCGCTTGGCAGCCGTCTCGACGATCACCTTGGGCCCATCGACGTGCATGGTGAAAACGTCGCAGCCCTGGTCGGCAAGGCTGTTGGTCGCCTCGGCTTCCTTGACGGCCATCGACCAGTCGCCGGTGAAGATCACGCTGCAGGTGATGTTCGGGTTGACCGATCGCGCACCCATGGTGAAGGCATTGATGTTGCGCAGCACCTGGGGAATGGGCTTGGCGGCGACGAAGGCAATCTTTTTGCTCTTCGTCATATGACCGGCGATCACGCCGTTGAGGTACTGGCACTCGTCGATGTAGCCGAAGAAGCTGCCGACGTTCTTCGGATGCTTGCCTTCGGTCCACAGGCCGCCGCAGTGCGAGAAGCGCACGTCCGGGTTCTTCGGCGCAACGGCCAGGATGTGCGGATCGAAGTAGCCGAAGGAAGTCGGGAAGAGGAGCGTCGCGCCGTCCTGCGCGATCATGCCGGTCATCGTCTTCTGCACAGCTGCCGTCTCGGGCACGTTCTCTTCCTCGACCACCTTCACGCCGGCCAGTTTCTTGAGCTCAGCCGCCGCTTGCGCGTGCGCCTGGTTGTAGCCGTAGTCATCGCGCGGACCGACGTAGATCACGCCGACCGTCAGCGGCTTTTGCGCGCTTGCGAGTGCGCTCCATCCGCCGAGCGTGGTGGCGGACGCAAGCGCGGCAAGTGACTTGAGGGAATCACGGCGATTGAGATGGATGTGGCTCATGGTGCTGACTCCTGGGGAGTGGGGAGTGGGGAGGGGGCTGAGGGGCTGAGGGGCTGAGGGGCTGAGGGGCTGGATATCCTGTCTTGGATACAAGATCGGGTGCATAAACCGTACCAGCGGTTTCGGGGCTTGAAATCAGCCCAAAAGGCTCACGTGCGCGGCGACGACGCGCCAGCCTTGGGCGGTGCGCATCCATGTCTGGCTCTGGCGCCCCGTCTTTGTGCTTCCTTCGCGGCGGAATTCGATGTTCGCGGTCGCGAAGTCATCGCCGTAGGTGGTGATGACGGTGCGCAAGACTTCGCGCGCCAGGCCTTGCGACGGCCGCGAAGCACGGAAGTCCTGGATCTCGCGATACCCGTAGAGGTTTTCGGTCGCGCCATAGCGCAGCGTGTGCGGGCTGTCCCAGAACAATTCGTCCAGAACGTCGACCTTGTTGTTCACCAGCGCGTCTTCGTATCGGTCGAAGGCCACCGTGACCTCCGCCACCACATGTGGAAGGTTGATCGATAGCGTCATGGTTGTTTGTCTTTTCTCCTCTAGAGCGAGGCGATTGGCGCGTGCGAAACACCGGCGGATTCGAGCGCTGCTGCGACTCGAAGAACGATGTCCTCACGCCAGGGCGCCGCGATCACCTGGACGCCGATCGGCAGGTTCGGATGCGCACCCCAGACCGGAACGGCGCACACCGGCAGGCCGATGCATGAAATGGGTTGTGTCAGCACCCCCATGTTGGGACGCACCGGAAGGCGCTGCCCATTGAGTTCGAACCACTCAGCGCCAATCGGGGTCGCTGCGCAAGGTGTGGCAGCGGCGATCAGCACATCGAAGCGCTCGAACAAGCGCGCCGCCTGTTCGGCATAACGTCGGCGTACGCGCTGCGCTCGGGCGATCCAGGCCGCCGGCAGCAACGCGCCAGCCAGGAAGCGATCGCGCGACAGAGGCTCGAAGTCCTGCGCTCGCGTGCGGAGATCGGGAAGGTGCAGCGCGGCGCCTTCGGCGTTCGTGATGAGAAAGGCAGCGGCGCGTCCGGCCTCCACCATCGGCAGATCGACCGTCTGGCTCGCACCCAGGGCTTGCGCGACAGCGTCGACGGCGGTCAATGCCTCGGGCTGCGCACGCTCGCGAAAGTAGCCGCCGAGCACGCCGATTCGCAACCCCTGCACGCCACGTCCGACGCTGGGCGCAGTCGGCTCGACAGCCCGCTGCGCGCAGCCCGGATCGCGCGGCCCCCATGGCTCCGGGCCCTGCATGGCGTCGTAGGCGAGCGCCAGATCGCGTGCCGAGCGTGCAAATGGCCCGAGATGATCGAGGCTCGAAACGAAGGGATAGCTTCCGCTGCGCGGCAGGCGGCCGAAGGTCGGCTTCAATCCGAAGACGCCGCACAGCGAGGCCGGCACACGAATGGAGCCGTTGGTGTCCGAGCCCAGAGAAAGCGGCACCTGTCCCGCAGCCACGGCCGCACCAGACCCACCGGACGAGCCGCCCGCGATGCGCGACAGATCATGCGGGTTGTGCGCCGGGCCCACGTGGCTGTTCTCGGTTGTGAAGCCGTACGCGTATTCGTCCATGTTGAGCGCGCCGACCAGCACGGCGCCGGCGCTTTCGAGGCGCCGCACCAGCGCTGCATCTGTACGCGCCGGCGAGCTTTCGCGTTCGATCTTGGAGCCCGCAAGCGTCGCGAGGCCAGAGATGTCGAAGAGGTTCTTCACCGCGAAGGGCACGCCGAGCAATGGAAGCTCGCGCGTGCGCGCAGCTCTGTCCGACGAAAGAGACGCGTCGACCTGCGCGGCGCGCCGCAATGCCCTTTCGCGGACCACGTCGGTGAAGGCATTGACCCGCCCGTCCGTCGCATCGATGCGATCGAGGCTCGCCTGGACCAGCGCGGAGGCACTCACCGAGCCCGCGCGTACGGCATCTGCCATCGCCGATGCGTCTTGTCGCAACAGTTCCGCGGCGGTCACGCTTCCTTCTCCTTCGGCGAAACCGGCACGAAAGTCACTGCCGCGTCTTCGTGCGCTTCGAGCGGCACTGCATCGACGATGGCCGCGAATTCCGCGGCGATCCCGAAGTAGCGCACCACCCCCGGCCGATGATCGGACCGCAAGCGCAGGCCCAGTGCGGCTGAAGCCGCGTCGACGTACGCTTCGATCTGTGCTGGCGTCATCATGAGCAGCCCCTCAACGGCGCACTTCGCGCTGGAAGATCTCGAGGCTCAGCTTCTTCATGCCGACGAAGCTGGATGAACTCAGGGTTTCGAGCGTGCGAGGGCGCGCGTCACCGTAGTCGAGGATCTCGGCGACCTTCGTCGGGCGCTTGGTCAACAGCAGCACCTGGTCCGCAAGGTAGACCGCCTCTTCCAGATCATGCGAAACCAGCAGCATCGTCGTGCCGGTCTGCATGAAAACCTCCTGCAGCTTTTCGCGGATGAAGAGCGTCATCTCGAAGTCCAGCGCCGAGAAAGGCTCGTCGAGGAACAGCACTTCGGGGTTGGGCGCCAGCGCCCGCATGATCGAGGCGGTCTGCTGCTGGCCGCCCGAGAGCTCGTAGGGATAGCGCTTGAGATCGAACTTGACGTCGAACGAAGCGACCAGCTCCTGCATTCGCCGATCGACCTCTGCCTTGGAGCGGCCTTCGAGCTTCAGCGGATAGGCGATGTTGTCGATGGTGCGCATCCACGGAAACATCGCCTCGCGATAGTTCTGGAACACGTAGCCGATCTTGGTGTCCTTGAGCGACTTGCCGTCGAACAGGATCTCGCCCGAATCGATCGGGATCAGCCCCGCGATCATGTTGATCAGCGTCGACTTGCCGCAGCCGTTGGGGCCGAAGACAGAGACGATCTTCTGCTTGGGGATGTCGAGGTCGAAGTTCTCGTACAACGGCCAGCCGGCGAAGTACTTCGTCAGGCCGCGAATGGTGATGTGCGTGCCGGCCGGCCCGGGCGTGAAGGCAGGCTTGGGCACATCGGCATACACGGGCCCGTTGATGACGTTCTCGACGGTTCTCATCGCCCGCTCCAGTGCACGATGCGCCGCTCGGCCACCAGAAAAAGGATGTTGAGCGCATAGCCGAGCGCACCCGCGGCGAGGATGGATGCGTACATGTCCTTGACGTTCATCACCTGCTGCGAATTGATGATCCGATGGCCGAGGCCACTGTCAGAGCCGATGAACATCTCGGCGACGATCACGATGACCAATGCCATCGACACCGCGGAGCGCAAGCCGACGAAGCTCGGCTGAAGGCTTTCCCACACCAGCACGTCGCGGAAGATCTGCCAGCGCGATGCGCCCATTACCTTCGCGGCCATCACGCGCTGCTTGCGCGCGTTCATCACGCCATAGGCGCTGTTGAAGACCACGATGAGGAGCGCGCCGAAAGCCGCGATGGCGACCTTGTTGACGTCCGACACGCCGAAGATCATGAGGAACAGCGGGATGAGCGCCGAAGACGGCGTGGAGCGAAAGAAGTCGATCAGGAATTCGACGCTGCGATACGCCTTCTCGTTACTGCCGAGCAGCACGCCCAGCGGCACGCCCATGACTGCAGCGATCGCGAACGCCTGGAGCGTGCGCCAGACAGTCACCGCGAAGTCCGTGAGCAATGGCCCGCCCGCGAGCCCCGAGAGCAGCGTCGTGATGGTGTCCGCGGGCATCGGCAGCAGGATCGCCTTGATGAAGCCGAGACGGACCGCCAAGTCCCAGATGATGAACAGCGCCACCGGCCCGATGAAGGGCAGCGCCTTGGTCCAGTGTGATTCATGCGGCGGTGCGCTGGTCGATGCGGCCGCGGGCGGCGCCCAGGGCGCTGCTTCCATCGATGCGGGGGTGCTCATCGGTTCACCCCTTGTAGAGCATCGAGTCCACCATCAGGCGAGACGAGAAGATGCCTTTTTCAGAGAACAGGTCGAAGAACTTCTGGAAGTGCGCGACGTCGGCCGGCGTGAACTCGTTGTACATCGTGTAGGCGGCCAGCGGCACTTCGCTCGTGAGCGGGCCTTCGATGGCGGTGTAGCCCTTGAGGTACTGGCGCGCGTCGCCGGGCTTGCTGCGGACATACGCAACGCCCTGGCCGTAGGCGGTGATGAATTTCTTCGCGGCGTCGGGGTTCTTCTTGATGAAGGCAGTGGTCAGCGAAGCCGAGCCGCCGAACCACGGGGCCATCGGGTCGCCCAGCACGTATTTGGCGATCACGCCGGACTCGAGGATCTTGGTGCTGCCGTTCAGCCGACCAATGGTCCCGGTGGGTTCGAGCGTGTAGCAGCCGTCGACCTGGCCGGCCGCGAGTGAAGCGACGTGCGCGCCGATGGGCAACTCGACGACGGTGGCGCCCGTCGCGCCGCCGCGTTCGAGCACCGCCTTGGCCAGCGTCACGTTCTGGATGCCGGGGCCGGACGCGACGCGCTTTCCCTTGAGATCGGCCATGGTCTTTGCCGTGCTGCCCGCTGGCACCAGCATTTCATCGAGCACGTTCTTCGCATTGCTCGGGTTGGAACAGAAGATCTTGAAGCTGCCCGGCGCAGCGATCTCGCCGATGGCGATGTTGGCCGAGCCCGTGCCATTGGCGCTGCCATCGCAGCGATCGGCCAGCATGGCTTCCATGATCTGCTGCGCGCCGGCGAAGCGCTGTACCTCGACATCCAGCCCGGCGGTCTTGAAGTAGCCCTGCTCGACAGCCGCATAGAAGGGCAAGCCAGCGGCGATGGGCCAATAGCCGATGCGAATCTTGACTGGAGCCTGCGCTCGCACGATAGAGGGGGCCGCCGTGGCTGCGATGACGGCAGCCGCCGCCCCGGCTTGAAGGACTCGGCGCCGCGAGGCAGGCGTTGCGAGAGAAAGTGGTGTGTCGTTGCGGGCCATTGAAAACTCCGAAAGGATCGAGGTTGAAACTGACTGGCGGGCCTCAGGCGGCCACCGGCACGCGCGATGCGATATAGGTGCGCCATCCGCCGTGTTGGGTGACATCAAGGGCACCGACCAGGGCGAGCGATTCGCAAAGAAAGCCCTGCACACTGCTTCCGTCCGCGAGCGTGAGGGTGCCGATGCCCAGCGGCGCCGGGATGAGCGCGACGAAGCTGCCGTATTGCGCAAGCGGCATCTCCCAGATTTCGACAGCAATCGCGGCTCCTTCGCCGGGCGCCACGCGCAGCAATCCAGGTTTGGGTGGGACCGTGCCGGGCAAGGCAAACAGGCGGTACTCGGGCGCCGTGTGTGTGGCCTGCAGCAGGCGAGCGCCCCGCTCCGTCAACTGTCCGTTGAGCGGCATGCCCGACAGATGGGCGCCGACCACCGCCACCTTGATCACCGGCGCTGACGCAACGAGCGGCAGCGGTGCAGGCCCGGGCATCGGCTCGCCGGTCGCACCGAGTGGCAGTCCGGTCGCATGGTGAAAGCGCTGACCGAGTTCGGCAAGCTGGAAGTCGCTGCCGCAGCGGCCAATCAGCGTGATGCCGAAAGGAAGCCCGTCGCCGCGGATGCTCGACGGCACCGAGATTGCGGCGTAGTCGAGCAGGTTCACGAAGTTCGTGTATTCGCCCAAGTTGCGGTTGAGGGCGACCGGATCGGCCTGCATGGCTTCGATCGTGTAGTGCGTAGGAGCGGTGGGCACCATCAGCACGTCGATGTCGTTCCAGATGGCAGCGGCGCGCTGCCCGAGCGCCTGGAGCTTCACGCGCGCATCCACATAGTCCGCAGCGCTGTAGCGTCGCCCCTGGGCGATGATGCCGCGCACAGGCTCTATCACCTCGGCTTCGTGGTCGTCGAAGAAGCCGCGCACGGCCGCGTAGCGTTCGGCCACCAGTGCGCTGTCGTAGAGCAGCGCCGCGGCCTCGGCGAGTGGCGCGTAGTCGATCTCGACGGGTGTACCGCCGAGCTCACGCATTTGTTCGACGGCGCGAGCGAATGCGTCTTCAGAGAGGGCATCGCCGAAAAATCGGAGCGTCGAAGGAATACCAAAGCGAAAGCTTCGCGGCAGTGGTTGCGTCGTCAGCGTGAGATCGCGCGAATACGGATCTTCGGCATCGAAGCCCATTGCCGCCTGCAGCACGCGGGCGGCTACATCGACCGTTCGCGCGAAGATCGACACGCAATCCACGCTCTGCGCCGCCGGCACCACCCCGCGCGCACTGACGAGCCCCCGCGAGGGCTTGATTCCGACGATGTTGTTGAGCCCCGCAGGTACGCGCCCCGAGCCGGCGGTATCGGTGCCCAGCGCGAAATCCACCTGTCCCGTCGCCACGACATAGGCCGAACCGGAACTCGATCCCCCTGAAACGTACCGGGCGTCAAAGCTGTTCGGCACCGCGCCATAGGGCGAGCGCGTGCCGTTGAGGCCGCAAGCAAACTGGTCCAGGTTGGTCTTGCCCAGCATGGACGCACCGGCATCGAGCAGCCGCTGCACCGCCTGCGCATGCGCGGTCGGCGTCTGCGCAAACGCCGGGCATGCTGCAGTGGTGGGCACGCCGACCAGGTCGATGTTGTCCTTGACCGCGAAGCGCAGGCCTGCCAGCGGGCCCTTTTCGGCACCGTACAAAGGCGTGTCCAGCTTCGTGATCCACGCCGTCGCGGCTTCATGCACCATCGTTAAGCATCCTGTCTTGTGTACAAGATGCCTTGCAAAGGGTATGCCAGCGTTTTCGAACACCGGACCCGTGGCCCGCACAGGGCAAGGGGAACATGCGGGAATAATGGGCAACCTCGACGACGCCTCTCCATGTCCGCACCACCGGCTGCCGAAGCCACCCCTTCCCCGCCCTGGCGCGATGCGCTCAAGGTCTATCTCGAACCCGCCACCCTGCGCATGCTGGCGCTCGGCTTCTCGGCCGGCTTGCCGCTGCTGCTGGTGCTCGGCACGCTCAGTTTTCGCCTGCGGGAAGCTGGCGTCGACCGCACCACCATCGGCTTCCTGAGCTGGGTCGGCCTGGCCTACGGCTTCAAGTGGGTCTGGGCGCCGCTGGTCGACCGATTGCCGATCCCACCGTTGACCACGCTGCTCGGCCGGCGACGGGGCTGGCTCCTGCTGGCGCAGATGGCGGTTGTCGCCGGGCTCTGCGGCATGGCTTTCAACGATCCCCGCGACGGCCTCCCGCCGCTGGTCTGGTGCGCAATGCTGGTTGCCTTCGGTTCAGCCACGCAGGACATCGCGCTCGACGCCTTCCGCATCGAATCCGCCGCGACCCGCAAGCAGGCTGCCCTGGCGGCGGCTTATCAGACGGGCTATCGCCTTGCCATGATCTGGGCCGGCGCGGGCGTCCTGTGGATCGCCGCCTGGGCCGAGGTGTCGGGAGTCGCCGGCTATCAAAACGCCGCGTGGAAGTTCGCCTACCTGGTGATGGCCGGGTCCATGGCCGTGGGCGTGATCACCGTGCTCCTCTCGCCCGAACCCGTGCGCATGCAGCTGCCGCAGCCGAAAAGCGTCGGGGCCTGGCTGGAAAGCGTCCTCATCGAGCCCTTTGCCGACTTCATCCGCCGCTACCGGTGGCAAGCCGTGCTGATTCTTTCGCTGATCGCCATTTATCGGATCAGCGACGTCGTGATGGGCATCATGGCCAATCCGTTCTACGTCGACATGGGCTTCACCAAGGACGAAGTAGCGACCGTCAGCAAGATCTACGGCGTGATCATGACCTTGGCCGGCGCGTTCGTGGGTGGCGTGCTGTCGATGCGCCTGGGCGTGATGCGCGTGTTGATGCTTGGCGCCGTCCTGAGCGCCGCGAGCAACCTGCTCTTCGCTTGGCTGGCAACGCACGGGCACGATCTGACGGCGCTGGTGCTGGTGGTGTCGGCGGACAACCTCGCGGGCGGCATCGCCTCGGCGGCCTTCATCGCGTACCTGTCGAGCCTGACCAACGTGAGCTATTCGGCCACGCAGTACGCGCTGTTCAGCTCACTGATGCTGCTGCTGCCGAAGTTCATCGCAGGCTATTCGGGCGCCTTCGTGGATGCCCATGGCTACAGCGCCTTCTTCACCGGCACTGCGATGCTGGGCGTGCCGGTGCTGTTCCTGGTGGCGCTGGCATCGCGGTCGTACAACAACGGCAAGACGGCCGCGTCCGCAGAGACTGCCAGCTCGGCGCCGTCGTGATCCCGCGGGCCTGCCCGGGTCCGGGATCGGCAGCGTATTGGCTGACGTCCGGCTCGGAAGCTAGCTGTTAGGCTTTACGGTTTTCACGGTCGTCTTCCGTTTTCTGTTTTCCGTTTTCGGCCCACACCCGATTTTTATCGTGTCACCTTCACGCATATCCCCACTGCACATCAGCGCCTTCACGGCGACGTCGTCCGTCGGCTCCGGCAAGGCGCCTCTTCTCGAAGCGCTCGAACAATCGCGCAGCGGGCTCCGCGCGAACGACTTCGGCCCGACGCCGCTGCCGACTTGGATCGGACGGGTCGAGGGCGTCGAAGAACTGCGGCTCCCCGAGCAGCTCGCAAGCTGGGATTGCCGCAACAACCGCCTGGCTTGGATGGGGCTGCAGGCCGATGGCTTCATGGACGCCGTGGCGCAAGCGCGCAAGCGCTACGGCCCCGCGCGCATCGCGCTGATCCTTGGCACATCCACTTCGAGCATCGGAGAAACCGAAGCGGCCTACACGCGGCTCGATGACGGTGCGTTCCCTGCCGACCAGCGGCGCCCCAAGGTCCACACACCGCATTCGCTGACGATGTTCGTGCAGGAGGCACTGGGCCTCGAAGGGCCGGCGGAAACCATCTCCACCGCTTGCTCGTCGAGTGCGAAGGTGTTCGCATCGGCCGAACGCCTGATTCGGCTCGGACTGGCGGATGCAGCGGTGGTGGGCGGCGTCGACACGCTTTGCGGCAGCGTGCTTTTCGGCTTCAATTCACTGGAACTGGTTTCGCCCGAACCGTGCCGCCCCTTCGACGCGAACCGCAATGGCATCAGCCTGGGCGAGGCAGCAGGCTTCGCACTGGTCGAGCGCGGCCCGGGAAGGCTCGAACTGCTGGGCTACGGAGAGGCGAGCGACGCGCATCACATGTCCACGCCACACCCCGAAGGATTGGGCGCCGAGAAGGCGCTCGACGATGCACTCGCACGCGCAGGGCTGAAGGCAGACGCCATCGACTACATCAACATGCACGGCACGGCCAGCACCAAGAACGACGAAGTCGAAGGCGCGCTGGTCGCGCGGCGCTTTCCCGAAACCACGCACGCCAGTTCGACCAAGGGCTTTACCGGCCACACGCTCGGTGCGGCGGGCATCGTCGAGGCCGTGATCAGCCTGCTGGCGATCGAAACGGGCCTCAAGCCCGGTACCGTCAACACCGCGACGCTGGACGCCGAGTGCGGCCCTCAGATCAAGCTGGAGCCCGCGCGCGGCGAAGTGCGCTATGCGCTCAGCAATTCATTCGGTTTCGGCGGCAACAACTGCTCGCTCATCTTCGGCAAGGGAGCAGCGGCATGAGCGGCACAAAAGAAGTAAAGACTCCCACCCTCTTCATCGAAGGTCCCGCCTTCTGGGCGCCCACTTTGCCCGGCTGGGACACCGCCCGCGCCGTCTTCCGCGGCGAAGCAAGCCCGGTTGATCCACCCGCCAAGCGGCCGTCGCCGCAAGTCCTTGCCCCTGCCGAGCGCCGCCGCGCGCCCGACACCGTGGCGCTTGCACTCGAAGTCGCCGCAGCGGCGACCGCCAGCGCGGGCCGCAATGCCGCTGACTTGCCTTGCGTCTTTGCATCGGCGCACGGCGACCTCGGCATCAATGACTACATGTGCGGCACGCTTGCGACAGACCCCAAGTTGCTGTCGCCGATCAAGTTCCACAACTCGGTGCACAACGCGGCGGTGGGCTACTGGACGATCGGCACCGGCTGCATGGCCGCGAGCAATTCGCTCACTGCCTACGAAAGCACTTTTGCCGCCGGCCTGCTCGAAGCCGCGGCGCAATGTGCCGCCGACCAGCGGCCCGTGCTGCTCGTCGGCTACGACATGCCGGCCGTGGGCGCGCTTGCGTCGGTGACCACCAGTCGGGGGTTGCTTGCAGTTGCCCTGATCGTTTCGCCGGTTCGCTCCGAGCGCACTGTCGCGGCGCTCGACTGGTCGCTCGCCGCGGGCGCCGCCACGGTGCCAGCGCTGCAAACGGATGCCGCGCGCGCGCTCGATGCGAACGCGATGGCTGACGCATTGCCCTTCTTCGAGGCACTCGCGCGCGACGATGCAGAGTCGCTGAGCCTGCCACTATCGGCCAAGCTGTCTTTGCAGCTTCAACTGCAGCCCGCGTTGCAACTGGCCGGRCAAAGCTGAGGACCTCATGAGCAATGCGCCCTCTGAACACGATGTCGTGATCATGGGTGGCGGCCTTGCCGGGCTCACGCTCGCTCTTCAGCTCAAGCAACGCTTTGCCGACATCGACATCGTGGTGCTGGAGCGCCGGACACATCCGGTGCCGCACGCGACGCACAAGGTCGGCGAGTCTTCGGTCGAGATCGGCGCGCATTATTTCGACACCGTGCTCGGCCTCAAGCCGCACATGCACGACGCGCAGTTGCGCAAGTTCGGCTTCCGGTTCTTCTTCAGCGAAGGCCGGCGCGATATCGAAAACGTCACCGAAATCGGCGCCAGCCGCTACCTCACGGTGCCGAGCTACCAGATCGATCGCGGCATCTTCGAAAACTACCTCGCCGAAGAAGCCGCGCGCCGCGGAGTGCGCTTTATCGACAGCGCGACCGTTCGCCGGATCGACCTGGCCGAAGACGCGCATCGCCCGCACCGCATCGAGTGGTCGCGCAATGGCGAATCACGCGTCATCCATGCACGCTGGCTGATCGACGCCTGCGGGCGCGCTGGCATGCTCAAGCGCAAGCTGGGGTTGGCAGAACCCAACGCGCACGACTGCAATGCCGTGTGGTTTCGCATCGGCGCGCGCATCATGATCGACGACTGGTCCGATGACCCGGAATGGCGCGCGCGCTGCGAACCGCGAGCACGCTGGCTCTCCACCAACCATCTCGTCGGCGCAGGCTACTGGGTCTGGCTGATCCCGCTGGCATCGGGGTCTCATTCGGTCGGCATCGTGGCCGACCCGCGCCTGCATCCGCTGGACCGGATGGACACCTTCGACAAGGCGATGCAGTGGCTTGGTACCTGGCAGCCGCGCCTTTTCGACGACCTCGACGGCAAGCGCGATCTGCTGCAGGACTTTGCGTTCTTTCGAGGCTTTTCGTATGGCTGCAAGCAGGTTTTCTCCGGCCAACGCTGGGCGATGACGGGTGAGGCCGGGCTGTTTCTCGATCCGTTTTATTCGCCCGGCAGCGATTTCATCGCCGTGGGCAACACCTACATCACCGATTTGATAGCGCACGACCGAGCGGGCCACGCGGTTGCGGCCCGGGCGCAGCTCTATGACCAGATCTATCACTCGTTCTATGAGAGCACGCTGGCGCTCTACACCGACCAATACGCGCTCTTCGGCGACCCGGAAGTGCTGCCGGTCAAGGTGATCTGGGACTACACCTATTACTGGGGCGTGCTGTCGCAGATCTTCTTCCAGCATCGGCTCACGGACCTGCCCGTCCTGGGCCGGCTGCGCGACGAGCTCCAGCATTGCCAGAGACTCAATTTTGCGGTGCAGGAATTCCTGCGCGCATGGTCCGGCGTGAGCTCCCGCCGCAACGAGGCGGTGATGCTCGACCAGGCAGCGCTGCCTTGGTTTGCCGAACTCAATCGGTGCCTGACGGATCGGCTGGACGATCCGGCCTTCGAGGCGCGCATCAAGGCTTCCGCGCAGCAGTTGAGAGTGCTGGCGGCCGAGATTCTGCATCGCGCTACCAGCGCCCACCCCGGCCTCGCTGCCGACACATTGCGCGCCGCGCTGGCCGAGAGATCCCCGCCGCCGAACTCTGAGCTCCCGCAGGAGCCCATGCTTTTTGCGCCTGGATGAAAGCCCCGCCCGTTTACCCAACTTTACGAAGCGTTCAAGCCTGCTTGGCGGCGCAGGAAGAACCTAGCAACCCATGAGTACCCCACAACTCCTGATGATCGAAGACGACACTCGACTGGCCCAGATGGTCGGCGAGTACCTGACCCAATCGGGTTTTGGCTTCAGCCATGCGGCCGACGGCGCGAGCGGGCTCGACCTGCTGCAGCAACGCACGCCCGACCTCGTCATCCTCGACCTGATGCTGCCGGACACGGACGGGCTGGAAATCTGTCGCCGCATCCGCGCACTGCCCAATGGGCTTGCCAAGGTGTCGGTGCTGATGCTCACCGCCAAGGGCGACCCCATGGACCGCATCATCGGTCTCGAGATCGGCGCCGATGACTACCTGCCCAAGCCCTTCGAGCCGCGCGAACTGCTCGCGCGCATCCGCGCCGTGCTGCGCCGCCGCGGCGAAGGCGCCGCCGATGCGAGCGCGCCTTCGGTGATGCGCTTCGGCTCGCTCGAAATCGATCGCAATGCGCGCACGGTCACCGTGGGCGGCGCCCCGGCGGACCTCACCTCCTACCAGTTCGACCTGCTGGCGGCGATGGCGGAGCGTGCGGGCCGCGTGCTGACCCGCGACCAGATCATGGAAGCCGTGCGTGGCCGCGAACTCGAAGCCTTCGACCGTTCGATTGACGTGCACATGGGCCGCATCCGCGCAGCCATCGAGGTCGATGCCAAGAATCCGAAGCGCATCCTGACCGTGCGCGGTGTCGGCTACGTGTTCGCCAAGCAGCAAGACTGACCCGCTCGGCCCCAATCGCCCTACTCGCCCTGCTCTGTCGATGCTCCTCAAGCTCTATCAGCGCCATCTCTACGTCCGCATCTGGCTGGCGGTGGTCGCGGGCGTGTTCATCCTCACGCTGACGGCCAACTGGATCGTGCGCGAGGCCGCCGAGTACGAGCGTGAAAGGCTCGCGCCCGTACCGCGCGATGTCGTCGTGCTCGACGATCAGGATCACGCGATCGGCGGCGGCAAGGCGACGCGCGTGCCAGGCCAGGGCCTGGAATTCGACGTGACGCTGAACGATGGTCGCTCCCTCACGCTGCGCGTCGCACCGCGCGACCGTCCGCCTTCGCCGTCGGCCTTCGCACCATGGCGCTCGCCCTTCGGACTGGGCTGGATGGTGGCACTGGTGGGCGTGGCGGTCGCATTGGGTGTCTATCCGATCGTGCGACGGCTCACCAAGCGGCTCGAAGAGCTTCAGCGGGGCGTGCAGCGGTGGGGCGAAGGCGACCTCTCCGTGCGCGTGGCCGAGGACGGGCAGGACGAGGTGGCCGATCTTTCCAATCGCTTCAACGCGGCGGCCGCGCGCATCGAGCAATTGGTGCGCTCGCACAAGTCGCTGCTCGCCAACGCGTCGCACGAGTTGCGGTCGCCCCTCACGCGCATTCGCATGGGCCTGGAGCTGATGGGCGAACGGCCGAGCCGCGCGGCGCGCGATGAAATCTCGCGCAACATCGGCGAACTCGATCAGCTGATCGACGAAATCCTCCTGGCGAGCCGGCTCGACGCGAAGGAAGCCGACATGGGGACGGTCGAGACGGTCGACCTCACGGGCCTCGCCGCTGAGGAATGCGCGCGCGTGGATGCCGATCTCGAAGTCATCGAAGGCACCGATGGCGATGTGCTCACGGTGCGCGGCGTGCCGCGACTGCTGCGCCGTGCGATCCGCAACCTGCTTGAAAACGCCCGGCGCTATGGCGCCGGCGAAACCAGCGTCGAAATCGGAAGCCGGAACGGGGCCGCTGAAATACGCGTCAACGATCGCGGGCCTGGAGTGCCGGCTGCGCTACGGGAACGCATCTTCGAGCCTTTCTATCGCCTGCCCGGCGCGAGTGAGCGCAACGGTGGTGTCGGGCTTGGGCTGGCACTGGTGAAGTCGATCACGGAGCGCCATGGAGGGCATGTGCGCTGCGAGGACAGGCCGGGCGGCGGCGCCAGCTTCGTGATTACCTTGCCGCACTGACTGCCGACTCGCCCCCAGGCTTGCTCACTTCGTGTAGCCGCCAACCCCCTACCGGGGGCGACACCAGCGGCCCGGCGAAGCCGGTTCCGCGGTGTCACTTGCTCACCCCCGGCTCTCTAGAATCGCGGCCATGCAGAGATCGAACATTGTCCGGCCCGCGGCCATGGTCTGGGGGCTTACGGTGTTCATGCCGGTGGGGGCTACCTATGCGGCGGCGGTTCTGCTTTTGATTGCGCTGCTTTGTGCGGGAGGGCTTCGCGAACGGGCGGGAAGGCTTCGGGCGAGTCCGTTCTGGTGGCCGGTGGTGGTCTATGTGGCTTGGACGCTGATCGTGCTGGCACTGGGGCGGCACTATCCGCAGACGGGGTCGAATCTGGGGCACGGGCTGCGCATCGCGGCGACGGTGCTGATGGCGATGGCGCTCACGCGAGACGAAGCGGTTTGGGCGCTGCGAGGCTTCTGGCTCATCGGGCTCTTGAACTTCGTGTTGATCGCGCTGTATTACACGGTCGGTCTTCCGGTGCTGGAAGTCTGGCGTGGAGTGCTGATGCCCGTCGGAAACAAATCGATCAGCAACGCGCTGCTCTTCACGATCATGGGCGCAACGGCCGCTGTGTATGGCATGCAGGCGACGAGGGAACATCGATTCGTCCGTGCCCTGCCGGCGTTTGTGCTCACGCTGGCGGTGGCCGTGGTCATCACGCTCGCGCTGGTCTCTCGCACTTCGCTGCTGGCGTTGATCCTGGCCATTGCTGCAGCGTGCGTGCACCAATGGCGCAAGCGGCTCGGAGTGCTCGCCGCGGCGATTGCACTTGTTGCCGGAGTGGGCGCGGTGGGCATCTGGAACACGCCTTCCGTGCACCAGAAATTCGTGCTGGGCCTGCAGGAACTCGAGGCGGCAGAAGCGGGCACCGTCTCAGAAGGAAGCTGGGTCGTGCGCTACTACATGTACCGCGATACGGCCCGCATGATCGCGGACAAGCCGTTGATGGGTTGGGGCATCGGCGGCTGGACGGAGCAGTGGCACTTGCGCGGGCCCAAGCTGCTGGCCGACTACAACATGCCGCACAACGATCTGCTCTGGATGGGCTCGCAGGCGGGCATCCCGGGCTCGCTGAGCTTGCTGGCGATCATCCTTACGGGCGTCTGGGTCGCCTGGCGCCGGAACGACCTGACCGGACGCCGCGCTTTCGTGGCGATCCTGGTGCTGTTGATCGCCACGAGCCTGAATTCCGCGCTCCGCGATGCGCAGATCGGGCTGTCGATTTTGTGGGTGACGATGGTCTACCTGCGGCTCGCGCAGGAAGCGGGCGACCCGTGGCGGGAACTGGTGCCGCGCCGGATCGCCTTGAAGCTCGCAGGGCCCCGGGGACTCAGTGGTGGTTCCCCACCACCTCGCCCGCTTTGAGGCGGTAGACGGTGCCGCAGTACGGGCACTTGCCTTCGCCGGTACGCGCAACGTCGAGATAGACCTTCGGGTGCGCGCTCCAGAGCTGCATGTCGGCCTTCGGGTTGGGGCAGAACACGCCGCCCTGATCGTTCAGGTCCTTGGCGAGCAGTTCGATGACGGCTTTTGGAGAGGACATGGTCTTCAGACTTTCGTGAGCCAGTGGGCGTATTTGGGATTGCGTCCGTTCACGATGTCGAAGAACGCGTTCTGAATCTTTTCGGTGACCGGGCCGCGCGATCCCTTGCCGATTTCGATCCGGTCGAGTTCACGGATCGGCGTCACTTCGGCTGCAGTGCCCGTGAAGAATGCTTCATCGGCAATGTAGACCTCGTCGCGCGTGATGCGCTTCTGCACGAGCTCGATGCCGAGGTCCTTGCAGATGTGCAGGATGGTGTTGCGCGTGATGCCGTTGAGCGCGCCGGCCGAGAGATCAGGCGTGTACACCACACCGCCCTTGACCACGAACACGTTCTCGCCCGCGCCTTCGGAGACGAAGCCGCTCGCGTCCAGCAACAGAGCTTCGTCGTAGCCGTCGTCCAGCGCTTCCATGTTGGCGAGGATCGAGTTGCTGTAGTTGCTCACCGCCTTGGCCTGCGTCATGGTGATGTTGACGTGGTGGCGCGTGTAGCTCGATGTCTTGACGCGAATGCCGCGCTTCATGCCTTCTTCGCCGAGGTAGGCACCCCAGGACCATGCGGCGACCATCGCGTGGATGCGATTGCCCTTGGGGCTCACGCCGAGCTTTTCGGAGCCGATCCACACGAGCGGGCGCAAATAGCAACTGTCGAGATTGTTGGTGCGCACCACCTGCTTTTGAGCTTCGTTGAACTGCTCGGGCGTGAAGGGAATCTTCATGCGCAGGATCTTGGCGCTGTTGAAGAGCCGCTCGGTGTGGTCCGCCAGCCGGAAGATCGCCGTGCCATCGACCGTCTTGTAGGCACGCACGCCTTCGAAGACACCGCAGCCGTAGTGCAGCGTGTGGGTCAACACGTGGATCTTGGCGTCGCGCCACTCCACGAGATCACCGTCCATCCAGATCTTGCCGTCACGGTCGTCCAGTGAGGGGGGCAGCGCGCTCATGTTCTTGGTCCTCAGGCGTAGGGGGTATGTCGCAAAAGCTTTCGATTTTACGACCGCGACCGTCGGCGCCGCACCGACAATGCTCAGCTTTGTCTTCCCCGCGCTGCGCGCGACCCATGAAACTGGCTCACCCGAGACCAGGGCAGCCGCGGAACCGGCTTTGCCGGGCCGCTGGCTGCGCCCCCTTCAGGGGGAGCGCCACAGGCGCATGGGGGTGTTTTCATCCAGCCAAGAAAAGGGTTTCAGTGTCCGTCTTCAAGAACGTCATCGTCTACCGCATCGAGCCCACGTGGTCGCAGTCGCTCGATCAGGTCGAGAAGTGCCTCGACGCCCAGCGCTTCGTCCCCTGCAGCCCCTCCCAGGAAAAGTCCACCGGCTGGATCGAGCCTCGGGGCGAAGACCACGGCCCTCTTGCCGAATCGATCGGCGGGCAGTGGCTGCTCGAATTCATGATCGAAAGCAAGACGCTGCCGGCTTCGGTCGTGCGCCGCAAGGTCGACGAGCGCGCCGCGCAGATCGAGGCAACCACCGGCCGCAAGCCCGGCAAGAAAGAGAAGAAGGAACTGAAGGAAGACGTCACGCACGAGCTGCTGCCGCTGGCGTTCACGCGCCATGCGCGCGTCGCGGTGTGGATCGATCCGACTGCGCGCCGGCTCGTCGTCAATTCAAGCAACGCAGCGCGCGCGGATGAAGTCGTGACCAATCTCGTGAAGGCGCTCGACGGCTTCGCCGTGGCACTGGTCAACACGCAGGTCGAACCCGCAGTCGCCATGTCGAATTGGCTCTCGACCCAGGAGCCGCCGGCCGGCTTCACGATCGATCGCGAATGCGAGCTGAAGGCAAGCGACGAGTCCAAGGCCGTGGTGCGCTACGCCAAACACCCGCTCGATATCGAGGAAGTGCGGCAGCATATCGCCGATGGCAAGCGGCCCACGCGTCTTGCAATGACGTGGGACGACCGCGTCTCCTTCGAGCTCACCGAAGGCCTGCAGATTCGCAAGATCGTGTTTTTGGAAGGAACGCTCGACGACGCGCCGGCTTCTGGCAAGGAAGACAACTTCGACGCCGATGCTGCGATCGCCACTGGCGAGCTCGGCCAGCTGGTGCCGGAACTGATCGACGCGCTGGGCGGTGAAATGCAACTGGGCGCAGCGCCCGTCGATGCGGCGCCAGCGGCGAAGGCCAAGCCAGCGGTGGAAGAAGCTCTAGAGGACGAGTCGGCGCCGTTCTAAACGGGCGGGCGCAGCGCGTCCGCCGCGCCGGGCTTGACCGCATCGGCGCTGCGCCCATCTGGCAGCCCCTCGGCCGCGTTGTCCTCCGCCGTCTCGGCCACCTCGGGCCGCACCAGCGTCCACTCCGTCAGCTTGCCACCGACAAAGGTGGCATCGACCCATGAGCCGCCCGCGTCCGTCCAGCGGAACACTTCGGGCTGCGTGTCCTTCGGTGTGCGGAGTTCGCCGATGGCGCGCGTCATTGCGACCACGTGAAGCAGGGTTGCCTTCGGCTTGAGCTTGGCGTTGAGCATCACGGCGCTTGCCACAGTGCCGATGGGCCGATCGGCAGCGCGCCTCAACACAGTGATCGCGCGATTGATGTTCAAGAGCACGAACATCACGATGGCACCGACGGCCAGCGCCACGCCGGACCAGCCATAACTGCGATAGGCCAAGCCGATCAATACGACGCCGACGATGGGAACGAGGATCTTGCCGAAATTCATGGCACCGATTGTCGCCCGAGTACGCGGCCGATTTCGACAGCGAAATCAGTCGCTCTCTTACATCCACGCCGAAGAAAAAACAAAACAGTACAAGCCCGCACAAGCGCAAGCACAAACTCTCTTCATGACGAAGTACTGCGACGCGTGTCACTCCGCGAACAGTGATCGAGCGAAATATTGCTGCGTTTGCCACGGCAGGTTTTCGGGTGTGCGCTTCGGGGCGCACACGTCTGCCAGCGCGGTTGCGGATTCGCTACCACCACAAAGGCAAAGGCCGCGAGCCAGAGCGCGTGGAGCACCATTGCCTTCAACGCCATCGCCCACACCAACGCATGGGCGCGACCGCAGCATTTCGCAGCACTCGACAGCAATGCGTGCTGGCCTGCTGCTGGTCTTCCTCGTGCTGCTGCTGGGGCCTTTTACACATTGGAATTCCAGTGCGTCTCCGGATCGCTGGTCATCCATCAGAAGTTCGGTCGCATCGAAGTGGAACTGGATGGCCGCGTCGGTCACGGAGAACGTCAAGCCACTCCTGACGGCTGCATTGGCTGTCGAACAGCCAGAGGACGACGCCGTGGGCACCGTCACAGCCAATGGCGCGCGTCCTGCCGAAGCAGCTTCATCACGTGCCGGATCTCGATCCGCCAATTCGGCACCGACGAATCGATGCTCCGAAGCGCAAGCCGCGCTGTCTCTTTGCCCCAAGAACTAGCCCTTCCGCAGTGCGCCGAGGAGCGGCTTTCATCGCCGAGCTAGCGCGGCTGCAGCCCAATGCGAGTGACACCGAATTTCTCAAGCGCTTTCGTGAATGCAAACGATCGCTCGAATTCGGGTCGATTGTCAGGCTCCGAGTTGACGCTCCAGCAGATTTCAAAGTTGTCGACAGGCTTTGCCGCCCGGCCGGCGTAAAAGCTCGTGTAGCACTCGCTGACCCTCTCGAGCGCGTCTTGCGCATAGCGCTTCGCGTTCGCAGGGTCGGGCCAATGGACTTGCGCCAGCGCGCACCGAAAACTCAGCGCGATTCGCTCGTCGAGGATGGGCTCGGTATTGAAGGCGCGAAAGAGATCGCGCAAGCGGTTGCAGAACCCCAGCGCCTCCGTCAGATCGCCCCGGACCAGGAACAAGAACTCGTCGCCCGCCGCGTACTTTCTGTAGAAGCGGCGTTGCGTCAACGGCACCTTGCCGAGCGACTCGCTGCCGATGGGGGCATCGCCAAACTTCTTCTTGTACATCTCCTCGTCTCTACGCATGCTGACGTGGATCTTCTGCACGATGCCCCTGAGCAACCGGTCGCCGCGCTCGAATCCGAACTTCTGGTTGACGCTGCTGAAGTCATGGATGTCGAGGAGGATCAAGTGGCCTTCGCGCTTCAAACCCTGCGCCTGCGCAAACATCGCGAAGTCTTCTTCAAGACGATCCTGCCGAGGTATGCCGGTGACGACGTCGAGCGTGAAGCTGCGATTGATCGAAGCCAACATCAGCTTCAAGTTCTCGATTTCATCGTCCTTGCGCTTGCTCTCCACCTTTTCCGCGAACCAGAGCCTGTCGACCAGGAACCATGCACAGCCCGCCGCAAGCAACATCGAGAAGATGAGCAATGGCCAGGAAAGCAAGAGCACCGAGCCGTCGACATGCACGACGGTGTTGGCCGGGACCAGGAAGATGTCGATCAGCGTCTTCCGGAAATCGTCACTCAGCTTGGCAGCCCCCAGGAGCAAGCTTGCTGCCGGGCCCACGACTGCGAGAACGAGTTTGGGGTTGACCGGCCTGAGATTCATGCGGAGCTCCAACGTTGCGTGATGGATCGGTGAGACGGACCTTGGCTACTTTATATCGACGACTCACTCACCCGCCCCTATTCCGCCCCACCCGCGCTGCCCCTCCGCTTCAAAGATCTGCCAGTACTCCGGTCGATGTGGCCTCGGCCGCCAACTTGCCTGCAGGGTTGTAGAGCGAGGCTTCCATGAAGGTCACCCGCTTGCCGCGTCGGATCACTCGTGCTTCTACCCATCCCTCACCGGGGGCGACCTTTTCGTAGAAGCTGACCTTGATCTCCAGGCTGAAGACGGTTTGCGTGTGGCCGGTGTCATGGATGACTGCATGCGCCATTGCCGCATCGAGCCAGGCTGTGATGAATCCGCCCTGGGCGATCGTGCCATTGGTGTGGCAGTACTCGGGGCGAACCGTGAATGCCGCCTTCAGGGCCTTTCGTTCGGGGTTCCATTCGGTCACGTGGAAATTGCCCATGGATTCGCTCAGGGCCTTGCCTGAGCGGATTCGTGCGTCCAAATCGTCGTTCATGGAGTTGATTGCTGGTGGGGTGGGGCATTGTCGCGCCGAGGGCGGCTGCGCGCGGCTGAGCCGCAAATCGATCCGCAATCGCTGTGTGCGCTACGGGTCCTGCCTGCAGCGCGCAGTCAACGCGATCCAGTTTGCCGGCCGCACTGCTGGCAGCAAAGATGCGCGAATCCGCCACCGGTGCGACCGCGTCGCCGAAGCAGATGTCTTAGGCATCTTCAACATGCAGCTCGCTCATCGGTCGTCATTCGGGCTGCGCAGCCCGCCCCGGTAAGGGGGGCGTGCCCAGCCAGACCGAAGCTCCTTTCGACGTCATAGCGCGATAGGTTGTCGACCGTGCTGCCGCCTGAGCTACCGGGCGCGTGGCGACGAGCGCCGTGGCGCGTAGAGAGATGCCGAATGGGCGTCACCAGCGAGCGAGGTCGGACCTTGCACGTTCAAAAGCGGCTGGTTGGAAGTGGCTCGCTGTCGGTCTCTTTGTGACTTCGGTAACTGCGCAAGTGAATTTCCTTGCAGGAGGCAACCACGTCGGCGCATCGAGATCGGGTCGAAACCGCCGAACGCTCGCCGAAGAATCCAAGGACGCCGGAAGGCGTCTTAAGCAGACGGTCCAACTCTAAGGCGAGAAGGACGATTGCCTGAAATGCAGTTGTTGTGTCTTGTGCGATCTGCAAGTCTTGCTGGTTCGCTCTCGCTATGAGTTTTTCATCGAAGGGACCAGGCGCCGACTTCTGATGTACCAACCAATTCCGTCGCTTGGCAAGCGTGCGTAGTGCGTTCATTGCAGGCCCATTTGCACGGAGCGCGCCACCGAACACAAGCTGAGGAATAACCGTCCACTTCGCAACAACGTCGAGCTTATCAAGATGATCAAGCACATATTTATCACCAAGATGGATCGCCGCAAAGTCGTAAATTGCAGCCTCTGTTGCCATCGCGGAAAAGACGATCGTCCGAATGGATGCGCTCAGCCTTCTGTCTTCATACGCAAAGTGAGGCATTGGATCTTCATCCGGGGAAGGCTCTGAAACCGGATTGCCGATCTCGCCTAGAAATTGCTCAAATGCGTCCTCGGCCATACTGATGTAGAACGGCGCCAGCCCCCCAGCGCGCATCCATGTGGTAGAGATATGGAATTCCACAGTGTGTGAGACAAAGGTCATCGGAATCTTCTCATTGGTCATAGCAGCAATCTTAGATTGCGATCTGCCGCATGCGAGTTATGAAGAAAGTTGCGGACCACGCGTGATCGTCTCGATTTTTTTTCTCCATGGCTCACACGATGGGTGCGTCGGTCATGGTCCGACCGGCTCCGACAGGGACGCCTACAGCCGCGATGTCGCACTCGAACTGGGCGCCACCGGCGCGACCGGTGTGCGGGGGCGGTCCGCTTGCACCACCGTAAATCTAGTGTGAGCCTCAGATAGGAAGTGAGGAGGCAGTGTCCATGTCTCCGCGAAGTTTGCGGACAAACCATTCGATCACTTCAGCAATCGCCGTGACATTGTTTTGCGCATAGCTTTTGAAGGCATCAATGACAAGCTTCTTGTCGTCCTCCGTGAGCTGAAGCTTTCCTGTTGTGAGTGCAAGCAAGAACTCCAAAACGCCCTCCGCTCGACTCGTACCGATATAGCTTGTGCAGCGTATCAGATAACTTCGAAGATGCGCGCTCGCAGCATGATCGCTTCGATAATCCAATTCGCTGGGAAGTGCGGCGCGAAGGATCGCTGCTTGAATGATGCCATCATCAAATCTTGCAAAGTTCTCCGGGTCCAACGTAACGTGAGTTGGGCGAGGCGCGTGAAGCCTATTCGACTCTGATATGGTGGACGACTCACGAGCGCGCTGAAGCAGAACAGCGATGGTCGCCAAGACGGCTGATTGATGCGGCCCCTCCGCATATCCAGGGTCCCAAAACACAAAATCCTTCCGCAGAATCAGACTTCTAGCGCAATCGGCATCCCAGGGAAGGAAAGCGCGATCCAAGCGTCGGCTTTGAGCGGAGCTTAACAACGTCTGGCGCTCACGCAGTGCCTCTGGAATGGCAGCCACATCACTACTTGAGTACAGCACAACTTCGTCTTCAAAGCTCGCCATCAACGACGATCCGATCGCCAATTCACCGTAGCGAACAATTTCAATTGAGGCTCCGTGCGCAGATGCCCGGAGATTGTTGTCGAGCGTTCTGAGTTGTGATGATGCCTCCGCGACTTGAATTCCAATCAGAAACAGTCGTGGGCCACGGTGGACTCCTCTTAGGTTGCGACTGACTCCCAAGAGTGCTGATCCCCCCCCGGCAATAACACCAATCACAATGATCCCCACGTCAGACTCTACGGTTGTAGGGTCGCGCGCAACATCTGTGAAACTTAAAAGACTAATTTCTCCGATTCCAAGGATCTCATTGCAGTAAACCGCAGTTCGCTCCGCAAGCTCTTTTGACCCTGCATCATCTTGATGGATGATCTGCCGAGTAATGGCCCGAATGTGTTGCGGCAGCTTCTTCTCTAGAAATTGATTGAACGTCGAAGACTGCGCAAGCAATTCTGCTTCGACAAACAAAGCGCGCCTTGTCACGCTCGAGTGCTTGGATGGTCGAAACACATCAAAAAGTGGCGTCTGCTCGTCAATCGCGCTCTGACGCAACAATTTGACGCCATCGGGCCAGGAATGGATTGGCTTCCGAAGAAGTATCTGCTTAGGAGCCTCGCTTCCAGCGACGAAGTTTTCGCCAGATATGCGAATATGATGAGCGGCAGATGTGCGCGCGACTAGTGGCCGAAGTTGGCACGGCAGGAGACAGAGGGCGGCCGAAGCGTCCTCACAGTCTTCGAAAGTCACCAGGGTCACTGCGTCTGTTGTAGCAACTCCCTTCGTTCTAACCCACTCTCTATGCATCTCCATCGAGGACGATGCTGATATTAGGCAAAGCAACTGACCTCGAATTGGCTGTGGAACATGCTCTATTCCACCATACGAATGAAAGCTCTCCACTATGGGTTGCCTTTTTAGTCCCGCGAGCACGAATAGCTCACGCAGAGAGAAGGCAACGGGTGAGATGGCCATGGTGTCGAGCATGATCTGCTCGATTGTGAACGGAAGCTCCGCGCGATCACTGACGAGCTTTTTCCAAAGCGCCAAAGCAGTGAATGCAATTGCACCTGACGATGCTAAACCAGCATCGGCTCGAATGAAATACGGCGCCGTCTTGCCCGACGGCTTTAGGAAGGAATAACCCACAGGCGCGAGTGTTACGATTTCCTTATTGAAGATGCTAGCAAGACCCGCCTTGAACATTTCCTTCGCATTCGAATGCACGTAGTTCACGATATCTTCACTTTTCGCCTCCTCGCTCGGACGGATTCCGATCACGGAAATAGATAGATCCTTTAGGCAAAACTCTGCCAACAGGAGTGGCAACCGATCTTGAAAGCGCAACAGCGCGTCTGACACGGATGGCTTAACAAGTTCCAACTTGAGAGGTGAAGCGTCACCGTCAATCTGCAGTAGGATGACGGCATCGGGGAGTAGCGGCCCTCGGCAAACAGTTTCAAACAACTCCGAAAGAGCGCCGTCGGTTAGTGCTCCAGGAACTTTGAAAGCAACGGCAACGTCGCGAGCGCCGCTGCACGATGCGGCCAGTTCCCAACGGAAATGAAAGAATCCCGGGGGGTTTGTCAGTTCGGAGTAGGGAAGCATATGGTGTACGAAGCTCCCGCAATCTCGCTAAGAAGCGGCGTCTTGACGAAGCGATGCTGAGGATTAAATGCCTGCTGGTCTTTCGAAGAAAAATCTTGTATCAAGCTAAGCCGGCCTGTCCGAAGTGCCATAAAGGCTTTCAGATGGACCATCGATCGCCTGGCGATTACTAGTCCATCCCCCACAAAGCCCGACGATTGAGTGGTGGAATGAAGCTCAAAGCATTTGCGCACCCCCTCAAGTTCTTCCGAAAGAGTCATATCTGCGTAACTGCTCATTCCGCGTTTGGCCGCGAGCCATCTTAAGGACAGGCCCGGACCCGAGTCAAAGACGGACACTTCGATGAAGGTTGACGATGTTCTTGGAGCACCCGGGGCGGATCCCTTCGCCCTATTTGGTGTCAGCATGGCTACTTTCATCAAATAGTTCGCCAGCTTTGCATCACCTCGCACGTAGTTTTCAATATCATCAAGACCAGTAAACCGGTGTAAGCGCAGCTGAATTCCTCGCAATCCAGATTCATAGATATTTCCGCTCTCATCCGCTGCGGTATGAATGTCAGCGTTGTTAAAAAGCTGATAGACAAGTGCACTCAGAGAACTGAGATGAGTTTCACCAATCTTCTTACTAAGTCCAGTTTGAGCGGCTTCGAGCATGTTAGATAGCACCGCTGTGAGACCAGAGTGCCCTCTGACAGTCACATCTGTATTTGTTCCACGCTTGCGACGAATATACAAAGCATTCAAGAATTCGTTTCGGGCGCCCTGAAAGCAGCAGAGAAACGCGCCAGCGCCACGGACGGTGGATCGATAGTCCAATGTCTGCATAGCGTTCACGTGAGGCGCGACATCATTCAGGGCTTCGTTGCGAGAAATGATCGTCGCTCCGCTTCTAACCTCTTGCGCAAAGTAGAGCGCACCCATTCCGTACGGCGAGGCAGCGAATCGAGTTCGCGTCGATTCATCCGTGGCGTATGAAGGGGCAACATGCAATACCCTCGGCCCGGGATGCAAGCGAGCCCATGTCAGGACGGCTTGAATCGCGAGCGCAGAAAAGCCGAAGACGCCTCCGCGTTCGGTCGTCACTGGCAATCTGAGCGATTGCCCGGGTGCCGCACGGATTTCCCGCAAGAACTCCTCCAGCGTTGCAGGTGTTGAATCCTTCGGGAGAGAAATCATCTACTTAAGCTGTTGCGGGCGATGAGAGATGGGACTAATGTACTCGAGGCGCGAACCACTACACTGCTTTCGTGTAGTACTATTTCAAATGGAAATTGCGATCAAGAAAATGCTGATTATCTACCCGAGCACTCTCGTCGTATATTGATCGAACATGCTTAAAGAAATATTAGACGGATTTCAATCCAACGCCGAGGACGTTGAACGCCTCGTCAATTTCGATCGCGAGGTTCTCCAAGTAGTCGTTTCGAATCTTGAAGAACTTCATGAGCGGCTGAAACCTCATCACGGAACGGATCAAATGAACGGGGGTCGCGTCCTCCAAATTGTTCAAGGGATTCGCCAGAATGACTCCCTGCGGTTGCGCTATTCAGTGATCTTCAACCAGGCAATCGTCCTGCTTGTCTCTCACTTCGCGTCAAGCCTTGGTGATATTTTCCGCACTGCGATTGCACATGAACTGGATCGTACTGACAACAATGCCTTACTTGATGAAGACATCAAACTGACCTTCAGAGAAATGAAGGACCGCAACTGGAATCTGCAAAGCGCCGCAGCGGACCTACTTATCGCAAAGAAGGATTTCACTTTTCAAGACATGGGATCAACAGCCCGCGCCTTCGAATCGTACGTTGGCATCAAGCTAGAACGCGATGCCATAGTAAATAACATAATCCTTGGACAAGCCGCTCGACATGTAATCGTTCATGCTGGCGCTGTTACGACCGACCGAATGGTGAAGCAGGTTTCCGGAGCCACTCCCCGGTCGCTCAAACCAGTCTTGAGGCTTGGAGAGAGAATCCAATTTACTTCGCAAGAGGTATCGCAACTCAAGCATGACATGTTGAACTACATGACTCGTTTAGCAGAGCGAATAGACCGAGTCGAGTAGCGCACGACATGAGTGGGCGTTCTTGCTGGTTGAACTGTCCCCGGCCGCTTTCGGGGATTGCGCGGGCGTCCCTATACCGCCGTAAACATCCGCGCCGGGGAACAACGGCAGCGGTCGAACCCTCGGCAGCCCTCAGTGCAGCGCCTCACGCATCGACTGAATCGCGTCGGTCACAGTCTGCATGCGCCGCACCATCTCCGCGTTGACCACCTCCATTAAGGCGCTCAACTCGATCGGCTGGATACGGAACTCCTCGATTTCCTGCAGATAGCTCGGCGTCAGAAAGTTTTGCATGCAAGCGTACGCACGATGCGCCGCGCGCAAGTTGTTGAACTCGTCCTCGACAAGTAGCGCGGCGCTGCGGGCGACCTTGTTCTTCTCTGATTTCTGAAGCGCGGTAGTTGTCGCCTGTCGGCGTCCAACGGCTTTGCGTCTTTTGGATTTGGAGTTGCCGGAAGAACTCGCGGCAATGCGACCAGACTTAGCCATTTTTTTGGCCTCCCAAGAAGTTGCAGTCTTCAAAACCGCCGCTCCGAGTCCAATCGAGGCGGCGACTCGACGAGTTGGACTTACCGGGCAACCTCTTGCGAGAAACCGGCCGGGCTTGCGCCCGCCCGTCGAGCCGCCATAAGGGGGCACAACGCGGCGAATCCGCAAACCATGCAGGCAACTGCGACCTTCGCCGCAGAGGTTGCTTACCGGGAGTCCAATCCCGATCACGTCCTTGTTCGACGCGACTTGGGCAGTATATCGAGCGCTATTGCTACTGCATCTGCCTCACGATATCCAGCGCCTCTTCAATGCGATCCACCGCATGAATCGTCAGCCCTTCAATCTCCTTCGCCCCTTTCCGCGGCGCATTCGCCTTCGGCACGATCGCCACGCTGAACCCCAGCTTCGCCGCCTCACGCAACCGCTCCTGCCCACGCGGCGCCGGCCGCACCTCACCGGCCAGCCCCACTTCCCCAAACGCAATGAACCCCTTGGGCAACGGCTTCCCGCGCAAGCTCGACGTGATCGCCAGCATCACGGCCAAGTCCGCCGCCGGCTCACTGATCCGCACCCCGCCCACCGCGTTGACGAACACGTCCTGATCCATGCAAGCCACGCCCGCATGCCGATGCAACACCGCCAGCAGCATCGCCAGCCGATCGCGATCCAGCCCCACCGACAAGCGCCGCGGGCTCGGCCCACCGTTGTCCACCAGCGCCTGGATCTCCACCAGCATCGGCCGCGTGCCTTCCAGCGTCACCAGCACCACGCTCCCGGGCACCGGCTCCGCATGCTGGCTCAGAAAGATCGCGCTCGGATTCGCCACACCCTTGAGCCCGCGCTCAGTCATCGCAAACACGCCGATCTCGTTCACCGCTCCGAAGCGGTTCTTGATCGCCCGCACCAGGCGGAAGCTCGAATGCGTGTCGCCTTCGAAGTACAGCACCGTGTCGACCATGTGCTCCAGCACGCGCGGGCCGGCGAGAGCGCCTTCTTTCGTGACGTGCCCGACCAGCACGACTGCCGTGCCGCTGGCCTTGGCAAAGCGCGTGAGGTGCGCCGCGCATTCGCGCACTTGCGCCACAGAGCCGGGGGCCGAAGTGAGCTGATCTGAATAGACGGTCTGGATCGAATCGATGACCGCAATCGCCGGCCGCGTTGCGTCGAGCGTGGCAATGATCTTTTCAAGCTGGATCTCGGCCAATACCTGCACCTGCGATCGCTCCAGCCCGAGTCGGCGCGAGCGCAATGCAACCTGCGCGCCGCTTTCTTCGCCCGTCACATAGAGCGCGTTTCGGCCGACGTGCTGCAACGCATCCACCGCCTGCAGCAGCAGCGTGGACTTGCCGATGCCCGGGTCGCCGCCGATGAGCGTGACGCCGCCGTCGACGATGCCGCCGCCCAGCACGCGATCGAGTTCGTCGATGCCAGTGGGCGTGCGCGCGATGTCGGTGGCTTCGATCTCTGAAAGGGTTGCAAGCTCGGCCGATCCGGCGAGCGCCGCGAATTGGGTGCCGAAGCGGTTGTTGGCGGTGCCGCCGGCGGGTGCCGCGACCTGCTCGATCAATGTGTTCCAGGCACCGCAGCTCGGGCATTTGCCGAGCCATTTGGCGCTCGTGCCGCCGCATTCGGTGCAGACGTAAATCGTTTTTTCTTTGGCCATGCCGTCAAGTGTAGGGAGGCGCAGGGGCGCCGCTCCGCGCACAATGGCGCGCGAGACCCTCTGCTCGATGGCAATCAACCCGGAGCTTGATATGACCTCCACCTTGAAGCTCGTGATCTACATGGCCGTACTTGCGTGGCTCACGTCGCTTGTCGCGGGCCTCGTTCGAGTCAGAGGATGGACCTTCTCCGGCACCATGCTTGCGTTCGGGAATCGCGACAACCTGCCAGTGGCGACGCCGTTCGCAGGACGGGCCGAACGCACTGCCCGGAACACCTTCGAGAACTTCGCGCTCTTTGCCGTGATCGCGCTGGTCGCACATGCAGTGGGGGCCACCAATCCGAAAGTTGCCCTGGGGGCGGAAATATTCTTCTGGGCTCGCGTGCTGTACATCCCGGTGTACTACGCCGGAATCATCTATTTGCGCACTGCAATCTGGACGATCAGCATCGTGGGTCTGGTGATGATGATCATGGCCATTTTGTAGGCGCAACCCGCGCCAGGCGCGCGGAAGATGCAGCGCCGCAAAGGTCGCCGCCGCAGCGTCCCGGCGCTAGACTCACCGGACCATGACGGCCAGCCTCGATCAGCCTTCCGGCCAGGGGTTCACACCGCAGGCTTCGGCCGGCGAGGCGGATCGCTTGGGGCCTGTGGCAGATCTCGCCGAGGGCGCGCTGCTGGATCGCGAATTGGAAGACCGGCTGCGCCGGCGGCTGTTCGTGCTGGGCCATGCGGCCGTGCGCCAGGGCCTGATGGCGGTGGCGGTGTTCGCAGCGGTCTTCTCGGCGCTCACCGGCCCTCGGCTTGCCATTTTTCTGTGGGTGGCACTGGTGTGTGGCGTGCTGATGGTGCGCCTGTACTTCCTCGAACAGAACCTGCGGGTGTACCCGTCCCCCCAATACGCCGAACGCCAACCCGCCGGCAACTGGCGCTACTTCGCGCCCTACACCGCGACCAGCGTGGTCTGGGGCCTGGGGCCTTGGTTCCTGATGCCGCTGGGGCCGATCCCCACCGAGTGGCTGGCGGTGCAGGCGGTGTTCGTATCGGGACTGATGACGGGCGTCGTTCCGGTGGTGGCGCCGTCGCGCAAGGCCGCCTACATGTGGCTCGTGCCGCTGGCGCTGGGCATGGCGACACGCGCCGCGGTACAGGGCGGAGCGGTCGGCTGGACCCTGTGCACCTACATCCTGCTGTACGCGATCGTGGCGTGGCGTTTTGCGCGCCAGCAAGGCGAACTGCTGCGCGCCGGGCTGCGTTCGCAGATCGAGAAGGAAGAGCTGTCGCGACAGCTGATGGCTCAGTCGCACGACCTGGAGCGGCTGAACGCCGAGCGCAGCCGCTTCTTCGCGTCCGCCAGCCACGACCTGCGCCAGCCGGTGCACGCACTGGCTTTGTTCTCCGAGGCGCTGCGGCGCGAAGTGCAGGGTACGCCGGCGCAACGGCTGGCCGATCAGGTGGTGGAGGCCACGCGGTCGGTGAGCGGTCTGCTCAACGGATTGCTCGACATTTCCAAGATTGACGCTGGCGCGGTGCAGCCGGTGTTCGCGCCAGTGGCGGTGGATCAGATCTTCCTGCGCCTGTCCCAACTGTATGAAGAGCGCGCGGCCGCGGCCGGGCTGCAGCTGCGCTTTCACCCGATCCCGTGCGAGATCGTGAGCGACGGCGATCTGCTGCTGCGCGTGCTGTTCAACTTCGTCGACAACGCCTTCAAGTACTGCGAGCGCGGCGGCGTGCTGGTGAGCGCTCGGCCGCGCGGCGGGCGCATCAGGCTGGCCGTGTGGGACACGGGGCGCGGTATCGGCGCCGCGCACCTGTCGCGCGTGTTCGATGAGTTCTACCAGGTGGACAACCTGCATCGCGACAGCGTGCGCGGGCTCGGAATCGGGCTGGCGATCGTCAGGCGGCTCGCCGTGCTGCTGGAGGGTGAGGTGGGCTTGCATTCGACGCCGGGGCGGGGCAGCGTGTTCTGGATCGAGCTGCCGCTGCGCCCCAGCGCCGCGGCGCAGGCCGGTGCGCTCGCCAATGTTGCCGGTGCGCCTGTGCCCAGCTTGGCGAGCGCTGGCGCAGCGGCGCCCGAGCGGCCACTGCACGTATTGCTGCTGGATGACGAGGCAGCAGTCTGTGAGGCCATGCGCCTATGGCTCGCGCCCTACTGCGCTGCCATCCACACCGCGCAGACGGTGGACGAGGCCAGCGTCGTGGTGGCGCGCGAAGGCGCGAGGCTCGACGCGATGCTGGTGGACTTCCGGCTGGCCGGCGAACTCGACGGCATCGGCGCTACGCACCGCCTGCGAGCGCAGGCCGGGCGCATGCTGCCTGTCATCCTGATCACCGGCGACACCGACCCGGTGCTCGTGCGTGCCGCCTACGACAGCGGTCTGGTGGTGATGTTCAAGCCGGTGCAGCCCGAGCAGTTGGCGAAGCGACTGCGAGAGCTGTGTGCGGCGCCGGCCGATGCGGGCATCCCGGCTTCCGACAGCGCGCGTTTGTCAAGCTGAAGGGTTTCTTCGTGCTCAGTGGCTCGCGCCGAATTCGCGCGTCAGCAGTTCCGCGAAGGCCTCGGCCGCTGGCGACAGCGATCGGCCGCGCTTGACGATCACCGCGATGTTGCGCGCCACCGTGGGTCGCACAAGTCGCCTCGCCACCAGATTCGGGTAACTCGCGTGCGCGAGGATCGACGCGGGCAGCACCGAAGCGCCGAGTCCGCTCGCGGCCATCGCGAGTGCGGTGCCCAGCAAAGTCACCTCGTGCGCAATCTTCAGTTCCACGCCCGCCTGGGCGGCGGCGCGATCGATGCTGCCGCGCACGCCGTAGCCCGGCTTCACGGTGATCAGCGGATGCGCGGCCAGTTGTTTCCATGAGATCTGCGGAGATGACGACAACCGCACGCCACGGTCGACGATCACGCTCAGGTGGTCGCGCACGAAGACGCGTTCTTCCAGCCCGGCGACCTTGCCGTCGAGCGTCCCGACGCCGAAGTCCACCTGCTCGCTCTGGATGCGTTCGACAAACTGACCGGGCGCGCAGTCGTCGATATTGACCTGCACGTCCGGATGCGTGCCGAAGTAGCGCTGCATGGCCTTCGGCATCAGGGTCTGCGCAATGGTCGACGTGGCAGCCACGCGCACGCGGCCATGCCGGCCGCTGGCGAGATCAGACATCGCGGAACCGAGCGCGTCCAGCTCGGCCAGCACGCGTTCGGCGAAGACGATGGCCTGGTCGGCCGCCTCTGTACTGCGCAGGGAACGCGTGGTGCGATCGAACATGCGCAAGCCCATGCGTTGCTCGAATTCGCGCAGCAGCACGCTGACGGCCGGCTGTGTCAGCGCAAGCTGGTCCGCCGCGCTCGACAGTTGGCCGCTGTGATACACGGCGACGAAGGCGCGCAACTGCCGCACGGAGGGCAGGCCGCGCATAGATAACGGTTTTTTATGAATCGCCATGAAAGCTTCATTTTTTAGCCGATGCACATCGGCTTTTAATGGACGGCTGAGACTTCTGGAGACAAAGAGCGATGAGTGAAGAACTCCAAACGCAGGTGCTGATTGTCGGCGCCGGCCCGGTCGGACTGACGCTGGCGATGGATCTGGCGCAGCGCGGCATCGACGTGCTGGTGGCCGAGATCCGCCATCGCGGCGAACCGCCGAACGTGAAGTGCAACCACGTGTCGGCCCGCTCGATGGAGATCTTTCGCCGGCTGGGCGTTGCCGCCAAGCTGCGCGACAGCGGCCTGCCTGCCGACTACCCGAACGACGTGGCCTACCGCACGACGATGACGGGCGACGAGTTGTCGCGCATTCCGATCCCCGCGCGGCGCGACCGCTACACCGCGACGGGCGGCCCCGACACGGGGTGGCCGACGCCGGAACCGCCGCACCGCATCAACCAGATCTATCTGGAGCCGGTGCTCTTCGCACATGCCGAAGCGGTGCCGGGCCTGCGCATCCGCAACCGGACGCGCATCGACGACTTCACGCAGGATGACGACGGCGTGTGGGCGAACGGCGTCGATCTCGACAATGGGCAGCCGGTGCGCATCCGCAGCCGCTACATGATCGGCTGCGACGGCGGGCGCTCGATGGTGCGCAAGAAGATCGGCGCGCAGTTGCACGGCACCGATGTGGTCGGCCGCGTGCAATCGACCTACTTTCGTGCCCCGGCGCTGCTTGGGCTGCTGAAGCACGCGCCTGCCTGGGCTACGTTTTCGCTCAATCCGCGGCGCTGCGGAAACGTCTACGCCATCGATGGACGCGAGACCTGGTTGCTGCACAACTATCTGCTGGCGGACGAGACGGACTTCGAGGCGGTCGACCGCGACTGGGCGATCCGCGAGATCCTGGGGGTCGGCCCGGAGTTCGAGTACGAGATCATCTCGAAGGAGGACTGGATCGGGCGCCGTCTGGTGGCCGACCGGTTCCGCGACCGGCGCGTGTTCATCTGCGGCGATGCCTCGCACCTGTGGATTCCGATGGCCGGCTACGGCATGAACGCAGGGATCGCGGATGCGATGAATCTGTCGTGGGTGCTCGCGGGCCGTTTGCAAGGCTGGGCCACGGAGGCCGCGCTGGATGCGTACGAAGCGGAGCGCCAGCCGATCACCGAGCAGGTGTCGAACTTTGCAATGAACCACGCGATCGCGTTGCAACGCCAGCGTGAGGGCGTGCCGCCGGGCATTGAAGCGCCGGGCGTGGAAGGCGACGCGCTGCGCGAAGCCACCGGGCGCGCGCTCTATGACCTGAACGTGCAGCAGTATTGCTGCGGCGGGCTCAATTTCGGCTACTTCTATGATCGTTCGCCGCTGATCGCTTACGACGGCGAACCGGCGCCGGCCTACACCATGGCCACCTTCACGCCATCGACCGTGCCCGGCTGCCGCACGCCCCATCTTTGGCTCGACGATGGCCGATCGCTCTACGACGCGATGGGCCCCGGCTACACGCTGTTGCGGCGCGATCCGAATGTCGATGTCCGTTCGATCGAAGCCGCTGCAGCTTCGCGCGGCGTGCCGTTGACGGTGCTCGACCTTCGTTCCGCCGACGCCGCAACGCTCTATGACCGCAAGCTGGTGCTGTCGCGACCTGATCAGCACGTGGCGTGGCGCGGCGATGCGGCACCTGCCGATCCGATCGCATTGATCGACCTCGTGCGCGGCGCCGAAACGGCCCCCGCACTTCAAACCGAAGAGAAAGACAAGGAGACCGTCCAGTGAACCGCCGTCAAGTCATCCGCCGCATCGGCACCCTGTCCGCCGCCGTCTGCGCCGCCGGGCCATCTTTGGTCCTCGCGCAGAGCGACCGTCAGATCACCATCGTCGTGCCTTACGCACCGGGCGGCACGACCGACATGCTGGGCCGGCTGATCGCGCAGCAGCTCGGCATCGCGCTCGGCCGCACCGTCATCGTCGACAACAAGCCGGGCGCCGGCACCGCGATCGGCGCCAGTCAGGTCGCCCGCGCCGCACCGGACGGCAATACGCTGCTCGTGGCGACCAGCACAACGCTTGCCATCAACCAGTGGCTCTACAAGAAGCTGCCCTATGACCCGGCCAAGGACTTCGCGCCGGTGGGGCTGATCGGCGCGGTGCCGCTGATGGTGGTGGTGCATCCTTCGGTGAAGGCGAATTCGCTCGCCGAGCTGGTGGCGCTCGCGAAAGCCAAGCCCGATGCGTTGAGTTACGGATCGGCCGGCAACGGCAGTCCGCAGCACCTGGGGCCCGAGATGTTCAAGGCAGCGACTTCCATCAAGCTCAGCCATGTGCCCTACAAAGGCAGCGCGCTGGCGCTGACCGATTTGCTCGGCGGTCAGATCCAGCTGATGTTCACGGACATCGCGCCGGCACTGCAGCACGTGCGCACCGGCAAGCTGCGCGCGCTCGCCGTCACTTCGCTGAAGCGCCAGAGCGCCGTGCCTGAAGTGCCGACGGTGGCTGAATCCGGTATTCCCGGCACGGCCGGATTCGAGGCTGTGGCATGGCAGAGCATCGTCGCGCCCGCGGGCACCCCGGCGGAAATCACCGAACGCTACAGCCGCGAAATCGCGAAGATCCTCGCGCAACCCGATCTGCGCCAGAAGCTCGAGCGCGAAGGGCTCGAATCGCGATCGAGCACGCCCGCCGAGTTGGCCGCCTACATGAAGACCGAAGCCAAGCGCTGGGGCGAAGTGGTGCGCCTCTCTGGCACGACGATCGATTGATCGTCCCGAGAGGATCGTCCCGGGGGGATGCGAGGGTTAACCCGAAGAGGGGTCACAAGGCAATCATTTAACATGTTAAGTAAATGAGGGCTTCATGACGACCACCTTCACGCACCGCAATCTTCCGCGTCTGCTGCTACAGGCGCGAGAGGCCGTGATGGCCCACACACGGCCGAGCCTGCGCGAGCATGAATTGTCCGATCAGCAATGGCGCGTTCTGCGCGTGCTCGGCGAACACGGCTCTGTCGAAACCGGCCGCGTGGCGCGCGAAGCCTTCATCCTCGGACCCAGCCTGACGGGCATGCTGGCGCGCATGGAGCGCGACGGGCTCATCACGCGCAGTCGCGATCCGGAGGATCAGCGCCGCACGGTCGTCGAGGCCACCGCCCAAGGCCGCAAACTCGTCAAGCGCCTTTCCACCAGCATCGAAGCGCACTACAGGTGGATGGAAGAAAGATTGGGCGAGGACAAGCTCGAAGAACTCTACGCGCTGCTAGACGAACTGATCGCATTGGAACAACCATGAGCTTTTTGCCAACCGGCACCGTCTACGGCGTGCTGCTGAATTTCCGAAAGGAAGTCGAAGCACTGGCGCCGCAGATGAACCAGCCGCCCTACAAGGCACCGCCAAAGGCGCCCGTCCTCTACGTCAAGACCGCCAACACCTGGAGCCCCCACGGCAGCGCCATCGCGGTTCCGGCGCGTGTGCCGGAGGTCGAAGTCGGCGCCACGGTCGCCATGGTGATCGGTGCGGACAACGACGTCGAAGGCTTCGTGCTGATGAACGATCTCTCGATCCCGCACACGAGCTTTTTCCGGCCCCCGGTCAAGTTCAAGTGCCTCGACGGATTCCTGGGCATCGGCCCCGCGATGCGCGACGCGCAAGAGGTCGCCGATCCGTCCGAGTTCAGGCTCGAAGTCCGCATCAACGGCGAGCTGCGGCAGTCGGTGGATTTCTCGCAAACTGTGCGTAGTGCTGCGCAGCTGTTGGCCGACGTCGGCGCGTTCATGACGCTTCAGCATGGCGATGTGCTGATGCTGGGTTGCGACGCCGGACGTCCGCTCGCACGTGCCGGAGACCGCATCGAGATCAGCGGTCCGGGATTCGAGCCGCTCGTCAACACGCTCGTGAAGGAAGAAGCATGAAGCGCGCACGCATCTTGTTCGAAGGGGCGGTGCACGATGCCGTCGAGAAGGATGGACAACTGCTGCTGGCGGACGGCCGGCTCGTCGCGCCGGACGCGGTGTCGTGGATGCCCCCGCTGGCACCGACGCCGCGCCCTCGCACCATCCTCGCGCTGGGACTGAACTACGCCGACCACGCCAAGGAACTCGAGTTCAAGGCACCTGAAGAGCCGCTCGTCTTCGTGAAGGGCGAAAGCACGCTCATCGGCCACCGGCAGCTCACCTCGCGGCCGTCGGACGTGCAGTTCATGCACTACGAGTGCGAACTCGCGATCGTCGTCGGCAAGACCGCGCGCAAGATACGGCGCGATGATGCCTACGACTTCATCGGCGGCTACACCGTGGCCAACGACTACGCGATTCGCGACTACCTGGAGAACTGGTATCGCCCCAATCTGCGCGTGAAGAATCGCGACACCTGCACGCCCATCGGCCCCTGGCTGGTCGACGCCGCCGACGTGCCCGATCCCATGTCGCTGGCGCTGCAAACCACGGTGAACGGCAAGGTCACGCAATCGGGCAACACGCAGGACATGATCTTCGATGCGCCCTTTCTCCTCGAATACTTCAGCAGCTTCATGACGCTGTCGCCGGGCGACTTGATCCTCACCGGCACGCCCGACGGCGTGGTGGACTGCCGGCCTGGCGATGTCATCGTGACCGAGATCGAGCGCATCGGCGCACTGGTCAACACGATCGCAGCCGCCTGAGCGGCACACCCCAACGAGATACCCGAACGAGACATTCAATGCAGATCGATCACCTCATCAACGGCAAGCCTGTCGGCAGCCGCGACTATTTCCAGACCGTGAATCCGGCCACGCAAGAGGTGCTCGCCGAAGTCGCCTCGGGCGGTGAAGCCGAAGTGAACGCCGCGGTCGCAGCCGCCAAGGAAGCCTTTCCGAAGTGGGCCGGCATGCCTGCGCCAGAGCGCGCAAAGCTGATCCGCAAGCTCGGCGACCTGATCGCCAAAAACGTGCCGGAAATCGCCCAGACCGAGACCAATGATTGCGGCCAAGTCATTGCGCAGACCGGCAAGCAACTGGTGCCACGCGCAGCCGACAACTTCTATTACTTCGCGGAGATGTGCACGCGCGTCGACGGCCACACCTACCCGACGCCGACGCATCTGAACTACACGCTCTTTCATCCGGTGGGCGTCTGCGCACTGATCTCTCCATGGAACGTGCCCTTCATGACGGCAACGTGGAAGGTTGCGCCTTGCCTCGCCTTCGGCAACACGGCCGTGCTCAAGATGAGCGAACTCTCGCCGCTCACGGCTGCGCGTCTCGGCGAACTCGCACTCGAAGCGGGCATCCCCGCGGGCGTGTTGAATCTCGTGCACGGTTACGGCAAGGAAGCCGGCGAGCCGCTGGTGGCGCATCCGGACGTGCGGGCGATTTCATTCACGGGGTCGACAGCGACGGGCAACCGCATCGTCAAGAGTGCGGGCCTCAAGAAGTTCAGCATGGAACTCGGCGGCAAGAGCCCCTTCGTGATCTTCGACGACGCCGATCTTGATCGGGCGCTCGACGCCGCGGTGTTCATGATCTTCAGCAACAACGGCGAGCGTTGCACGGCGGGTTCGCGCATTCTGGTGCAGCAGTCGATCTACGCCGACTTCGTCGCGAAGTTCGTCGAGCGCGGCAAGCGCATTTCGGTGGGTGATCCGTTGGACGAAAAGACCATCGTCGGCCCCATGATTTCGCAGGCGCATCTCGCCAAGGTGCGCAGCTACATCGAGCTCGGCCCGAAGGAAGGCGCGACGCTGATGTGCGGTGGCCTCGGCGCGCCCGAATTGCCGGACCGCGTCAAGCGCGGCAACTACGTGCTGCCCACCGTGTTCGCCGATGTCGACAACCGCATGAAGATCGCACAGGACGAGATCTTCGGACCGGTCGCCTGCCTCATTCCGTTCAAGGACGAAGCCGACGCGATCCGGCTGGCCAACGATATCCAGTACGGCCTGTCGAGCTATGTGTGGACCGAGAACATCGGCCGCGCGCATCGCGTTGCCGCTGCGGTCGAGGCCGGCATGTGCTTTGTCAACAGCCAGAACGTTCGCGACCTGCGCCAGCCCTTCGGCGGCACCAAGGCTTCAGGCACCGGGCGCGAAGGCGGCACGTGGAGCTATGAGGTTTTCTGCGAGCCGAAGAACGTCGCGGTCTCGCTCGGCTCGCATCACATCCCGCATTGGGGTGTGGCATGAACGGATCGCGCCGCACGCTGGTGCAGGGTATCGCGGCAGTCGCGGCCCTGCCCTCGCTCGCGTTTGCGCAGGCATGGCCCGCAAAGCCTGTTCGGATCGTGGTGCCCTTCACGCCCGGCGGGACGACCGATTTCGTTACCCGGCTGGTGGGCCTCGAACTTGCCAAGTCGCTCGGTCAGCCGGTGATCGTCGAGAACAAGCCCGGCGCCGGCACGGTGATCGGCGTCGATGCAGTTGCCAAGTCGCAGCCCGACGGCTACAGCTTCGTCTGCGTGGCGAACAGCTTCGCGGCAAACCAGACGCTGTTGAAAAAACTGCCCTACGACACGCTGAAAGACCTCCGTCCTGTCGCGCTGATGGGCATGTCCGAGCACGTGCTCGCGACCCATCCGAACAGCGGCATCAAGACACTCGCCGACCTGCGCACGCAGGCCAAGGCAAAGCCTGGCACGCTGAGCTTTGCGTCATTCGGAAACGGCACTTCAGCGCATCTTTCGGGCGAGATGCTCAAGATGCAGATGGGCCTGGACATCGTCCATGTGCCCTACAAAGGCCAGGGCCCTGCGTTGTCGGATTTGCTCGGCGGGCAGGTGACGATGATGTTCGGCAACTGGCCCGAGTTCCGCAGCCACATCCAGGCCGGCAAGCTGGTCGCGCTGGGCATGGCAACAGCAAAGCGCTCGCAATATGCGCCCGACATTCCCACGTTGGCCGAACAGGGCGTGCCGATCGAATCCAACTCATGGAATGGACTGCTGGCGCCTGCGGGCACGCCCGATGCGGTCGTGCGGCGCGTGAACGACGAAGTCAATCGCGCGCTCGCAGGGCCGGTGGTGACCGAGGCATTCCACAAAGGCGGCATTGCGTCGCTATCGGGCTCGCCCGACCAGTTCGCGGCATTCATCCGCGCAGAGGTTGCAAAGTACGGCGACGTGATCCGCAAGGCCGGCATCGAAGTCGAAGGCTGAAACAGGAGAGCGCAATGAGCCTCTACGCCATGCAGAAATTCTTGTTTGCACTGAATCGCGAACCCGAGGTGCAGCGCCTGTACGCGGAAGGCGGCCCAGCGCGGGCCACCCTCCTCGACGGCTACGACCTGAACGCCGAGGAGCGCCAGGCCATCGATGCCGGCGACATCGGCAAGCTCTACGTCCTCGGCTGCAATGGACAACTGCTGATGCACTTCGCTCCGCTGCTCGGGATGCCGTGGGCCGACTACATCGCGGCGATGCGCGAGGGCGTTCTCAAGTACGGTCCGGTCCGCGCAGGCATCTACGCGATGACAACTTCGCACGACGAGAAAGTGGCTGGCGTATGAGTCTTGTCTTTGCTGGCGTGTGCAGTCACGCCCCAGGTATCACGGGCCGCGCGCACCTGGCGGATGCGGCGATCAAGGATGAATTCCATGCGCAGTTCCGCCGGATGGGCGAAGCGCTGCATGCGACAAAGCCCGACGCGGTGATCGTGATCGCGGCCGAGCACTTCGCCAACTTCTTCATGAACAACATGCCGGCCTATGCGATCGGCATGGCCGACAGCTACGAAGGCCCCATCGAGGATCCGAAGTGGCTCGGCATCGAGAAGACGAAGATTCCTGGCGACGCGGCGCTGTCTCAGCGGCTGATCCGCGAGGTGATGCAGACGGTCGACGTGGCTTACGCAGAAGAATGGAAATTCGACCACGGCATCATCGTGCCGCTCCACTTCCTGACGCCGAAGTTCGACACGAAGGTGATTCCCGTGAACATCAACTGCCAGGGTCCGCCGCTCACACCGCTGCACCGCGCATGGGCCTTCGGCGAAGCACTGCGCCGAGCGTGCGACAAGGCGCCCGAGCGCATCGCGATCATCGGCACCGGCGGTATTTCGCACTGGCCGGCAACGCCCGACTCGGGAAAGGTCAACGCCGAATGGGACGCCGAGTTCATGCGCCGCTGGTGCGCCAACGACCGCGAGGCGCTGCTGTCGCAGGACGACTACAACGACGAGGCCACCTACCGCGAAGCGGGCCAGGGCGGCTTCGAGATTCGCACCTTTATCGCCGTGGCGGCTGCCGCGCGCGGAAGGGGCGAGATCTTCCACATGAAGGCGATTCCGATCTTCGCGGTGACCTGCACGGCTGCCGTGATGTCGATTGCGCCTTCGATTGCGACTTCGATTGAATAGACGGGACAAAGCCATGCCGCATACCGTGATCCAGTACACCGCCAACCTCGAGGCTGACGCCGACATCAGCGGCCTCTGCCGCTCACTTGCCGCCGTGCTTGTCGCGCAAAAGGACCAGGAGGGAAAAAAGATCTTCCCGACCGGCGGCACGCGCGTGTTGGCCTATCCGGCGCACCACTATTCGGTCGCGGATGGCGAAGACGACTACGCCTTCGTCTACATCAACGTGCGCATCGCGCAGGGCCGCAGCGACGAAGCCAAGACCAAGGCCGGCGATGCACTGATGGCCGCCACCCGCAAACACTTCGAGACGATCTTCGACAAGCGGCACATCGGCATCACGCTCAACATCGACGAGAGCCCCGGCCAGGTCTATGACGCCAAGCACAGCAACCTGCATCCGCTTTTCAACAGATAAACAAACAACAGGCCTACCCGGTCGCCAGCCACATGCTCGCTCAAGACGTCATCCAGCAACTCGCCGCCGAACTCCATGAAAGCGAGAAGTCGCGCGTGCAGGTCGAGCACTTTTCGAAGCGCTTTCCGCAGATGAGCATCGAAGATGGCTATGCGATCTCGCGCGAGTGGGTCAAGGCGAAGATCGCCGAAGGCCGCATCGTCAAGGGCCACAAGATCGGCCTGACTTCGCGCGCGATGCAGCAAGCCAGCCAGATCACCGAGCCCGACTACGGCACGCTGCTGGACGACATGTTCTTCGAGCAGGGCGACATTCCGTTCAAGCGCTTCATTGCGCCGCGCGTCGAGGTCGAACTGGCCTTTGTGCTGGGCAAGCGGCTGAAGGGCCCGAACGTGACGATCTGCGACGTGCTCGCCGCCACCGAATACGTCGTGCCGGCCATCGAGATCATCGATGCGCGCATCGAGCAGCTCGACCGCCACACGAAAGCCATGCGCAAGGTCTTCGACACCATTGCCGACAACGCGGCCAACGCCGGCATCGTGACGGGCGGCCGGCCGGTCAAGCCCGACGCGGTGGACTTGCGCTGGGTGAGCGCGCTGCTCTACAAGAACGGCGTGATCGAGGAATCCGGTGTGGCCGCGGCCGTGCTCAACCACCCCGCCACCGGCGTTGCGTGGCTTGCCAACAAGCTCGCGCCGTGGGACGAATGCCTTGAAGCCGGCGAGGTCGTGCTCGGCGGTTCGTTCACGCGGCCGACCACGGCCTTGGCCGGCGACACTTTCCACGCCGACTACGGCCCACTCGGCTCCATCGCCTTTCGCTTCATCTGAAAGCTCGACATGCAAACACCCCCGAATCTCTTCAAGCAAGCCCTCATCGAGAAGCGCGCTCAGATCGGCCTCTGGCTCGGCCTTGCCGATGCCTACAGCGCAGAGATCTGTGCGGGCGCCGGTTTCGATTGGCTGCTGATCGATGGCGAGCATTCGCCCAATGGCCTGCAGAGCATCCTGCAGCAGGCGCAGGCGATCGCCGCCTATCCGGGCGTCAACGCCATTGCGCGCGTGCCGCTGGGCCATGGCGAATCCGGCACGGCGCTGATCAAGCAGTACCTCGACCTCGGCGTGCAGACGCTGCTGGTGCCGATGGTCGACACGGCCGAGCAGGCGAAGGCGATCGTCCGCGCAATGCGCTACCCGCCCCTCGGCATCCGCGGCATGGGCGGTGCGCGCGCATCGGGCTGGGGGCGCTTTCCGAGCTATGCAAAGGACGCCAACGACCGCGTCTGCCTGCTGGTGCAGGCTGAATCGCGCGAGGCGCTGGCTAACCTGGATGCGATTGCGGCAGTCGACGGTGTGGACGGCGTCTTCATCGGCCCGGCCGACCTGTCGGCGTCAATGGGCTTCGTCGGCAACGCGGGCCATGCCGAAGTGCAGGCCGCGATCGAAGACGCCATTGCACGCATCGGCCGCGCGGGCAAGGCTGCCGGCATCCTGACGCCGGACGAGACGCAAGCCCGCAAGTACCTGGAGCTGGGTGCGCTCTTCGTCGCGGTGGGCCTCGACACCAACCTGCTGGTGCGCACCACCACCGCACTCGCGGCTCGCTTCAAAGGCGATGCCAAGGCGACGCTGGCGGTCGGCGGCACCTACTGAAGGGAAGCGATCATGAACACGCGAATCGACACGCCGTTGTCTGTCCCTCACCATTTGGAGATGCATCCGGACGAGCGCGCCGCAAGGCTCGAACTCGCTGCCTGCTACCGCGTCTTCGCGATGCTCGGTTGGACGGAGATGATCTACAACCACATCACCGTGCGGCTGCCCGACAGCGTGACCGGCGGCGAGAAGCAGTTTCTGATCAATCCGTTCGGCCTGCACTACAGCGAGGTGACCGCAAGCAATCTCGTCAAGATCGACCTGCAGGGCAAGGTGCTCGACGGCTCGGCGTATCCGGTGAACCCTGCCGGCTTCACGGTGCATGCCGCGATCCATGACGGGTTGCCCGACGCTCACTGCGTGATGCACACGCACACGACGGCAGGAGTTGCTGTCGCGTGTTTGCAAAGCGGACTGCAGCAGACCAATTTCTATACGGCCCAACTGCACGGCATGGTCGCGTACCACGACTTCGAGGGCATCACGATCCACGCCGATGAAGGCCCGCGACTGCTCAAGAGCATCGGCAACCGCAACGCCGTCATCCTGCGCAATCATGGCTTGCTGGCGTGGGGGCGGACGCTGCCGCAGACGTTTGCGATCCTCTGGACCTTGCAGCGTGCCTGCGAGATCCAGATGGCGACACTCTCGATGGGCGCCGCGATCCCTGTGTCTGAAGACGTCGCGCAAAAATGCACGCGCGATGCACTGCAGTTCAACCCGAACCACGGTGCGGGCAAGGACGTCTTCGATGCGCTGGTCCGGCAGGTCGACCGTATCGATGGTTCGTACAAGAACTGACCCGAACCTGAACTCGAATCCGAACCGGAGCCCGAACTCGATCATGAAAGTCTGCATTTATGGCGCCGGCGCAATCGGCGGCTGGATGGGAGTCAAGCTCGCGCAGGCGGGCTGTGAACTCGACGTCGTCGCGCGCGGCGCAACGCTCGATGTGCTGAAGCGTGATGGCCTGTCGCTGGTGAGCGGCGATTCGCGCGTCTCGGTGCCGGTCAATGCAAGCGATGACCCCGGCAAGCTCGGCATTCAGCAACTGGTGGTGGTCGCGGTGAAAGCGCCGGCGCTGCCTGCTGTTGCAGAAAAGATCGCACCGCTGCTCGGGCCGGAGACCATCGTTCTCACCGCCATGAACGGCGTGCCGTGGTGGTTCCTGCAAGGGGGCTTTGGCGGCAGCGTGGCCGGCGGCCAGTTGCAGGCGGTCGATCCGGGCGGAAAAATCGATGCCGCCATTCCCGCCAAGCACGTGGTCGGCTGCGTGGTGCACGCGAGTTGCTCACTCGACGCGCCCGGCGTGGTCAGGCACCACTTTGGCAACGGCCTCATCGTCGGAGAGCCTTCGGGTGAGGCCACACCGCGAGCGGAGGCGCTGCGCGATCTGCTGGTGCGCGCGGGCATCGACACCAAGCTCTCGCCGCAGATCCAGAAAGACGTCTGGTACAAGCTGTGGGGCAACATGACGGTCAACCCGATCAGTCTCCTGACCGGCGCCACCACCGACCTGATCCTCGGCGACGACCTGGTGCGTGGCTTCATCTCCACGATCATGCTGGAGGCCCGCGAGATCGGCGCGCGCATCGGCGTGCCCATCGCAGAGAGCCCCGAAGACCGGCATGCCGTGACACGCAAGCTCGGCGCATTCAAGACTTCGATGCTGCAGGACGTGGAAGCGCGCCGAGCGGTGGAGCTCGACGCGCTGGTGTCGGCGGTGCGCGAACTCGGGCAACTGGCGGGGGTGCAGACGCCGTTCACCGATGCGCTGCTGGGGCTCGCGCGTTTGCGGGCGCGGCAGTTGGGCCTTTACTGATCCAGCGGCCCCTGACTAATACTTGTCAGGCCGACTCACCGTCTCAAGGCAATGGACGAAGTATTCCGCCGCGGGCGTCAGCGGCACATCGGCGCGCGTGAGGATCAATAGTTCGATGTCGCTCGGGCTGAAGATCCCATTCCGGATAGCGACAATGCCAGCGGCATCGCTGTGCCCCAACACCGGCGCGGGCATGATGCTCACGGCGTCGGTGCTGCGCAGTAGCGCCACGGTCGACATGGCCTCGCACACGGCCACATGCGTCGGCGGCGCCACGCCGGCGAGGCTGAACATCGCTTCGACGCGGGGCTGCTGACCGTTGCCGATAGGCTGCGTCAATACCCATTCGCAAGCAGCCAGCGCTCGCGCGGTGGGATGCTCCAGGAGCGGATGCGCCTCGCGTACCACGATGCGTTGCGGCGCCCGGAAGACCCGGCGGATCCGGAACTCGTCGCCCTGCATCTCGCCCACGTCGGCCGCCACGGCTGCAATGTCCAACGTGCCTTCTCGCAAGCGCGGCAGTACCCGCGTCATCAGTCCTTCGATGACCTGCAGCTGGACATTGGAATAGCGCTGCCGAAACCAGCCGAATGCCTGACCCAGCCCGCTCGACGTCAGAAACGGCGTGATGCCCACGCGCAGCGTGCCGAAATCCTCGCCGGCGGCTTGGCGCAACTCCTCGCGCGCGAGTGCGGTCTGCCTCGTGATGACTCGGGCGCGCTGCAGCAGCCGACTGCCAGCGGCGGTGAGCGCGATGCCACGCGACTGCCGCAACAACAGTGGCAAGGCGGCTTCATCTTCAAGCAGCCGCATGGACTTGGTGACGGCAGCCTGTGAGAGATTCAGCGCCCGTGCGGCGGCGCGGATGCTGCCATGCTCCACAACGGCGACAAGGCACTCGAGTTGACCCAATTTCATTGGAACGACAACCTCCGGTTAGTTCACAAGTCAATTCCGACGGGAAATTGTGCAGTCATTCCAACTGCGCAATGCATCGAGACAGGTGTGAATTCAGGCGCTCAGTGCATCACCACCCTCTTTTGCCAGTCTGGAGTCCCCACAGACAACAAGCGGTGGTCATGAACAGAATTAGTTGCCTTTTGGTTTTCTGACGGCCTGCATAGCATCGTCTTATCAATCACCGACCTGGATCGAGCCCGATGTCCGCCGCCCTTCTTCTCGAACGCATGCACGTGCAGGCCCCCGAATTCGTGGCCTTGCGGCGCGACATTCACCGACATCCTGAACTGGGGCTCGCAGAGCACCGCACCTCCGCCTTGATCGCCGAGCGGCTGCAGGCCTGGGGCTACGAAGTGCATCGCGGACTGGCCATCACCGGTGTCGTCGGCACCTTGCGCCGCGGAACGGGCCGCCTGCGGCTCGGTCTGCGGGCTGACATGGATGCGCTGCCGCTGCAGGAGGAGTCGGGGCTCGATTGGGCCAGCACGCACGCGGGCGTCATGCACGCCTGCGGCCATGACGGCCACACTGCAATGCTGCTGGCCGCAGCATGGCAACTGGCCAACGAGGGCGACTTCGACGGCACGCTGAACCTCATCTTTCAGCCGGCGGAGGAACACCCCGGCGGCGCAAGGCTGATGATCGAGCAGGGCCTGTTCGAACGCTTTCCGTGTGACGCCATCTTCGCCATGCACAACATGCCGGGCGTCGCGCAGGGAACACTCGTCTTTCGCGACGGCGCGACCATGGCCTCGTCGGACGACGTGACCATCACCGTGCGCGGCAACGGCGGGCATGGCGCCATGCCGCATCTGGCGGCCGATCCGGTGGTGGCGGCATCGAGCATCGTGATGGCCTTGCAAACAGTGGTCTCGCGCAACGTCGATCCGCAACAGACCGCCATCGTCTCCGTCGGAGCGATCCATGGCGGCCAGGCCAACAACGTCATACCTCAGGAAGTCACGATGGAGATCGGCGTGCGTGCGCTCGACGCGGCGGTGCGCGATCGGCTCGAGGCGCGCATTCGGGCGCTGGCGGTCGATCAGGCGCGCAGCTACGGCTGCGAGGCGCAGGTGAACTACAAGCGCGACTATCCGGTGCTCGTCAATACACCGGCCGAGACAGCATTCGCGCGCAGTGTGGCACTGGAACTCGTGGGCCCCGAACGGGTGGTGCAGCAGGGCCCGGCTGCCAACGGCAGCGAGGACTTCGCGATCATGCTGGAGCACTGCCCCGGCAGCTATCTGATGATCGGCAATGGCAATGGCGACAGCAAAGGCGGCTGTTCCGTTCACAACCCCGGCTACGACTTCAACGACGACAACGTAGCCGTGGGCGCCGCCTACTGGGTGCTGCTCGCGCGCCGCTTCCTGAGCGCGCGCCATGGCGGATTGCACTCCCCTTCTTCCTCACGCGCCGTTTGAACCTAGGAGCCGCCCATGTCCTTCGGTACCGCCACGATCGATGCCACGATGCCCTCCAACGACTCCGACCCGCAGCGCGCCGCACACACCGGCAAGATGCCGCGCAGCGTCATCGCCGCCACGGTCGCGGGCAATGCGCTGGAGTTCTACGATTTCGTCACCTATGCGTTCTTCGCCGTCTACATCGGCAGGGCCTTCTTTCCCGCCTCTACGCCGACGGGGAGTCTTCTTTTGTCCGTCGCGGTCTTCGGCGTGGGCTTCTTCGCACGGCCGATCGGCGGAGTGCTGATCGGCGCGTTCGCCGACCGTGCGGGCCGCAAGCCCGCGATGCTGCTGACGATCGCGCTCATCACCGTCGGCACGATGGGTCTTGCGCTCACGCCTTCGTATGCCAGCATCGGCCTCGCCGCGCCCGTGATCGTGGTGGTCTGCCGCCTGGTCCAGGGCCTGGCACTGGGCGGGGAAGTGGGTCCTGCGAGCGCCTTCCTCATCGAGGCCGCGCCCGACGGCCGGCGCGGCCTGTACGCCAGCTGGCAACTCGCGAGCCAGGGCCTGGCTGCGGGCGTGGCGGGCGTGATGGGCCTGGCAATGACGACCCTCCTCACGCCCGTTCAGATGGGTGACTGGGGCTGGCGCGTGCCCTTCCTGGTCGGCCTGCTGCTGGTGCCGGTGGCGGTCTATCTGCGTCGGCGCATGCCCGAGACGCTGCACCGCGAATCCCGGCCGCGCGGCATCGATACCGCCGTCCGAGGCGGACGGGCGCGCTGGCGCGGCCTCATCGCCATTGCCGTGCTGGTGATGGTCGGAGGCACCGTCTCCACCTACGTGCTCAACTTCATGACGACCTACGCCATCACGACTCTGAAGATGTCGCCCGGCATCGCGCTCAGCGCGACGGTGGTGGGGGGCTTCGTCACTGCCGGCTTCGCGCTGGTGGGCGGCTGGCTGGCAGACCGCCATGGCCGCCGCAGCACGATGCTGTGGCCGCGCGTGCTTACCGTGGTGCTCGCGGTGCCGGCCTTCATGCTGCTCACCACCCATCCCGGCGTCGGCATGCTGTTGGCCGTGTCCAGCGTGCTTTCCGCGCTCACCGCCATCAGCGGCGCGGCGTCGATGACCGCCATTCCCGAACTTCTTCCGGCCAGCTTCCGCGCCACCGGACTCGCCATTGCCTACGCGGTCGGCGTGTCCCTGTTCGGCGGAACCACGCAGTTCATCATCACGTGGCTCATTGGCGCGACGGGCAATCCGGTGGCGCCGGCCTGGTACATGGCGGGTGCCAGCGTCGTGAGCGCACTCGCCATGCTGGCGTTGCCCGAGAGCCGCGGCCGCAAGCTGGAACAAGACTGACATCCCAGGAGCCTTTCCCATGAACCTCGAAGCCTGGCGCCTGAGCGCCACCGAACTCGCCGGCCGCATCCGGCGGAAGGAAATCTCTGCACTGGAAGCGACCGACAGCGTGCTGGCGCGCATCGCGGGCACCAACCCCGTCGTCAACGCCCTCACCGAGGTACTGCACGACAGCGCCCGCACGGCAGCGCGCGAGGCCGACGCGGCGCAGGCGCGCGGCGAGACGCTCGGGCCACTGCATGGCGTTCCGCTCACCATCAAGATCAACGTCGATGTGGCGGGCAGTACCGGCAGCGGCGGCATCACCGCGCTGAAGGATTTCCGGCCCGAGATCGACGCGCCGCTCGTGAACAATCTCAGGCGTGCCGGCGGCATCATCGTCGGTCGTTCGAACACACCCTCGTTTTCGCTGCGCTGGTTCACCGACAACGAGGCCCATGGCCGCACGCTCAATCCGTGGGATCCGGCCGTGACGCCCGGCGGCTCCAGCGGCGGGGCCGCGGCGGCGGTCGCGCTGGGCATGGGGCCCATCGCACATGGCAACGACTACGGAGGCTCCATCCGCTACCCCGCATGGGCCTGCGGCGTGGTGGGCCTGCGCCCCACGGCCGGGCGGGTGCCGGCCTTCAATGCCAGCGCCAAGGATGACCGCATCGTCACCAACCAGCTAATGTCGGTGCAGGGACCGCTCACGCGCACCGTCGCCGACGCGCGGCTGGCATTCGAGGTCATGGCGCAAGGCGACGCGCGCGATCCGCTCTGGGTGCCGGCACCGCTGGCCTACCCTGACAGTGCCCGGCCGGTGCGAGTGGCGCTGTTCAAGCAGCAGGCGGGCGCGAAGGCTGATGCCAGCGTGGTGCGCGCCCTGGAACAGGCCGCGCAATCGCTGGCCGACGCCGGCTACCGGGTGGAAGAAGCAGCCCCGCCCTGCGTCGAAGAAGCAGCCCGTCTGTGGCGCTCGATGCTCAACGACGACCTGCGCCGCGGTGGGCGCCCGGCGATCGAAGCCATGGGAGATGCGGCCGTGCGCAATGCATTGCGCTTCCAGATGGGCGACCTCGAATCGATGGACCGGGACGCGTATCTCTCGACGTTCCAGCACCGCCTGAGCATTGCGCGTGCATGGTCGCTGTTCTTCGCCGATTACCCGATTCTCTTGATGCCGGTGTCCTGGGAGCGGCAGTTTCCCATCGACGACGATCAGCGATCGCAATCCCGCTATGAGGAGATGCTCGAGGCCCAGGCGCCTTTGCTGAGCACCGCGGCGCTGGGCCTGCCGGGCCTGTGCGTTCCTACAGGGCTTGCCGATGGCCTGCCGGCCGGCGTGCAGATCGTCAGCACGCGCTACCGCGAAGATTTGGCGCTGGCCGCTGGCGAAGTCATCGAACGCGCAGCCGCCTTCTCGGCGCTGGAGCATCTCGCCCCGCGCTGATTCGCTCTCGACTCCCTGCCCCCCAAGCTGCCGCCGCCGCAAAACCGGAGGGGCACGCCTGATCGCCTGCCTTCTTCATGGTCCTCGACAATCTCGACCGCCGACTCATCGCGCTGCTGCGCCGAGACGCGCGCACGCCCCTCGCAACGCTCGCTTCGAAGCTGGACACGTCGCGCGGCACGGTCGCCAATCGCCTGCGCAAACTCGAAGACGAAGGCGTCGTGACCGGCTACACCATCAGCCTTCGCCCGGACGCCGAGCCGCATCGCATCCGGGCGTGGATGGGCATCCGTGTCGAGGGCAACCAGGCCCGAAGCGTGATCGCCACCTTGATCGGCGAACCTGGCGTGAGCGCACTGCACGACACCAATGGCCGTTGGGACATGCTGGCCGAACTCAGCGCCGGATCGATGTCCGAGCTCTCGGACCTGCTCGAACGAATCCGGCTGGCCAGAGGTATCGCGCACAGCGAGACCAACATCCTGCTGGCCACTTACCGCTAGCCAACAAGGTGGCAATCCGCGCTGCCACTGTGGCAGCACATCGCGCAGAGCGCAGCAGTCTGCAGCCTTCGGATTGACCCCTTCCGTTGGGAAACTACTTTTCAGACAGGAATCTTTTCAACCCTTCTGGAGGTACCCATGCAGCACACGAGTTCCCGCTATCCGACCATCACCTATCTCAGCGCGCCCGAGATGATCCGCCTTGTGCAGCAGCTCGGCGTCCCGGCATGCATCGCTGGCGTGGCCGAGCGCATCGAACGCGAGTTTTTGCGCTGGAACGAATTCGACAAGAGCGCACGCACGGCCTGCCATTCGCCCGTGGGCACCATCGAGCTCATGCCAATTGCCGATGCCGAGCAATACGCCTTCAAGTACGTCAACGGGCACCCCGGCAACTACCGCCTCGGGCTTCCGACGGTGATCGCCTTCGGCGTGCTCGCCGACGTCCACACCGGCGCGCCGCGCCTCTTGAGCGAATTGACGCTGACGACGGCTGTTCGCACGGCGGCGATGTCCGCCGTCGCCGCGCGCGCACTTGCCAGAAAGGACAGCCGCCGCATGGCCCTCATTGGCAATGGCGCGCAAAGCGAATTCCAGGCGCTCGCCTTCCGCGACCTCGTGGGCATTCGGGAGCTTCATCTGTACGACGTGGATCGCGCCGCCAGCGAGAAGCTGGCGTCGAACCTGCGCGGCCAGGGCCTGCAAGTGCGCATCTTCGACAGCACCGCGCATGCTGTGCGCGGGGTCGACGTCGTGACCACGGTGACCGCCGACAAGACGAACGCGACCATCCTCACTTCAGAAATGGTCGAGCCAGGCATGCACATCAATGCGGTGGGTGGCGACTGCCCCGGCAAGACCGAACTGGCGCGCGGCGTGGTCGCAGCCGCGAGCGTCTTTGTCGAGTTCGAACCGCAATCGCGTATCGAGGGCGAAATCCAGCAAATGCCTGCGGACTTCGCGGTGACCGAGCTCTGGCGCGTGCTGGCCGGCGTAGTTCCGGGACGCGTCGACGAGAAGCAGCTCACGCTTTTCGATTCGGTCGGCTTTGCGCTGGAGGATTTCGCGGCGCTGGCCTTCATGCGCGAGCAGGCGTTGGCGCTCGGCATGGGAGAGCGGATCGAACTGCTGCCCGAGCCAAGGAATCCGAAGGATCTGTTCGGGTTGTTGCGCGCGCCCGCCCAAGTCACGGCACACGCGAGCGCACCGGGGCAGCTTGCGTGACCCCGGTGCTGCACCCATGCGAGGGCAATGGCGTATGGCCATTCGCATGGCTATCCGTCACTGGCAGCTGAAGCTCTCCGCCTTCTCGACATCCCCCGTGCCCTTGTAGCGCGCAACCTTCGGGTATGCGCAAAGCGGACGAGTACGGTCTGGCGCCCAGCTTGCAGGAACGTCGGCGTTCACCCCACCCGCATTGCCCGCGCCGCGAGCGGATGCGACCACTGAATCGGCGGCCTGGCCCTTCTCGACCCAGTTGACGAGCGGCGTGAGCATGTCGAACTGGTCGGTTGCGGGACCGCCGCTGCAATGGTTCATGCCCGGGACGCGATAGAAGCGCGCGAAGTTCGAAGCATCTCCCGAGTTGGCTGCGGCGAGCTGGTCGTACCAATGCTGGGTGTCGTCGCTCGAGAAGATGGGATCGCTGGTGCCGTGATAGGCCATCACCTTGGCGCCGCGCTTCTTGAGCCGGCTCAGGTCCGCGGGATTCGGCGGCGTCATGAATGACAGCGAGTTCTCGGTGTAGAGCGCGCTGGTCGCGGTGATCTTCGCGAGGATGGTGTCGATGCTGGTGGTGAGCGTGAAGTTCGGGCCATTGAAGCCTGCTTGCGTTTCCGGCGGAACCTGCCAGATGAAACCCACGGCACCCGAATCGAGGTTCAGCGAGCTGTTGAACTTCCACGAGGCCCAGCCGTTCGTGTTCACCCCCGAATCGAACGGAAAGCTCGAATAGAACTTCTGCCCGTTCCCATCGAGCGCGCCCGCGAAGAGCTGGCCAATGCGCTGCTTCTGGTCCGCGCTCAGGCAAGTGCCGTCGCGGGTACCGCTGCAGGTGGGGACGTCGCGATTCAGGTTGAAAGCGGCCTGGCAGGCGCCGGTGTCCTGGACCAGCCCGTCGGTCGAGCCGTCGAGCGCATCGCATTTGGCCAACACGGCATTGGAAACCAGCGTGCGTTCGGCTTGCGTGAAGCCGGTGCCCAAATCGCCGGGCGTGGTCGCCAGGGCGTTGTAGTTTTGCGCACCGACGATGTTGGCCGACGCCGCGAGCGGAAGCCGGAAGCCCGGGTCGCCGACGAGGAAGCCGTCGTAGTCGTCCGGATAGCGCGACATGGCGACCATCGTGTGCCGCCCGCCATTGGAGCAGCCGCCAAAGTACGACCGGTCCGGACCTTTGCCGTAGGCCGACGCGATCAGCGCCTTCGCCATCGGCGTGAGCTTTGCGACGGCCTGATAGCCGTAGTCCAGCCGTGCTTGCGGGTCGATGCCGAAGAACGGTGTCGGCGCCTGATGGCCGGCATCCGAACTGATGACGGCGAAGCCCATGTTCAAGGCGTTGTTCAAGCCGCCGCCTCCGTTGATAGCGCCGGTTGCGGTGGCAACGCTGCCGTCCACGCCGCCATTGGCCTGATAGAAGAAGCGCCCATTCCAGTTCTGCGGAAAGCGCATCTCGAAGCCGATCGCGTAGTTCTGTCCGTCGACCGAACTGGTGCGCGCGTACATGCTGCCGCGCACCTGGCAATGGGCGTCGATCGGTTTGCCAGCGACCTTCAGCGTTCCGGCGGCAATCGAGTTCGCGGCGGTGATGGTCGTGTTCGCAAAGCTGAAGCCGGCGAGCGCGGCGCAGTTGCCAAGCGTTGCGCCAGTGGCCACGCCGAGGACCGGCAAGGTTTCGACCGGCGTCGAGTTTCCGGTGTTGGTGTTGGTGTTGCCGGTGCTCGTATTGCCGGAGCCGTTGCCGGCCGTGGTGCCGCTTCCCGTCGTCGTCCCGCCCGCAGGCGAAACCAGAGAGGAGATACCACCGCCACTGCCGCCGCCGCCGCAAGCGGTCAACAGAGAGGCGGCAACGATGGCCGAAAGCGATACAGAGGTCTTCAAGAATGTCTCCTTTGACGCATGCTGACGGCGCCATTTAGTTAGTCTATTTAACTATATTTGGCAATCAGTCATGGTTTTCCACTACAGAGTGTGCGAAAGACTGGCGCCTCAAATCCCCATGAAGTTCAGTCACTGAATCAATACGAGTCGCGCGACAATGCCGGCGATGCCCAAGAACAGAAGCACTCCGCAGGACGCCACGCCGGCCGGCCGGCTGGTCGAAGCCTCATTGCACCTCGTGCTCGGCTACCAGCTCGCGCAGGCGTCGATCGTCACCAATGCGGTTTTTGCGGGCCGCATCGGAGCCTCATTCGATCTGCGCCCAGTCGAATACACGGTGCTCAGCCTGATCCATGAAAACCCCGATGTCTCGGCCGCGCGGCTGGCCAAGGCGCTCGCGGTAACGGCGCCCAACATCACTGCATGGATCGAGAGACTTGAGCGCCGGGGCTTGATCCAGCGCACGCCGCACGCAACCGATCGTCGGGCTCAGTACCTGCGGACCACGCCGGAGGGCGCGGCGCTCGCCGGCCAGGCCACCCGATCCGTGCTCGAGGGCGAGCACGAAGCGCTAGGCAATCTTTCAGTGGCCGAGCGCATGATGCTGATCGAACTGCTGCACAAGGTGGCGATGTCGCGCGGCGCCGCCGCGGAAGCGCACCGGGCGCCGACCTGAAGAGTCTCTGAATTGGCCGGTCGGTCAGTCGACCACGACCGGCACGCGCGGAGCGATCGCGCACATGAGCTCATAGCCCACGGTATGGCCGGCCTGCGCGACCTCGTCGATCGACAACATCGCCCCGCCGGAGGCGCGGCCCCACAAGGTGACTTCGCTGCCGAAGCCCGCGCCGGGCACGGGCGTAAGGTCGATGGTCGCCATGTCCATGCTGACGCGTCCCACCATCCGGGTGCGCACGCCATTGACCAACACCGGCGTGCCGGTGCCGCAATGACGCGGATAGCCGTCGCCATAGCCGACCGCCGCCACGCCGATGCGCATCGGGCCTTCGGCTGTGAACCTGGAACCGTACCCCACGCTGTCGCCGGCCTCCAGCGTCTGCACAGAAATGAGTTCAGTCGACAAGGTCATCGTCGGCTGCAACTGCCAGTGCTCAATGTCGTGCTCGGGAAAATCCGGCGCACTGCCGTACAGCATGATGCCGGCGCGGACCCAATCGGCGCGTGTGCTGGGCGCATGGCGGAGGGTGGCGGCGCTGTTGGCGATCGAACGCTCGCCGGGCAGGTCCCGCGTGGCGCGCTCGAAGGCCTCCATCTGGTGGCCGATGCCGCGCTCGGCGTCCGCGTCGCTGAAGTGCGTTATCAGCGATATCTCGTCCACCTGCGGCAGCGCGTTCAGGCGCGTCCATGCCGAACGGAAGCGATCCGGCGGGAAGCCCAGGCGATTCATGCCTGAATTCATCTTCAGGAAGACCCGGTGCGGCACCTGTGTCTTGTGGGCCGCGAGCCAGTCGATCTGCGCATCGCAATGCACCACGTGCCAGAGGTCGAGCCTGGAACAAAGCTCGAGATCGCGCGCATCGAAGACGCCTTCGAGCAGCAGCACCGGGCCTCGCCAGCCCAAGGCACGCACGCGCTCGGCCTCCGCCAGATCGAGCAGCGCAAACCCGTCGGCGCCGCGAAACGCCTCGAAGACCCGTTCGATGCCGTGTCCGTAGGCGTTGGCTTTGACGACGGCCCAGACGCGCGAGTCGAGCGCCGCACGGCGAGCCCGGTCGAGGTTGTGCTGCAGGGCGGAAAGATGAACAGTGGCAAGGATCGGACGCGGCACGATAAAAACCCTGAAAAAGCAGAAAACACTCACAAAAATGTGCCCGGCGCTACGGGGACATCGCGCCATTTTGACATCGCACCCCCATGCTATAACCGCGCAGCCGCCGCTGAAGCGGCCCCTCTTCCACTATCGCCGGACCACTTTTGTTACCGGCCAGTCAGCCATCGATGAAGCGCGGTTTCTATACGATCATGTCGGCCCAGTTTTTTTCGTCGCTGGCCGACAACGCGCTCTTTGTCGCTGCCGTCGAACTCATGCGAAGCAGCGGCGCGCCCGAATGGCAGCGCGCCGCACTGGTCCCCATCTTCACCGTCTTCTATGTAGCGCTCGCGCCGCTCGTGGGTGCCTTTGCGGACGCCTTGCCCAAAGGCAAGGTCATGTTCATCAGCAATGCGATCAAGGTGGTCGGCTGCGTGACGATGCTGTTCGGCTCGCATCCGCTTTTTGCCTACGCGATTGTCGGGCTCGGGGCGGCTGCGTACTCGCCGGCCAAGTACGGCATCTTGACTGAGCTTCTTCCGGCTTCGCAGCTGGTGAAGGCCAATGGATGGATCGAAGGCTTGACCATCGCATCGATCATCCTGGGTATCGTGCTCGGCGGTCAGCTGGTGAGCCATGCGCTGGCCAGCCACTTGCTGGCGCTGGACTTCCCCTTCATCGACACCGGCGTCAACACGCCGCCCGAAGCCGCGATCGCGACGCTGATCGTGGTCTACGTGGTGGCCGCATGGTTCAACACCCGCATTCCGGACACCGGGGTCGAGATGCGGCCGCTGCGGGCCAATCCGCAGCATGGCGTCCTGCGCAACATGGCCGCGCTGCTGCCCGACTTCTGGCACTGCAATTCGCGTCTCTGGCGTGACAAGCTCGGCCAGATCTCACTGGCGACCACCACCCTGTTCTGGGGCGCGGGCGGCAATCTCAAGTACATCGTGCTGGCCTGGGCCTCGCTGGCGCTCGGCTACAACACGGCGCAGGCGTCGTCGCTGACGGGTGTGGTGGCCATCGGCACCGCCGTCGGCGCGATCGTCGCTTCGGTGCGCATGCGGCTCGACATGGCGACGCGCGTGATCCCGATGGGCATCGGCATGGGCGTGCTGGTCATCGGCATGAACTTCATCGGCAACATCTGGCTGGCCGTGCCCTTCCTCATCTTGCTGGGCGGCCTGGGCGGCTTTCTGGTGGTGCCCATGAATGCGCTGCTGCAGCATCGCGGCCACAACCTGATGGGCGCCGGCCGTTCGATCGCCGTGCAGAACTTCAACGAGCAGTCCTGCATCCTGGTCCTCGGCGCCTTCTACAGCGCCTGCACGGGCATCGGCATGTCGGCCTATTCGGCCATTACCGCCTTCGGCGTCGTGGTGGCGGGCTTCATGTGGCTGATCAAGCGCTGGCACCAGAACAATCTCCGCCGCTACCCGGAGGAAGTCGAGCACCTCCTCGCCATCGCACGCAGCGACAAGCATCACTGAGCGCGGGTCCGGAACAGCCTTGCCCGCTATTGCGCTGATCTTCAACGCCTTCGTCTGGGGCGTCTCGTGGTTTCCGTTTCGGCAGATCGAAAGCCACGGAGTCCATCCGGTGTGGGCCACCTTCCTGATCTATGCCGCGATCACGGCCGTGATGGCACTGCTGCGCCGCAGCATGTGGCACGCCTTTGCGCGCTTTCCCTCGCTCGTGCTGCTGGGCTTGGCGGCGGGCTTCACCAACGTCGGCTTCAACTGGGCGGTGACCCAGGGCGACGTAGTGCGCGTGGTGCTGCTGTTCTATCTGATGCCGCTGTGGATCGTGCTGCTGGCGTGGATCTTCCTCGGCGAGCGGCCGACGGCATCGGCGTTGGCCCGGGTGGCGCTCGCGCTCATCGGCGTGGCAGTGGTGCTCAAGACGCCGGAGACCGACTGGCCGGTGCCCTCCAGCCTGCCTGACTGGCTCGCTGTCGCGGCGGGCTTCGGCTTTGCCGTGACCAACATCCTGCTGCGCCGCCTGCGTGCCGCACCGGGCGAGTCGCGCGCGCTGGCCATGTTCGGCGGCTGCGCACTGGCAGCCGGCGTGACGGCCGTTGCAGGCACCATCGTGGGAGCGATGCCGGCGCCTGCGCTCGGCGGTTCCGGCTTGTGGGCCTGGGCGCTGGTGCTGGGCTGCGGATTCGTGTTCGCCAACGTCTGCCTGCAATACGGCGCCGCGCGCCTTGCGGCCAACGCGACCTCGGTGCTCATGCTGTCCGAAGTGCTGTTTGCGAGCGTGTCCTCCGTTGCGCTCGGTGCGGCGACTCTCGACCAGCGGATCTGGATCGGCGGCGCACTCATCGTGCTCGCGGCGGTGTGGTCGGCGTTTGCGCGAAATCCGGTCGCCGACGATGATCGTCCCACTGTTTTCCGGAAGGACATGCCATGACCAGCGTCTATGACTTCGAAGCCCGCCAGATCGACGGCAAGCCGGTGTCGCTCGCAAGCTTCAAGGGCAAGGTACTGCTGATCGTCAACACGGCCAGCCAGTGCGGCTTCACGCCGCAGTTCGCAGGGCTTGAGGCGCTGTACGAGAAATATGCGGCAAAGGGCCTGGCGGTGCTGGGGTTCCCATCCAATCAGTTCGGCCATCAGGACCCGGGCACCAACGAGGAAATTGGCGCCTTCTGCACGAAGAACTACGGCGTGAGCTTTCCGATGATGGAAAAGATCGACGTCAAGGGACCGGACGCGGCGCCGCTCTACAAGTGGCTCGTCAAGGAAGCCCCGGGACTCCTCGGCAGCACGGCCATCAAATGGAACTTCACCAAGTTCCTGATCGGCAAGGACGGGCAAGTGATCCGGCGCTATGCGCCGCTGGACAAGCCCGAGTCGATCACGCGCGACATCGAGGCCGCGCTGGCGGCGTGACGCGCGCAAAGAGCACGTGCGGGGTCAGAACCGAAAATCGGCCGTCTTCGACCCGTTGCCGCCGAGCGTCACGACCTGCGTCTTGGTGACGCCCTCGCTCTCGGCCTCGACGGTATAGCGCCCGGCCGGAAGGTCCACCAGGCAGATGGGCCCGGTGGCGCGCATCGCCAGCGCCGTTGTGCCGCCGGCATCCTTGACCGTCACAGCCACGTCCGCCAGATAGGCACCGTTGGACCGAGCAAACAGCAGCGACAACGGATGGTCTTTCATCGACGCCCGGAGCGCGACGGATTCGTCCGAGCCGACGCCGCCGCACACATATTTCGCGCCACCATCTTCGGTGACGTGAGCGGCGGACTGGGCTTGCACCACCCATGGCACGAGTGCGCACACACATACGGCGGCGCCGCGCGCAAGATTCCGGAAAGAGGCAGCCATCACATCACTCCCGTCATGAACATCCGGGAATGCTCGCGGCACAACGTCTGCGCCAGGGTCGGACCAAACCCCCTGTCGCTGTCCGATCAGGGTGCCGATGCGGGAGCGAGCGCTTCGTCGAGCAGTTCGACCCAATGCCGCACGGGCACTTCGCTGCCGCTTTGCAGATGGGTGATGCACCCGATGTTGGCCGACACGATAGTCGTCGGCTGCAACTGGTTGAGGTGACCGAGCTTTCGGTCGCGCAGCGGATAGGCCAAGTCCGGCTGCAGGACCGAATAGGTGCCCGCCGATCCGCAGCAGAGGTGCGCCTCGGCCTGCGCAACCTGAATGTCGAAACCCAGGATGCGCAGGTTCTTCTCGACCCCGCCGCGCAGCTTCTGCCCGTGCTGCAGCGTGCAGGGCGGGTGGTAGGCGACCACGCCCGATGGCGCACGGACGCGCGGCTTCAATGTCTCGACCATGTCCGGCAGCAGTTCGCTCAAGTCGCGTGTGAGGGCGCTGATGCGTTCAGCCTTTGCCGCGTAGGCCACATCGTCCTTCAGCATGTGGCCGTATTCGCGCACTGTCACGCCGCAGCCCGATGCGTTCATGACGATCGCCTCGACCTCGCCACTGTCGACCTGCGGCCACCACGCGTCGATGTTCGCGCGCATCTGGGCCTTGCCGCCCTCATGGTCGTTGAGGTGAAACTTGACGGCACCGCAGCAACCCGCCGAGGGCGCCACCACCGCCTGGATGCCGGCGGCATCGAGCACGCGCGCCGTCGCGCTGTTGATGTTGGGCGACATCGAAGGCTGCACGCAGCCGGCGAGCATCAGCATCTTGCGCGCGTGGGCGCGCGCAGGCCACGCACCGGCCGGTTGCGGCGCTGGCACCTTGGCCTTGAGCTTGGCAGGCAAGAGGCCGCGCACCGACTGGCCGAGCTTCATCGCAGGCGCGAAGAGCGGTGACGGCAACGCTTCCTTCAGCGTCCAGCGCACGGCGCTTTCGAATGCGGGCCGCGGCACCTTCTCGTCGACGATCTTTCGGCCGATGTCGACCAGATGGCCATACTGCACGCCGCTCGGGCAGGTGGTTTCGCAGTTGCGGCAGGTCAAGCAACGATCGAGGTGCAGTTGCGTGCTGCGCGTCGGGGCCTTGCCTTCGAGCACTTGCTTGATGAGGTAGATGCGCCCGCGCGGCCCGTCGAGTTCGTCGCCGAGCAACTGGTAGGTCGGACAGGTGGCCGTGCAGAAGCCGCAGTGCACGCACTTGCGCAGGATCGCTTCGGCTTCGCGGCCTTCGGGAGTGCCCTGGAATTCGGGTGCGAGTTCGGTTTGCATGCTGGTGCGTGCGTGTACGTGTCAGTGCATGGGGTTGCGCATCAATGCGCGGGATAGAGCCGGCCACGATGGAACACGGCGTGCGGGTCGAACTCCTGCATCAGTGCGCGATGAATGCGCTCGACCGGAGCGCTCAACGCGTCGAACTTGTCGAGCACGCGCTGGCTGTGTGCGTCCGAAGCCCTGAACAACGTCGCATGGCCGCCGGCTGCACGCGCGGCAGCTCGCAGCCGCGGGCGCTGGTCCGGCGGCGCGAGATACCACCGCTGGCCGCCGTGCCATTCGATCAGCGGCGTGCCGTCCACTTGGAGCACTGGCGCGGTCTGCGGCACCGATATCCGCCAGAGGTCGTTCGCACCCTGCGCCGAGGCGAACCACGGATGCGTCTGATCGCGCAGAGAATCCCAGCCGGCGCCCGTGCGTGCGTTGTCCTGTCGCTCACCGCCGAGGTGCACGCACGCGGCCTCCACCGCCGCCGCCGCGCCGCGCAAGCGCAGCGACAACACGCCCGCGCCGTCGCGTTCACGCCAGACGCTGGCGTTCAGCGGCAGCGGACGGCCACCCCATTCGTTCAGCAATCGCATCGCATCGGCCTGGCTGCATTCGAAATCGAGCGTTGCCTCGGCCGGCGCCAGCGGCAGCACCTTCAGGCTTACCTCGGCGATGAGGCCGAGCACGCCCAGCGAACCGGCAAGCACGCGGGAGACGTCGTATCCCGCAACGTTCTTCATGACCTGTCCGCCAAAGGTGAGGACCTCGCCGCGACCATTGACGATCGTGGCGCCGAGCACGTAATCCCGCACCGAGCCGACGCTCGCGCGCGCAGGCCCGCTGAGTCCGGCAGCCACCATGCCGCCCACCGTGCCGCCGGCACCGAAGCGCGGCGGCTCGAAAGGCAGGCACTGGCCTTGCGCCGCCAAAGCGGCTTCGAGCTCGACGAGCGGCGTTCCGGCGCGCGCCGTGACCACCAATTCGCTGGGCTCGTAGCTCGTGATGCCCGCGAGTCCTCCAGTGAGCAGCGGTTCGCCCTGCGGCATCTCGCCGTAGAAGTCCTTGGTTCCGTGGCCGCGGATGCAGAGAAACGTGCCGTCGGCGGCGCTCGCGGCGGCGCGTATGCGCTCGGTGATCGGGCAGAGGGCTGGATCCATGCGGGCGATCGTACCGCCGGCGCAATCACTCTTCGAAAAACTGGACCGGCAGCCCCGGCGTCGCAACGCGAATCGACAGCACATGCCCCGACGCGGGCCGCTTTTCGAGCTCCGCCGCCGGCCTGCCGCGTCGCGCCGTGGTCACGAACAGCGTGCGCAGGTCGTCCCCGCCGAAGCAGGGCATGGTCGGGCATTGGACGGGCGTGGGCAATGACAACACGCGCTCACCCGCGGGCGAGAAACGCAGCAACTGGCCGCCCTCGAACATGGCGACCCAGTAGTGCCCTTCGGCGTCGATCGTCGCTCCGTCAGGCCGGCCCTCGTAGCGCACGGGCGACTCCGGCGTCCAGCCATCGGGCTTGTCGGCGAACTGCTGGAACACGCGAGGATGCGTCATGGTGTTGGCGCGCGCGGCCCAATTCCACGCACGCACGCAGTGCGCCGCGGTATCGGCCCAATACAGCGTGGCGCCATCGGGCGAGAAGGCCAGCCCGTTCGCCGTGGTCGCTTCGTTGGCCATCTGCCTGAGCGTCGGCGCGCGGCCGGCGCGTGCGTCGAGGCAATAGAGCGCCGCGTTGGGCCGGTCCTTGGCCTCATTGAGCGTGCCGGCCCAAAAGCGACCCAGCGGATCGCATTTGCCGTCGTTGAAGCGCATCGTGCGCACGTCGTGGTCGGCACCGGCCATGGCTTGCAGCGTGCGGCCCCATTCGCGCGCGCGATAGACGCCGTCGCGCAGCGCAATCACCAGCCCGCCGCGCCGCGCCGGCGCCATGCAGCCGGGCTCGGTCGGCATGTCCCATCGCTCGACCTTCGGATCGGCGATGTCGCCGCGCGTGCGCAGAACGGCGCGGCCGGGGATGTCCAGCCAATAGAGCGATCGTTCCGCCGGATGCCAGAAGGGCGATTCGCCGAGCTGGCTCAAGCTCTCATTCAGTGTGGTCCACATCTAAAAATTATGCTCGCCCGAAAAATTATGCTCGCCCCCAGGCTCGCGCACTTCGTGTCGCTCTCCACCCCCTACCGGGGGCAACACCAGCGGCCCGGCGAAGCCGGTTCCGCGGTGTTTCTGGTGGGGGCCCCGCTTCGCTGGGCTTTTTCTTTGCGCAAAAAAAGGCCCGCGTTAGCGGGCCTAATATCCAGAGGAGACGCTTGGGTTAACGGTTGTAGGCGGTTTCGCCGTGGGCGGAGATGTCCAGGCCTTCGCGTTCTTCTTCTTCGGTGACTCGCAGGCCGATGGTGAGGTCGGCGATCTTGAAGGCGATGAAGGCGACGACGGCAGACCAGACGACGGTCAGCAGGACGGCTTTGAGCTGGATCCAAAATTGGGCGCCGATGCCGTTGGAGATGACGCTGGCGGTGACCCAGTCGCCGACGAGGCCAGGTCCGCCGAGCGCTTGGGTGTTGAAGACACCGGTGAGCAGTGCGCCGACGATTCCGCCGACACCGTGCACGCCGAAGACGTCGAGCGAGTCGTCCGCGCCGAGCAGTCTCTTGAGACCGTTGACGCCCCACAGGCAGGCGAAGCCGGCAATGAAGCCGATGATGATCGCGCCCATCAGGCCGACGTTGCCGGCGGCGGGGGTGATGGCCACGAGGCCGGCGACGGCGCCCGATGCGGCACCCAGCATGGAAGCCTTGCCACGCATCAGCGCTTCACCGATGCACCATGCCAGCACGGCGGCGGAGGTCGCGGAGAAGGTGTTCATGAAGGCGAGCACGGCGCTGGTGCCTGCCTCGAGCGCGGAGCCGGCGTTGAAGCCGAACCAGCCCACCCACAGCAGCGAAGCACCGACCATCGTCAGCGTCAGCGAATGCGGCGTGAACGATTCCTTGCCGTAGCCGATGCGCTTGCCGACCAGGAAGGCGCCGACGAGGCCGGCGACGGCCGCGTTGATGTGCACCACCGTGCCGCCCGCGAAGTCGAGTGCGCCCCACTGCCAGATCAAACCGGCCTTGGCGTTCATGGCGTCGACGACGTCCTTGCTCGAGTAAGCGTCAGGACCCATCCAGAACCAGACCATGTGCGCGATCGGCGCATAGCTGAAGGTGAACCAGATCGCCATGAAGAGCAGCACGGCCGAGAACTTGATGCGCTCGGCGAAGGCGCCGACGATCAGGCAGCAGGTGATGCCGGCGAAGGTTGCCTGGAAGGCGGCGAACAGCAGCTCGGGGATGTACACGCCCTTGCTGAAGGTCGCGCCGGGCGCGAACACGCCGGTCGACGCATCGAAGATGCCCCTCATGAAGAGCCGGTCGAATCCGCCGATGAATGAATTGCCTTCGGTGAATGCCAGGCTGTAGCCGTAGATCAGCCACAGCACCACGATCATCGAGAAGGTGACCATCACCTGCATCAGCACCGACAGCATGTTCTTGCTGCGGACGAGGCCGCCGTAGAACAGCGMCAGGCCGGGGATCGTCATCATGATCACCAGCAGCGTGGAGACGAGCATCCAGGCGGTGTCGCCCTTGTTGAAGGAAGGCGCGGGTGCAGCAGCGGGCGTTGCTGCAGCGGCGTCGGCCGGTGCTGCGGCAGCAGCGGCTGCGGCAGGTGCTGCTGCGGTGGCGGCAGCGGCCGGGGCGCTCGCCTCTGCAGCGGGCGCTGCCGGCGGCGTCTGCGCGAAGCCGGAGGTGCCGGCGGCAAGCACGCTCAGGCCGAGCGCGAGTGAAACAAGGAATTTCTTCATTTCGGTATGTCTTTCATGCCTTGTAGTTCAGAGCGCTTCGCGGCCCGTTTCGCCGGTGCGAATGCGGACGACTTGCTCCAGGTCGTACACAAAAACCTTGCCGTCGCCGATCTTGCCGGTGCGTGCGGCGGACTCGACCGCCTCGATCACTCGCTCGACGAGTTCGTCGGCCACGGCGGCCTCGATCTTGACCTTGGGCAGGAAGTCGACCACGTACTCAGCGCCGCGATACAGCTCCGTGTGGCCCTTCTGCCGACCGAAGCCCTTGACCTCGGTGACGGTGATCCCTTGCACGCCGATGGCCGAGAGCGCTTCGCGCACTTCATCGAGCTTGAAGGGTTTGATGATGGCTGTGACCAGCTTCATGATGTTTCTCCTGATGGATGGAAGCGGCGCGGCCATGGGTGCCGCGCCTGCGGCAGCTACAGCGTCTTGGTGAGCATGACGATGAATCGGGTGACGTTCGGCGAGAAGGTGGTCTGGCCGATCGGTCCGAAGGCAGTCCCGGTGGGGATCCCTGGACTGGCAACCAGGTTGAAGGCGCTCTGGTTGTTGCCCCCCTGCACCGAGCCGGCCAACGCCAAGCCGCTGCCGAAGTCGTAGGAAACGCCTACGTTGTAGTCAAGGTAGTCCTTGTAGCCCAGGCTCTTGATGTCGCTGGTGAAGAAGGTGTAGCCAACGGCCGTCTTGAAGGTCAGCTTCGGGAAGATCTCCTTCGAGTAGGAGAGATTCAGGTAGCTGGTGTTCTGGCCATCGAGCCCCGAGCCGCCCTGGCTGCCGGCGTAGTTGAAGTAGTCGCTCGATACGGTCCACGAATACTTGCCCGCGAAGGTGCCGATGCGCTCGTCGGTCCAGCTTGCGCCGCCGTAGATTTCAGTCGTGTTGCCCGCGGTGTTGCCGGGGTAGTAGTACTGGTAGACGCCCACGTCCCAGTCGATCGGGCCGCCCTTGAATTTGTAGCCGCCGTAGAAGTCCATCTCGATCGAGTTGCCCGGCAGCCAGTTCACGCTGGAGTTCCAGTTGCCGACGTAGAAGCCGCTTTCTCCAAAGGCGTAGTCCAGGCCGCCTTGAATGGCGGGCTTGAACCAGCTGGTCTTGGCGAAGCCGTTGTGCCCGATGGTGTCCTGATCCTGGCCGCGGAACTTGTAGTTCGTGGTCAGCGAAATATTGCCCGTGAGATTCGGGGCTGGAGCTGCCGCCGGCGCTGCACTTGCGTCGGTGGCTTGCGCGCTCGCAAGCATCGGCAAGACAGCGAGTGCGCCCAAAGCCAGGATTCGGACGGGTTTACGGTGCATCATCGAAAGACTCCTCGGAGTTGTTTTTGAAAGTGGTGATCAACCACCTCAAAGCAGGGAGCGTGCCAAGCGCAACAAGGCCTGCCTTACAAGGGCCGGCGCGGCATGTACGTCGTTTCATACAAGAAAGGGATGGGTGCACCATCCTGGGGATAGGGAGTGTCATGAGTCTTTGTTTGGTGCAAAGCCGCGCGCTGTTGGGCCTGGAAGCCGCCAGCGTCACGGTTGAGGTGCATCTGGCCAATGGTTTGCCCAGCTTCACGTTGGTCGGTCTGGTCGACGTCGAAGTGAGGGAAGCACGCGAACGCGTGCGGTCGGCCATCCAGAACGCCGGCCTCGAGTTCCCCAATAACAAGCGGATCACGGTCAACCTCGCGCCTGCGGATCTGCCGAAGGATTCCGGGCGCTTCGATCTGCCGATCGCCCTTGGCATCCTCGCGGCGAGCGGCCAGATCGAGGCCGCGCGACTGGTGGGGCATGAGTTCGCGGGCGAGCTCTCGCTTTCGGGGCAGCTGCGTCCCGTGCGTGGTGCGCTCGCCATGTCGCTGGCGCTGCATACGCGCGGCATCGCCACCCGGCTGGTGCTGCCGACCGACAGCGCACAGGAGGCCGCCCTGGTGCCCGGCGCGGAGGTCTATGGCGCGCGGCATCTGCTCGACGTGGTCCAGCAGTTTCTCCCGCCGGACAGCGTTCCGCCCGAAGCCAGGGATGACGGCTGGGCCCGCGTCCTGCCGGTGCCTGGCAGAACCGCTGTGGCTCATTCCGATCTGGCTGATGTGAAGGGACACGCCGGCGCCAAGCGCGCACTGGAAATCGCCGCCGCTGGCAATCACAGCCTCTTGATGGTGGGGCCGCCCGGTTCAGGCAAGTCGATGCTGGCGCAGCGTTTCGCCGGGTTGCTGCCTGCCATGAGCGTCGACGAAGCGCTCGAAAGCGCCGCCGTCGCCAGTCTGGGTGGCCGGTTCGCGGTCGACTGCTGGATGTGCCGGCCGACGTCCAGCCCGCATCACACGGCGAGCGCCGTCGCCATGGTGGGCGGCGGGTCGCCTCCACGGCCCGGCGAGATTTCGCTGGCGCATCACGGTGTCCTTTTTCTCGATGAATTTCCGGAATTCACACGGCCCGCCTTGGAGGCGCTCCGCGAGCCCCTGGAGACCGGGACCATCACGATCGCACGCGCGGCGCGGCGCGCCGAGTTCCCCGCGAAGTTCCAGTTGATCGCGGCGATGAACCCCTGCCCCTGCGGCTATCTGGGATCGACGCTGAAAGCCTGCCGCTGTACGCCGGATCAGGTTTCGCGCTACCAGGGCAAGCTCAGCGGACCCTTGCTCGACCGCATCGATCTTCACATCGAAGTGCCTGCAGTGTCCGCGCAGCAACTGCTGGAGGCGCCTGCCGGCGAAGCGACCGGCGCCATTCGCGAGCGCGCCGTTCGCGCTCGCGAACTTGCAGTAAAGCGACAAGGAAAGACCAACCACGCGTTGCAGGGCGCAGAGATCGACCAGCACGCTTCGTTGGCAGCCGACGCGTTGAAGTTCATGCACACAGCGGCGGCCAAGCTGGGCTGGTCGGCGCGCAGCACACATCGGGCATTGAAGGTGGCCCGCACCATCGCGGACCTGGCGGAAGCCGGTGAAGTCCAGGTGGGCCACGTCGCCGAAGCGGTGCAATACCGGCGCGCGTTGCGCACTGCGACTTGATTGGCCGGTGTGGTTGAATCCGCACCCTAAATCAAGAATTTCGCAGGGAGAGGTATGAAAAAAGTGCTGAGCATGGCGTGCGCGGCCGCGCTGGTTTGCGGCTGTGCGATTCGTCCCAACGAGGGGCCGGGATCGCGTTACGGGGCGGACTACGTACCCAACGTTCATCCCCCATCGACCGACATCGCGGCCTTCGACAAGGACGTCGCGCACTGCAGGCTAAGTGCGGTGAACGTGCCATTCAAGATGGACCGGCACGACGATGCGCTGGCAGCCATCGACGTCGGTACGGTCGGCTTGGGCTGGGCGGCTGGCTGGGGCGTTCTTCCCGGCGGCGGCGCGCTGCTGGGACTGGCGGGCCTGCATTTCGTCGCGTACATGCCCGAGCGCGTCGATTGGTGGTCGCGCCAGGAAACCATGCTGATGAACTGCCTGGCCGAGAAGGGCTACGTCAACGCGGATCCGGGCGTGAAGGTCACCTGGGCACCGCGCTCATTGATGCCAAACAAGCCGCCGCCCCGTGCGACGGGACGGGACACCTACAACGTCGAAGCCCTGGCCAAGGATCGGAACTGCGCAGCGGTTCCGTTTGCATCACTGCAGGAAAAAGGCCCCGGCTTCGAGCTTCACGCAGTGCCGTGCAGCGATGGAGAGGTGATGGTGGTGCGCTGCGAATTCGGCAACTGCGCGAGCGAGAGCGATGCCATGCAGAACGCGACGCTCACTGAATAGTGGGTCAAAGAAGTCCGCGACCTCCAAGGTTGCGCATCAGCGCGCCGATCCCGAAGTTCCAACGTGCGGCGTCTTCGGAATGCACCACACGGTTCTCCAGGGCGCCGAGTTCAGGGGCCGAAATCGTGACGCGGTCGCCCACCACGTGCGTGAACCCCTGGCCCGGGCCATGGCGGTCCTGCGTGGGCGCGAACATGGTGCCGAGAAAGAGCATCAGGCCGTCCGGATAGGCATGGTGCGGCCCGATCGCCTGCGACACGAGGTCCAGGGGATCGCGGCTGATCTTGGAGAGCGAACTCGACCCTTCGAGCGTGAAGCCTTCCGGCCCGAGCACTCGCAGCGCGACAGTGATGCGGCGCACATCTTCGATGCCGAAGTGTTCGTCGAAGAGCCTGATGAAAGGCCCGATGGCGCAAGAAGCGTTGTTGTCCTTTGCCTTGCCGAGCAGCAGTGCGCTCCGGCCTTCGAAGTCGCGCAGGTTCACGTCGTTGCCGAGCGCCGCACCGAGCGTCTGTCCACGGCTGTTGACGGCCAGCACCACCTCGGGCTCCGGGTTGTTCCAGATCGATCCCGAATGAATGCCCACGTCGGCGCCGGTTCCGACTGCCGACATCACCGGCGCCTTGGTGAAGATCTCGGCGTCGGGGCCGATTCCGACCTCCAGATACTGCGACCACGCGCCCTGTGCAATGAGCACGTCCTTGACCTTGGCTGCTTGCGGCGATCCGGGCACGATGCCGGCGAGGTTGTCTCCGAGCACCCCGCCGAGCGCTGCGCGGATGGATTCCGCCTTCGACGCATCGCCGCGCGATTGCTCTTCGATGACGCGTTCGAGCAGGCTCGCGATGAAGGTGACGCCGCTGGCCTTGACTGCCTGCAGATCGCACGGCGCGAGCATCCAGGGATGCAGGGTGTCGCGTTGCGACTCGTCGCTGTTGGCCAAGGTCGGCTCCAGTGCAGCCACGCGCGGCAGGCGTTCGTCACGCAACCCCTGGCGCACCGCGCCCACCGGGTCATCGAGTTCGAGCAATTGGCTGGCAGTCGCGGCGATGCGCGAGAGGTCGTGCAGTCCGCCCTCGTGCAGGGCAACGAGCACCGGACCGACGTCGGGCAGCCAGATGCGGCCGATCAGCGTGGCGCGCTCGGCATCCTGAGGCAATGATTGATCTGGCGAAAGCGACGAGGTCATGCAGAAGTCTCCTTTTTGATTTGCAGATCGTACGGGACTGTCAGCGCGCTTTGTCGGTACCGCTCGCGCGGACGCGGGCAATCGCCTGCGGCAGGTCCTTCCATGCCGGCTCTTGCGGCGCGAAACGCGCGCGCATGTAACTGGACAGTTCGGCGATTTGCGCATCGTCGAGCGCATCGCCGAACGCGGGCATGAAGCCGATGTCTCGCGATGCCGGTTCTCGCACACCATCCAGAATTGTGCGCAGGAGATTGTCTGGCCGGGCGCTCGTGAGATTGGTGTTCAGCGCCAGGGGCGTGTTGACGCCGAGCAGCGTCGGTCCGTCGCCATCGTGATGGCAGGCGGCGCAAGCGCCGTCGAACAAGCGTTGACCGCTGCCCAGCAGGCGCCCCTGTCGGGCGGCAGCGTCGGCCACCACGCGCTTCGCCTGCGCTGCGGTTGCTTCATCGGATGTGTCGGGGTTGAAGGACGCAAGGTACGTGGCCATCGCGCGGATGTCCGCGTCCGGCACTGCTGAGAGTTCGCGCACGACTTCCGCCATCGGACCGCCTGCAATGCCGTGGTTCTTCGCGTGGCCGTGGCGGAGGTAGCTGTAGAGCGATTCGGCGTTCCACGGAACGGCGGATGTCGATACTGAAGTCAGCGCCGGCGCTTCCCAGCCGTCCACCATCGCGCCCGACAGAAACGCGGTGCCGCCCTGCTCCGCGCCCAGTGCGTTGCGCGGCGTGTGGCAGGCGCCGCAGTGGCCCAGCCCATTGACGAGGTAGGCGCCGCGGTTCCATTCCGCGCTCTGCGAAGCAACGGGCTGCATCGGCGAAGGATCGTGGAACAGCGCATTCCACCCCGCCATGAGCGGCCGCGCGCCGAAGGGGAATTTCAGGTCCGCCTTCGGTGTTTCGGCGCTGACCGGCGTCAATGACATGAAATACGCGTAGAGCGCCTGCAGATCGTCGTCGCTGGTCTTCGCGAACGCCATGTACGGAAATGCCGGATAAAGATGATGGCCGTCGCGCGAAATGCCTTCGCGCATCGCCCGCTGGAAGGCGCTGAACGACCAGCGGCCAAGCCCTGTCTCGGCATCGGGCGTGAGATTGGTGGTGTAGATCGTGCCGAAGGGCGTTTGCATCGGGCGCCCGCCGGCGTTGGGCTTGCCGCCGGTTGCCGTGTGGCAAACCGCGCAGTCGCCGAGTGCTGCGAGCGTGCGGCCGCGCTCGATGATCGATTCGCTGTAGGCCGGTGCACTGAAAGACACCGGCGCAATGGCGGAGCGCCAGCCCATGGAACCCGCGATGACCCCTATGCCGCCGACGACCAGCGCGGCGAGTCCGGCCCACAGACCTCTGCGACGAGGCCACCGCGCGTCAGCAGGCGGCTCGCGAAGCGGCTCGACACGCCTCGGCTGCGGACCATCGCCCTCGCCCGCTGGCGTCGGCGCCGCGAGTGGATTCAACGCCGCAAGCACCACCTCCGGTGTGAACGGCGGTGACCGGAAGCGAACGCCCGTCGCATCGAAGATCGCGTTGGCAATCGCCGCCGTTCCCGGCACCGAAGACGATTCGCCCGCGCCGAGCGGCGGCTCTCCGGGGCGCTGCATATGCATCACCTCGATGACCGGTACCTCGCGGAAGTTGATGATCGGGTAGCTGCCCCACTCGCGGCTCGCGACCACGCCTGAAGGCCGCACGCCGGGGAGCGTTTCGGCGTCCGGCGCTCGCTGCGGCGCGAACTGCACCCGCTCCTTCAGCGCGCGGCTCGTCGTCTGGATCACGTTGCCATGAATCTGGTGTTCGACGCCCGCCGGGTTGACCATGAGGCCGGCGTCATGCCCAACCACGACACGGCGTACGTGCACCTCGCCGGTCTTTCGGTTGACCTCCACATCCGCAACCCAGGCGGACCATGCGGCCCCGAAGCCCGGCCACTTGCTGTGCACGTAGCGCGCATAGGCAAAGCCCTGCCCAAAAAGAATGTCGCCACCGGGTCCCAGCCCGCCATCGGCGTTCTCTTGCGGGCCGGTGCGCATGCGCCAGCCTGCCTTCTGTGCCGTCTCGCGCACGAGGTCCGCGGCGCGCGGATCGTGCAGATGGCGCAGGCGGAAGGCGACGGGGTCAAGGCCCGCGGCCGTCGCGAGTTCGTCGACGTAGGACTCGTGCGCAAACGAACTCGGCAACGCGGACACCCCGCGCAGCCATGAAGCCCGAAGGATGGGCGCCATGTCGTTGACCTTGACGCGCAGGTTTGCGTAGGCATAGGGCGGGCGGGCGGTGCGGTCGCCCATCTCGAAGGCTTGGGCGACAGGTTCAATGGTGCGCGTCAACAGCAGCGCCAGCGTCGGCGCACCGTTCGATGGATAGGAGGTTTCGAAATCGTAAGCCGCAACATTGCCGTCAGCGTCGAGCCCGCCGCGGATCTGCATCAACTGAGCGGCGCCCTTGGGCTCCCACGCATGCTCCTGTTCGCGCGTGAGTTGCACTCGCACGGGCGCGCTCACTGCGCGCGCGAGCAGGGCCGCGTCGGCCGCCACGTCGTCGGCGCAATTGCGTCCGTAGCAACCGGCCGCTTCCATCCGCACGACATCGACAGCTAGGTCGTCGAGGCCCATCAGCTTTGCAAGATCGGCGCGCAGAACGTGCGGGTTTTGCGAACCGGCCCACACGCGCAGCTTGTAGCCGTCATCGCCCTCGGGCTCCCACTGCGCGACTGCGCACGAGGGCCCGATCGACGCGTGCATCTGATAGGGCCACACGTAGGTGCGCGGCATCGGATTCGCGGCGCTCGCAAGTGCACGGTCCACGTCGCCTTCGTCGACCAGCACGCGCTGGGTCGAAGGGTTGTTGCGCAATGCCCCTTCCAGATCGCTGAGCGCGGGCAGGCCGGGCCATGCTTTCCAGGTCACGCGCAGTTCACGCAGGGCCTGCTCGGCATGCTCTTCGCGTTCCGCAACCACGCCGACGAAGTCGCGAATGACGACCACGCCGCGGATTCCGGGGATGTGGGCGATCGACGATTCATCGACCGATTCGAGCGTATTGCCGATGAAGTCACCATGGTCCGCCCCCGCATACGGAGGGCGCACGACACGGCCGTGCAGCATGCCCGGCACGCGCATGTCATGCACGAAGACGAGTTCGCCAGTGAGCTTGGCAGGGATATCGACGCGCGGAATGCGGCTGCCGACGATGCGGTAGTCGGCAGGGTCTTTCAAGCGCGATGCAGGATCAAGCTGCAGCACCGTGCGCGCGCCGGCGACCAGTTCGCCGAAGCCGAGACTGAAGGCCGGATCGTCTCCGGCGTGCACCCGGCCATCGCGCACCTTCAGCAGCGAAGGCTGTACGCCAAGCTGCTCCGATGCCTGCGCAACGAGCCAGGCGCGCGCCTGTGCCGACGCGCGGCGAAGCGGCTCGGCATGGATCTGGATCGATGCGCTCGCGATGGTCGCGCCCTGGTTGGGCGCCTTGGCGGTGTCGCCCAACACCATGCGCACCTGCGCCAGCGACACATCGAGCTCTTCCGCGACGATCTGCGACAGCGCGGTCTGGATGCCGGTGCCCAGGTCGACATGGCCGTTCAGCGCGGTCACGCTGCCGTCGTCCCATATCGCGACCAACACCTCCGGCCCCTCTGCCGGGTTGCCTGCGATGAGCGCCGGCTGTCCCTTTGCCGGGGGCGGTGCCGGCGGCGTGTCGCGCACGACGACGAGCACGCCGTCGGCATGGAGGAAATCGCTGCGCGTGCGGGGCTGGTCGGCGCGCCGAGTCACGAAGCCGCGTCCCTCGCCATCGACAGTGCCGCGCGCTGCACGGCCGCCACGATCTCCACGTGCGTGCCGCAACGGCAGAGATTGCCGGACAGCTCGCTGCGGATTCGAGCCTCGCTCGGGTTCGGCTCACGGGCGAGCAATGCTGCTGCCTGCATCACCATGCCGCTCAGGCAATAGCCGCATTGCGCCGCCTGTGCGTCTTCGAAGCCCTGCTGGACGGGGTGCCATCGATCACGCGAGCCGAGGCCTTCGAGCGTGGTGATGGCGCGGCCCGCCACGCCGTGCGCCGGAATCACGCACGAACGCGCGGCCACGCCGTCCACCCACACCGTGCAGGCACCGCATTGCCCGAGGCCGCAGCCGTACTTGGGCCCGTTCAGGCCCAGGTCGTTGCGCAATACGTGCAGGAGCGTCGCCTCGCGCGGCGCGGTGAGTTCGACGCCGCGTCCGTTGACCGTGAGGCGGGTCGGTGTCACACGCTTTCGATATCGGAAGATTGAATGCGCTTGACGCCCTTGGCGGTCATCTGCTTCCATGCCGCGGCGAGCGAGCCGTTGAGGTCGATGGCGCGCGTCGCATCCTCGATCACGTAGACATCGAAGCCCGCCTTGCGCGCATCCATCGCCGTCCAGGCCACGCAGAAGTCCGTCGCGAGCCCGGTGACGAACACTGTCTTCACGCCACGTGCCTTCAGGTAGCCGCCAAGCCCGGTCGCCGTCTTGTGATCGGCTTCCTCGAATGCGGAGTAGCTGTCCATGCCCTTGTGGAAGCCCTTGCGGATGATGATCTGCGCCGTCGGCAGCTTCAGATCCTTGTTGAGCGCGGCATCGTCCGTGCCCTGCACGCAGTGGTCCGGCCAAAGCACTTGCGTGCCGTAGCTCAGCTTGGTGGTCTCGAACGGCTTCTTGCCCGCGTAAGTGCTCGCGAAGGAGGCATGGCCCGGCGTGTGCCAATCCTGCGTGACGACGATGTTGTCGAAGGATCCGGCGAGCTTGTTGATGATCGGCACGACCTCGGCACCACCCTTGACCGGCAAGGTTCCGCCATCGATGAAGCAGTTCTGCACGTCGACGACGATCAGCGCCGCGTTGGATGCCGGCTTGATCTTCGAAGCTGCGAAGAGCGGTGCCGAGGCACCCAGCCCGCCGATCAGGCCGAAGGCGGCTGCGGACTTCAAGAGAGTTCTGCGTTGCGTGAGATGCATGGTCGTCATGGTCTTCACTCCTCGTGGTTGAAAAATCGATGCTCAGACACTCAGGTATGCACGGCGTACTTCGTCGTTGGTGGCCAGGTCGGCCATCGTCGACTGATAGCGGATCTGCCCCTTCTCCAGCACATAGGCACGGTCGGACACCAGCTCCGCGAAGTGCATGTTCTGCTCCGACAAGAGAATGCTCACGCCCTGCCCTTTGAGCTCCAGGATCATGTTGGCCATCTGCTCGACGATCACCGGCGCAACACCCTCGGAAGGCTCGTCGAGCAGCACGAGGTAGGGATTGCCCATCAATGTGCGTGCCACCGTGAGCATCTGCTGCTCGCCACCGCTCATGCGCCCGCCCGGGCGATGGGGCATCTCGCCGAGATTGGGAAACAGCTTGAAGAGCCGCTCGGGCGTCCACAGCGGCGCGTCGGTGCCATCGCTCCAGCGACGTGCGTCCTGCTTGCCGACTTCGAGGTTCTCCATCACGCTCAGATCGGTGAACACGCGACGGTCCTCCGGCACGAAGCCCAGGCCCAGCCGCGCGGCCTGATGCGGCTCGCTCTTGGAGATGTCATGGTCGAGAAAGCGCACAGCGCCCCGCCGTTTGCCGAGCATGCCGATGAGCGCCTTCAGCGTCGTCGACTTGCCCGCCCCGTTGCGCCCCATCAGCGCCACCACTTCGCCGCGCCGCACTTCGAGGTCGACGTCGTAGAGGATCTGCGCAGCGCCGTACCAGGCGCAAAGTGCCTTGGCTTCGAGCAATACCTCGTGCGAACTCATGCGCTTTCTCCCACCGCCGCGTTCACCGCCGCCGCCTTTTCCGCGATCTTCTCGAAAGTCTTGCCGCTGCCGAAATACACCTCCTGCACCTTCGGATGGTCACGGATCTCCAGCGGCTTGCCTTGCGCGATCAGCCGCCCGCGCGCGAGGACGATCATTCGATCGGCATACGCGAAGACGACGTCCATGCTGTGCTCGGTGAAGAGCACCGCCATGCCGCGATCGACGACCAGTTGCTTGGTCAGCGCCATCAGCGAGTTGCGTTCCTTGGGGGCCATGCCGGCGGTGGGCTCGTCCATGAGCAGGAGCTTGGGACGGTTGGCCATCGCGATCGCGAGTTCGACGCGTTTGACGTCGCCATAGGCGAGCACGCTGCAGGGGCGGTCGGCTTGCGCCTTCATGCCGACCTGGTCGAGCAATTCGATCGCTTCGTCGCGCTTGTGGTCGGCTGCGCGGCGCCACGTCGTGAAGAGTTTGTGGTCATTGGAGAGCAAGGCCATCTGCACGTTTTCGGCCACGGTGAGTGAGGCGAAGGTTTCGGCGATCTGGAAGGTGCGGCCTACGCCCATGCGCCAGATCTCTCTAGGCTTGCGGCCTACGAGTTCTTCGCCGTCGAGGAGGATGGAGCCGCGGTCTGCCTTGAGTTGGCCGTTGACCATGTTGAAGGTGGTGGACTTGCCTGCGCCGTTGGGGCCGATGAGGGCCAGGAGCTCGCCGGGGGGGAGGGTGAAGGTGATGCCGTCTACGGCTTTTACGCCGCCGAAGGACTTGCCTAGGTCTTGGACTTTTAGGAGGGTCATGGGGTGGCGTGCTTGGTTAGGCCGTTGGCCGGGACTCGCCCCGGCGGGCGACTTCCTTTCTTTTGCTTCGCCAAAAGAAAGGAAGCAAAGAAAAGGCGACCCTGCTGTGGGCGTCCCTTCGCTGCGCTACGGGCAACCTGCGGTGCTCGCTTTTCGTGGGGTCCGCGCAAACTCGCTGCGCTCAAACACGCGCGGCCCTGATCCACGAAAAGCTCCGCTCCTCGGCACCCC